>JBBDWJ010000244.1:0-87605 GCA_040902925.1 Bryobacterales bacterium | reverse complement strand
TGGGAAGCCCGCTCAACCGCCGCGTGATTCCCTTTCCACATTTATGTCGCGCACCACGTACGGCATCGCTTTCGGACCTGAACGGTGTCGTACCTGGTGAAAGCCCGGCTGGCTCTGTTAAGGCAGGGAAATCGGTGGGATTCGGGTAAGCGCTTTAGCGCGATAGCGCAACTACCGCCCGGGGCAACTACCGCCCCAGCGGGGTCTGCAGCGGCGCAAGCGCGCGTTGCTGGCGGATCTGCTCAAAGAACTCGCCGACTGACAGAGCGGGACTGCTCTTGGTAGCGCCCAACGACGCGGCGGCGGGATCGTCGATGCGGGGCACGCCACGGATCAGCCGCGCCTCTCGGATACCGAGAACCGGCCGCCCGAAGCGATCCATCACGCGTTTTGCGCTGTCGGAAACGCTGGATTCCACGAAGAAGACACCTTGGCCCAGCCCGATCGTCGGGCCGAACATGCTGGCCGTGTCGGAGTTCAAAAACAGCACGACCTCGCTGCCGGTTCGCAGCTTGGGGTAGTCGGCGATGTACTGAATGCGTCCGTTAAGCTCGCCGCCCAGCATGCGAAAGCTATAGTCACGGCCCGCCAATTGCGCGGGAACGGCCTGAGAAACCGCAACCGTGACCGTCGAGTAGATATAGCCGCTGTCGGGATCCTGCGAGGCAGTGATATTGGTGATGCGGCCGGCCACAACCCGCTCAGCCATGTGGCTCAGTTGCCTAAAATCCACACGCAGAGTGCTGTTGGCTGAAAGCGGCGCCGCCAACGCGAGCGCGAGCAGAAAGGGGGCTGCCAGTTTCTTCATATCGCTTACTCTCATGCCGCTTACTCCAAGCTCTTATCCACTACCGTGCTATCCCATCACCACGCCATTGTTTCGTCACCACGCAATCGCGGCGCTATTCCACGACAGCGATGACACCGGTGTTGCTGACCTGGCCGCCAATCGTGATGCGAACGGGGAGGTTGCCTGAAATCCCTGTCGGGATCCACAGGTTCGCCTGCGCCAAGCCCACGAAACCAGGAGCCAGACCGAGAAATTGAATATCGATCGGCTGCCCGCCAATCTCCGCGACCACCGGCAGGGTGACCTCCGCGAGAGGGCCTGAGGGGCCGGGCTGGCCGCTGGCCACCGGAGGATTCACCGGGCCTTGGCCTGTCAGGAAGACGGTCACGAGCGAGCCGCCCCGTGCCGGGGTCGTCGCCGAGTTCATCGCGCCGTCCTGATTGATGGCAATCGCGCGTCCGCCGTCGGTGAACAGTTGCGGCGCGGCCTCGGTGCTCTCCATGAAGATCGTCAGGCTTTGTCCAAGACCGGTGCGCACGATCACGCCGCCGCGGCCGAACTCGCCATCCACGGGAAACTGCGCGTTGATCTGAGTCGGGGAAACAAACATCAGCGGCGCGCGCCGGCCGTTCACGACGACTTCGGTGCCGCCCAGATTCGTAGGCAATGGCGCACTGCCCGCGTTTGCCGTGGTCGTCGCCAGGTTCGAACCAAAAATCGTAAACAGACCGCCTGGCGCCAGCGCCTGCGCGCCAAAGTTAGCCGAGCTCACCATGCCGGCCGTGCCGAGCGAAGGCGTTTGACTGCCTTGGACGGCGGGCTTGACGCTCAACGCGACCTGGACCGGAACACCCGGACCCGAATAACCGTCCACGTTGAAAGTGACCGTAGCCGTATAGTCGCCCACAGCCAGCCCCGTACTGTCCACCGCGATCTCAACAGCCGGGTTCGGCGATCCATCGCCGCTCGGCGGATCGAGAACAACCCAGTTTCCGCCTCCGGAGGTGGTCACCGCCGCACGCCAGGCGCTACCCCGCGCGGCATAAACGTTGACGTCCTGCCCGAACGGCGGCAGCTTACCGGCTACCGCGTCGAACCGTAGATTGCGCTGGTGTTGATAGATCTGCAGCGCTGGAGCGGAACCGTCGGGGTAGAGAAATTTCAGTCCTTCGGTCTCGGCCGCCTGTAGATCGCGCCTGCGCTGGCCGGCGTCAATGAACGACTCCATGACCGTGCTCGTGCCGCCGCAATTGTCGCTGTGCCCCAGGCCGATGACGTGCCCCAGCTCGTGCACCAGCACCGACTCGAAATCGATCTGCCCCGAGTTAGGGTCGGTCTGAAACGGCGCTTCCGGATTGAAGAAAATGTCGGCGTCGAGAATCGCTTTTTCGCGGCTGAAATCAACCGAAATTACCGTCACGGCCAAAGCCACTTGGCGGGCGGTAATGATCGGCACGACTTCGGGGGGCAGCATCGGGTCGGGCGGCGCCTGAGGAGGCACCGGAACCATCTCTTTGCAGCCAAACTCGAAACCGCAGGACGCTATCGTCACACGGCCGTCGATACCCATCGGCTCCTGTGAAGTGAGCCCCTGATTGTCAAACTGCCAGTTGGCGCCCGCAACGGAGTTCCATTTATTGATCGATTCGACGATCGCCGGAAGCCAAATACGCTGCGTTGTCAGGAATTGGCCCTGAAACTTGTTGTCAATGACAACGGGAAAGCGGCCGCCGCGCAACGGACCTAGCTCGTCGGGATAGCCGATGATTGTGAATCCGCCGGGTTTACAGGCCTCAAACGGGGGCTCGCCTTCGATCTGCGCAAGCAGGGCAGGTGCTGAAAACAGGGCGGTGCTAAGGAGGGTAGCGACCAGTCTCTTCATAAGCGATCAACTCGCGCAAAAAACGGAAACAGGCCACACCAGGGCCGGAGGGGAGTCGTCCCTTGTGTACGTTAGCGTCATTCTGTGAGGAAAAACTCTCCGGAATTCCTAGCATTACGACAGGGAATATACCTTAGGGCAGTGAGAGCCAAGCAGCGGCGCACGCGGGAGTTGGGATCAAACCGCCTGACGCACGTAAGCAGCTAAGACGAAAGAACTAAGCAGGAATCGGGCGGCGCTCTGCCGCAGCGCTGGCTTGACCTCTCGGTATACCTGCTGTAAGTTGACGGCAGGGGCAACGCGTTGCGGGGTTGGTACGTCCCCTACACATGCGGGCTAAAGACGCGGATCGTCGATGGGAGGCTGCTTGATGAAACATGCCGGGCGGATGATCGGGACTACTGCGGTCGTCTTGGCGATCGCCGTTGCGGCCCCCTGGGTTCTGGCGGCGGCCGACACCGCGGCCGGGCAGCCGAAGATTCCCGTTGACCAGATCGTCAAGCAGTTCGTGGATAAGGAAACGGCCTTCGCGCGGGCCCGCGAGGCCTACACATACCGGCAAAGCGTCAAGATCACCGAGTTCGACGAAGTGGGGAACGCCCGCGGCAAGTGGGAGCTGGTTCAAGACGTCATTTTCAGCGCCAACGACAAGCGCACCGAACGCGTCGTCTACGCGCCGGTCTCGACGCTCTCCCGTATCATTTTGACTCCCCAGGACATGGAGGACTTGCGCAGCGTGCAGCCCTTCGTGATGACTAATGCCGACGCCCACAAGTACCAGGTTGACTATCTTGGGACCGAGCGCATCGATGAGATCGATTGCTACTCGTTCTCGGTGAAGCCCAAACAGATGGAAAAGGGCGAGCGGTATTTTGAAGGACAGATCTGGGTCGACCAGCTCGACCTGCAGATCGTCAAGACTTACGGCAAGGGTGTGGGCGTCCAAAAGAAGAGCGACGACCACCAGTTTCCCCGCTTTGAAACCTACCGCCAGCAGATCGACGGCAAATACTGGTTCCCGACCTACACGCGCGCGGACGACGTGCTGCACTTCAAGACCGGCGATCAGCGCATTCGCATGGTCATTCGCTACGAAGACTACAAGCAGTTCAAGAGCGACGTGGACATCACGTTCGGCGGCATCGTGGATGAGACCACCGGCGCCGAGACGACGGAGAAGCCCACGGAAGGACCGGAGACGGAGCCGGCTCCGTCCGAGCCGCAGCCGTAACAAGTCGCAGTATCGGCCCCTCTTCGCGGGTCACGAGGACTGAGTTGGGCGTGGCCGCCGTGACCGCCGCGTTATCCAGGCCTAATCTGCGATTTCCTTCGCGGCTAAGCCACACCTGGGCACGCTACGCTTGTCCGGGACCGGCATGAGTACCGGTTCTCAAGGCCTGGGGAGCGCTACTTTTTCTTCTTCGCGACGTAAATGACCGTATAGCGGTTGGGCACGACGCCCTCGGATACCGTTTCGACGGCGGGGTCGTTGCGCAGCGCCAAGTGGAGAATCCGGCGTTCTCGGGAACTCATCGGACTGAAGCGGTAAGGCGAACCCGATTTCTTGACCTGCTCGGCGGCTGTTTCGGCGGCAAGGCGCAACTCTTCGATGCGCATCAAGCGATAGTCCTCGGCGTCGAAGATCAGCCGGTAGCGGTCATCGCTCGATACGCGCAAGGCTTCCAACGTCAACTGCTCGAGAGCGAGCAACAGTTCGCCGCGCTGCTCCAGCAGCAGGCCAACGTCGCGGCCTCGAAAGTCGACGATGTAGTCGGGCGTGATGAGGTCGTTGTCGAGGTTTGCGGGAAGGACTTCGAACTCCACCTGCAGCCGGGCAAGCCGCAACGCGGGCTCCAGAAAGCCGGTGATTTTTTGCTGAATCTCCTCAGCCGTCCAGATCGGTTCCGACATTCTTTGAATCAGTGTCCAACTGGGCGTAACAGGAGACAATCTGCAGCCGGGTGATTATTTTTTCTTTTTACGGCGGCGGGGTTGCTCGATCTCAAGGGGTTCCGACGGCAAGCGGTTCAGAAGGGCCTGCTGCCCGACCCCGACCAAATTCATCGTCAACCAGTATAACACCAGGCCGCTTTGGAACCCGTAGAAGAAGAAGCCGAACATCAGCGGCATGAATTTCATCAGCCGCGCTTGCGCCGGATCGATAGTCGGCTGCGGCGTCATGTGCTGCTGCCAAAACTGAGTGATGATCATTGCCAGCGGTAAGACGCGGATAGCCAGCGTTTCGGGGCGCGACAGGTCGTCCACCCACAACCAGCTTGCGTGGCGCATTTCAATCGCCGAGGTCAGCACCCAGTAGAAGGCGATAAAGAACGGCATCTGCAACACCATCGGCAGACAGCCGCCCATCGGGTTGACGCCATACTTTTTGTATAGCGCCATCATTTCTTCGTTCTGCTGGGCCTTCTTGGGGTCCCGCATGCTGAGACCCTTGTATTTCTCGTTGATCTGCTTGATCAGCGGCTGAAGCGCCTGCATCCGCTTCATGGACTTGGTGCTCTTCCACTTGAGAGGGAACAACACGAAGTTGATGGCGACGGTGACCAGCACGATCGCCCAACCGTAGTTGGCGACCATGTGTTCGTGGGTCCACAGCAACATGTAAAACAGCGGCAGGGCGAGGAAGCTGAGCCAGCCGAAATCCACGATCTGGCGGTGGCGCGGGCTGACGGCGGCGAGAATCGGAATGCTCTTGGGCCCGACGTAGAGTTCGAACGAGTTTTCGGCGGAGCCGCCCACGGCCGCGGCCGCAAAGGTTTCCTTGAGCTCTTCCAGAGCGGCTTGGTCGGCGCCTTCCGGCGGCACAACACTCTCGGGAATGAGTTTGGCCGCCCAGCTTTCGAGCGTCAGCGGCTGTCCCTCGGCGGGACTGAAAACAGCCGTGAAAAACAGGTCGTCGATGCCGGCGTAGGGGTGCGGCCCGGTGTTGCTGATTCTCTGTTCGGCCGCATCCTCGGCAGTGTTGCGCACGGGCTTGTCGGCGGCCGGATCGAAGTAAAAAGTCTGGCTGTGGGCCGCGTCGGTTACCTGCGTCAGGTCGCCGAAGCCGCCGGGCCAGGCGACAAGGTGCGAGCGAGGCTCGCCGGCCTGGCGCAGCTCGGTTTCCAGATGCAGCACATAGCCCTGCGGCTCGAACCGGAAGGTCTTGCGCGCACTCCAACCACCGGCGGCGTAGTTGAATGTGATCGTCGCGGGCGCGGTGCGCGGGCTGCCCCCTTCGTCGACGGCGAACAGCGCCTCGTTGACAGCTTTGATGGCTTCTCCGCCGGGCAACTGTAGCTGGAATGGGTAGCCATACTGCTTGGTTCCGGCAATGTGAACCAAGTCGAGCTGCTCGCCGATGGAGTTTTCGTACTGCTTGAGAATCCAGCTCTTGACCACGGCCCCGCGGTTGGAAAACGTGACCCGGTAGGTATCGGATTCGACCACGATCTCCTGCTCGGCTTCGGCGGCAACGTCGCCGGCCGGCGCTTCGGCGACCTCGGCCGGTGGCGGAGAAGCCTGCTCGGCGGGTTGTTCGGGAGAGCCGGCGCCCGGCTCCGCGGCCGAAGCCTCGGGTTCGGCGAGCTGTTCGACGACGGCGGGATTCTCCGAGAGCGGCGGAAGCGGCGGCGCATTCCGCGTGTTCATGTAGAAATAGCCCATCATCGCCACGGCGGACAGTACCGAGGCCAGCAGCAAGCGCCGCTGCATGAATTGTTCTTCGTTGTCTTCAGGCATCGGGTACCGGGTCGTAGCCGCCGGGTGAAAACGGACGGCATCGCAGCAAACGCCTTAGCGCCAAGTTGAGCCCTCGAGCCACGCCGTGCCGCCCGACGGCTTCTTTGGCATATTCCGAGCAGGTTGGATAGAACTTGCAGCTCGACGGCAGCAAAGGCGACACGAAGGCTTTGTAGAGCGAGAGCAGAAAAATCAGCACGCGAGCGCCGGGCCGCGGTGCCGAAGAAGGGCCGGTTCGCGCCGCTCCGCCGGTAGGCGCATGGCAGTCGCCCAACGAGATCGGCCGCGCCGGGCCGAGCTTCGGCTCAAGCGCCGGCAGCGGGCCTTCGCGGCCCGGGCTGGTCGCCGCCGCGGCTGCGCCGGAGCGCTCGCGAACTTTCGTGAAAGGCGCGTGCAATTTGAGCTTCCAACTCGGCGGCGGTTGCGCCGAGGATAGCCGGGTAGACATGGAAGACGAGCTCACAGCCGTCCGGCAGTTCGTTCCAGTGTCGCCGAATCAGTTCGCGCAGCCGCCGCTTGACCCGGCTGCGCACCACCGCGCCGCCGATACGCCGCGGCACGCTGAAGCCGACGCGCCCTGGCCCCGCAGCTTCCGCAGGCCGGCAGAACACCGCAAAACAGGCGCCGCGCAGCCGCACCCCGTTCTCGTAAACCCTCTGATATTCGACTCTTTTTCGCAGACGGCGGGACTTGGGGAAGCCCTGTGAGCCAGGCGGGACGGACGGGCACAAACTATCTTTCCGAGCTGACAGTAAGATTCTTCCTGCCCTTCGCCCGCCGGGCGGAGAGAACACGACGGCCGCCCGGGCTCTTCATACGGGCGCGAAAACCGTGCGTCTTGGACCGGTGACGTCGATTGGGCTGAAATGTTCTTTTCGGCATGGATTTCTCACACCCGCCGGCAGCCCTGGGCACACGAAAGCCCCGACGGAAAAACTCAGTGTAGCAAGCCACTTAGAGGCGGTCAACAGCGCGGAGCCTCGCTGTAGGCGGCAAGACTCGGGCCGGATCGCGGCCTACGGCGCCGCAAAGCTTTTTCCGGAAACAGCCGATAAGTGCTTGAGAAGGCGTGCTTTCGGCAGAAGCCGCCAGCATCGAGGATTCGACAGTGGCCAACAAAGTAACGATTTTCTGGCCGGACTCCCCCTTGGCGTCGGAACTGGCCGGGACCATGACCTCGCGCGGATTTGCCCGAAATCCTCGAGTCGACGTCTCGTATCCGAGCGTCACCGACGTGAGTACTTCGCTGGGCGCGGAAAAAACAACCCAGGTCGTGGTGGTGGGGCTGACCGAACAACAGCATGCCCTGGCCCTGATCCAGGAGATCAGCCGCTCGCGGCCGGAGATCGTTATTGCCGCCGCGAACAACACACGCGAGTCCGAAGCGGTGATCGCAGCCATGCGCGCGGGAGCGACCGAGTTTCTTGCTCCCCCGTTCGAGTTCCTGCACTTGCAGGAGGCCCTCGACAAGCGTTCCGCGGGCAATGGAACCAAGAAGCCTGGACGGCTGACGGCGGTTCTGCCGTCGCGAGGCGGCAGCGGAGCGTCGATGGTGGCAGTGCACCTTGCCAACTCGATTTCGCGGATCTCGAAATGCAGAGTCTTGTTGGTGGATTTCGATTTTCAGGCCGGATCGATCGCCTTCCGCTTAGGGGTCAATCCGGAGTTCACGCTCGCGGACGCGCTGGGACGCATCGACATCATTGACGAGCTGTGGCAGAGACTCGCCTATCAGAGGGAAGGCTTCGAAGTCTTGGCGGCCCCCGCCTCGTTTAAGTCGATGCCGTTGGAGAACCTGGGCCGGCTCCCCGAACTGTTTCAATCCGCGCTAGAGACCTATCCCCACGTTGTTGTCGACATGCCCCCCGGCATGTTTTCTGTCAGCGAAAGCGTGCTCCAGAACGCCGATCAGGTGTATCTGGTGACGGCGCCCGAGGTGGTGGCGCTCCACTTGGCGCGGCGTCGAGTCTCCGAGCTTCTCGAAATCGGAGTGCCGAAAGAGCGCATCAAGTTGATCGTGAACCGCATCGACTCCAAACAACCGTTGCGGGAAAAAGAGATCGAGCAGGCAGTCGGACTGCCCGTGGCTTGCGCTCTCAGCAACGACTACGCCTCCGTTTCCGGGGCCGCCATGAAGGGCTTGCTACTCGACACGGATTCAGGTTTAGGCAGCCAGATCCACAGCATGGCTCGCCACATCACGGGCGAAGAGCTACGCCAGCCGGTGGCTTCTGGCTGGAAGAAGCTGCTTGGGCTTTGAGTGTGGTGGTACCTTCGCGTTTTCCGCGCGTGCCCATTTGCTCGACCCGCCCCTCCTCTCGCCTTCATCTCCCTCCCACTCATCACGGTCGCCCGGGGCAGATCGGTCCGGCACCCGCATGAGGCCATACATGAGGCCATTGCGGAGACTTACAATGACCCTCAGACCCGAGACCTTTTCATGCGGCGCTACCTGCGGCTTTTCTTCCTCTACTTCGTGCAGTACACGAAGGTCCGTCTGGCTTATAAGGGCGACCTGATCGTTTCGATCATCACGGCGCTGGTGGCCACCGTGTTTGGGCTGGCGCTGGTTTTTCTGTTGTTCCACAAATCACCCGAAATCGCCGGCTGGCGTTTTGAGGAAATCCTCTTCCTCTACGGCTTCGGCTTGATTCCGCTGGCGATGTTTAACACCATCAGCGTCAATCTTTACTATTTCGGGCAGGTCTACATCGTCGAGGGAAAGTTTGACCGCGTGCTGCTGCGCCCGGTGCATTCGCTGTTCCAGGTGATGAGCGAGCAGTACCGCCTGGAAGCTCTGACCGACGCGGTGGTCGGAATGGCGATTGTGGCGTACGCGTCGCGGGCTCTGCGGCTCAATTTTGCAATCGTGGATTGGCTGTTTCTCGTCGCGGCGGTGTTTTGCGGGCTGCTGATCTACATCTCCGTGTTTCTGATCCTGACCTGTGTTTCCTTCTGGGTCGAGGATCGCGTCGGGATCATCCCGCCGGTGTACAACATGCTGGCTTTCGGCAGGTATCCGCTGGATATCTATAACCCGTTCATCCGGTTTCTGCTGAGCTGGATTATTCCGTTTGGGTTCGCGGCTTTCTATCCTTCCACGGAGCTGCTCGGGCGCTCAGAATATCGTCAGTACGTGGCGGCGCTGCCGGCGCTGACGGCGGTGTTTCTGACCGCGGCGATTCTGCTTTGGAACCGCGGGGTTCGTAACTACTCAAGCACCGGTTCGTGACGGCTTCCGGCATCTTTGCAAGTTAGGCACATGGCGCCTCGACCTGGCCGCGGAACCCCACGCTAGGTGGTTTGCCGGGACACTGCAACACCCACGAGCGCGGGCAGCGCCTTTCCAATTTCGTCGTGAATCACCAAGTCAGCTAACTCGTCGAGCGGCGTTGCGGTGCGGTTGAGGATGATCAAACGGGCGCCAGCCCGCTTAGCCACGATGGGCAAGCCAGCCGCCGGGTACACCACCAGCGAAGAACCGACCGCCAGGAACACTTCACACGCCTCGGCGGCGGCTTGGCAATTCGAGAGAACGTCCTGCGGCAGTGTTTGGCCGAAGGAAATCGTGGCGGGCTTGAGGAGCCCGTTGCAGAGCCGGCAGCGCGGCGCCCGCTCGCCCTTCGCGATGCGCTCTATCGCCTCGTCCATCGGAATCCGGTCGCGGCAGCTCAGACAGCCGGATACGGTGCCGTTGCCGTGCAGCTCCATCACGAGCGCCGGGTCGAGGCCCGAGGCCTGGTGCAATCCGTCGATGTTCTGGGTGATGAGAGCCTTCAGCTTGCCCTGCCGCTCGAGCTCCACGAAAGCCTGATGACCAGCGTTTGGTTTGGCGTTGCGCATGTCAGGCCAGCTTTCCGTTTTCTGACGCCAGTATTCGATCCGATCGTCTTCACTGCGCACGAACTCATCGAAGTACACAGTGCGGTTGCGGGCCCAGACGCCGTTAGGGCTGCGGAAGTCGGGGATGCCGGATTCGGTCGAGATACCGGCCCCGGTAAACCCGACGATGTTGCGCGCCTGCTCGATCCATTGGCGGCCGGTTTCGAGGCTCATTGGCTCGATCCTAACATGGCGGCGTGATGCCGCCGGCCCGCCGATGGGCTTGCGCCGGGAAGTGGTACTCTTCCCGTTAAAGCGCACGGAGGGTCGCCTCTTGTTTCCTCTATTTCTATTTCGGATTAGCGTGTTTCGAGCCGGAGCTGTGGCCGGAGCGGGCGCCCTTTGGCTGTGTCTGCTGAGTTTTGGCTGCACTCGTTCGCCGGAGCCGGCGGACCTGCTGCTAACAAACGGCATCGTTCACACCCTGGATGCCGTGCAGCCTGTCGCGCAGGCGGTAGCGATCCGAGACGGCCGCATCGTTTTCGTTGGCGCAGGCGGCGAGGCGGCTGCGTACCGTGGCCCGGACAGCGAGGTCATCGACCTGGCAGGTAAGACCGTCGTGCCGGGGTTTTCCGATTCTCACGCTCACCTGAGCGGCATCGGCGCGCGAGAGATGCAGCTCAATCTCGACACCGCCGGGAGCGTCGCCGAGCTGCTCGAAAGGGTCCGCGAGCAGGCCCAAAAATCCGAGCCGGGAGAGTGGATCGTGGGCCGCGGCTGGATCGAGGCTCAGTGGGACCCGCCCGTCTTTCCGACGCGCTGGGATCTCGACAAGGTGTCCCCACAGCACCCGGTATGGCTGGTGCGCGCCGACGGCCACGCCGGAGTGGCCAACTCGCTCGCATTGCGTGTTATCGGCGTGCACAAAGGCGTCAAGGACCCGCCCGGCGGCGAGATCCTTCGCGACCCGAAGACCGGCGAGCCGACCGGAATGCTGATCGATCGAGCGCAGTCGATCATCCGGCGGTTCCTTCCCGAGGACACGCCGGAACGAAAAAGACAAGCGCTGCTGCTCGGTGTTCGCCGCAGTCTCGAGATGGGTTGGACGCAATTGGGAATCGCGGGCAATTTCTATGAAGAAGTCGAGCTATTGCGCTCGCTCTACGACGCGGGCGAGATTCCGCTTCGCCTCTACGACGCTGTTGGCGGGCCCGGGCCGGATGCGGACAGGATTCTGCGGGAAGGCCCAAACATCGAAGGCTACGGAGGCCTATTCACGCTGCGCGGTATCAAGCTCATGGCGGACGGGGCGTTGGGGTCGCGTGGAGCGGCATTGCTCGAAAAATACGACGATCACGACAGCAACGGTCTGCTGATGTTTGAGACGGACGCCCTGCTGCCGCTGCTCGAACGGGCGTTGCGCGCCGGAGTTCAAGTGCAGACGCACGCAATCGGCGATCGCGCCAATCGCTTCGTGCTGGACTTATACGAAGAGGCATTCCGCCGCGTCCCGCTGGGCGAGCGGAAAGTTGCGGAGCCGCGCTGGCGGATCGAGCATGCGCAAATTCTCGCGCCGCCGGACATTCCGCGGTTCGCAAAGCTCAGCGTAATCGCCTCGATGCAACCGTCCCACGCGATTACGGATCTCTATTTCGCGAAAAGCCGGCTCGGCGAGGAGCGGTTGGCGGGGGCCTATGCCTGGCGGAGCTTGCTCGACGCGGGGGCCCGCCTCGCCGGTGGCAGCGATGCGCCGGTCGAGAAAGGGGACCCGCTGGTGGAATTCTACGCAGCGGTGACGCGCAAAGACTTGCAAGGGAAATCGGAGCAGCACTGGCATGCCGAGCAGCGCGTATCGCGCGAAGAGGCCCTAAAGATGTTGACGCTCTGGGCGGCCTACGCGACGTTCGAGGAGAGTACGCGAGGGTCGGTGGCGGCAGGAAAGTGGGCTGATCTGACAGTGCTTTCGCGGGACATTATGACGGTCGAGGAGTCGCTGATTCCTCAAACGCGCTGTGAGATAACAATCGTGGCGGGCAAGATCGCCTACCGGCGCTAACGCGATGATGAAACGGCGCCAGCACCAATTTCGACGTCCGGACAAGTCTTACGACTGAGCGCAAGATCCTGGAGCATCCAACAGTTCCTGCCGATAAGACAACGAAGTTGTCTATTCCGTTGCCGAAACTGCCCACGTTGAGCGCATTCGATCTCCAGGGTTTGCGGAGAATCACCCTGACGGTTGCCGTGCTGGTGCTGCTCTTCAGCGGCTTCTTCTGGCTGGGGTATTGGACCGGCGTAGGCCATACGCTGATCAAGCAGGGGGTGCCTATGCTGCTCGCCCCGGAGGCAGGGCCGCCCAACAGCGCCCCCGTTCACCAGGTTGAGGAGGCGCTCGAGCCGGTGTGGCTTTGAATAGGCCAGCGCGAATTTACCAGGCCAGCGCGTACGATTTGTCGCGTCGAGGCCCGGCTGCGCCGAATAACACGCCACGGTCCGCGTCCACCATCAGGGCCGTGCCGTCACCGATGGACCACGCGCCGGCGGGCCGAATCTGATGGCCCATCTGGCGCAGTTTTTCAGCAACCGCCTCCGGTATCCGCGTTTCCACGCGCATCACTCCGGGAGAAGCGTCGCGCGGATAAAACGAAACCGGGAAATCGAGGATCTGGAACAGGGGCGCCTCGACGGCCTGTTGAACGTCCATGCCGAACTCGACGACGTTGAGAAAGATTTGCAGGTTGACCTGGTTTTGCACATCGCCTCCAGGGGTGCCCCATGCCAGAAATGGCTTGCCGTCTTTCATCGCCAGGCTCGGCGTCAATGTCGTGCGCGGGCGCTTGTGCGGCTCGATCCGATTCGCTCGATCCGCATCGAGCCAGAAACTTTGCCCGCGGGTGCCGAGCACAAAGCCAAGCCCTTCGATGATGGGCGAAGAGTAGAACCAGCCGCCGCTTGGCGTTGCCGAGAAAACGTTCCCGTCGCCGTCGGCGACACGCGTGCCCGTCGTGCCTGGCGGGTCGGGCCGCAGCTCGATGGATTGAGGAATCGCCGCGTGCGCCATGGCGCGAGGTTGAAACGGATACGGGTCGCCCGGGCGAAGCTCCAGAGACGGCGCCTCAAGGTTGATCAGCTTACGGCGCTCGGCGGCATACTCTTTCGAAAGCAGCCCTTCCTCCGGTACGCCCACGAAATCCGGATCGGCGTAATACCATTCGCGGTCCGCAAACGCCAGCTTCATCGCCTCGCCGAGTAGATGGATATAAGCCGGCGAGTTATGGCCCATTGAGCGCACGTCGTAGCCTTCGAGGATGTTGAGCGCCTGAAGCAGCACCGGCCCCTGCGACCAAAACCCCAACTTGTAGACATCTACGCCACGATAAGTCGTCTTGGCGGCGTCTTCCACGCGGGCATGGAACGCGGCGAAGTCCTCTTCGGTGAACAGCCCGTTTGATACGATGCCGGTGTCATCACGGGTCTTGAACTCGCGCTGAAATCGCACGATCTCGCGTGTCATCTCGCCGTCATAGAACAAATCGCGCGCCGCCTTCAGGCCGGCGCTACGGTCCGATCCGTTCGAGAGCGCTTCGGCTTCCGCCGCAGCGAGCCGCTTAAAGGTTCGAGCGAGATCCTGCTGCACGAACACGTCGCCGACTTTGGGAACTTTTCCGTCAGGGAGAAAAATCTTCGCCGAGCTGGGCCACTCGCTGCGGAAGCGCGCCGAGTATTGCTCGACGTGTTCCTGGAAATGCGGATAGACCGGAAAGCCGTTGGCCGCCAGATCGATGGCAGGAGCCAGCACTTCGGCCAAAGACTTCGTGCCGAAGCGGTCAAGCGCCAGGATCAGCGACTCGACGACAGCCGGAACGGTGGCGGGAAGAAAGCCGTCGCCGGCGATGTGCTCGATGTTTCGCTCGCGGAACCATTCCAGGGTGGCGGCGCGCGGCGCAAAGCCGTGACCGTTGATCGCCACGACGCGTTTCTGATCGGCCAAGTAGATCAGAACCGGCACTTCGCCGCCCACGCCGACGCGGTCAAATTCGACCACGGTCTGGGCAAACACCGTTGCCACTCCGGCGTCGATGGCGTTGCCGCCTTGCCGCATCATCTCGAGGCCGGCGGCGCTCGCTTGGTGGTGGCCCGAAACCACGAGGCCACGCTTACCCATGATCATGGGCCTGGTGTTTTCCGCTTTTATCAGCGGAGCGACACATAAGCCGGCGATGACGAAGGCGCTGCCGACGCGCGCCCAAATCCCAGACGGAGCGGTGCTTTTCATGTTGTATCCACGCTTGCCCGTACCAAGCGCGCCAGCGGAAACAGGATATTCTTGGCGCCGCAGCCAGCGACGCCTACCGCGGCACGAAACGCTGCGCCCGCAAATTCACAATCTCACCCACGTAAATGTTGCCGCTAGGGCCGACGGCCATGTGGTGCGGAAGGTCCAGTTGCCCGGGGAGCTTGCCGAACTCTCCGAGCGAGCCGACAATCTTACCGTCCAGATCGAGTTTCAGGATGCGGTTGTTATAACCGTCGGTCATGAACAGCATGTCGTCCTGGGTCAGGGAAAGCCCCCACGGCGAGCCGACATGGGTCCACATCTGCTGGAATTTCCCTTCCTGATCAAAGATCTGAATGCGGAAGTTTTCGCGATCGGCCACGTAGAGCTTGTTCTGCTTGTCGAGCACGACGGCGTGAGGCGTGTTGAATTCGCCGGGGTTGACGCCGCGCTTGCCCCAGGCGCGAATGAACTTGCCGTCTTTGGAAAACTGCGCCACGCGCGAGTTGCCATAGCCGTCGGAAACGTAGATGTCACCGTTGGGGCCGAAGGCCACATCCGTCGGCTTGTCGAACAGATTCTCCGCCTCGCCGGCCGTCCGCCGCCTGCCCAGAACCATTTTCACGCGGCCGGTCATCGCGTCCATCTTGACTACGAAGTGCGATCCATTGTCGATCGCCCATAGGGACCCATCGGGCGCAATGCGCAGGCCATGAGGGCTGTCGAACAAGCCGTGGCCGAGACCGCGCAGGAACTTGCCGCTCTTGTCGTAAACGAGGATCGGCGGATTGCCGCGGTGGAAGATGTAAACGTTCTCGGCCGGGTCTACCGTCACGGCCGGCGTCTCGACCAGGTTGGTGTTGGGCGGCAGTTGAGGCCAATCGGGGTCCGCCTTGTAGCTAAGCTGGGGGAGATCCGATTGCGAAAACGCAGCCAGGGTGAGAAGGAACAAGAAAAACAACGAGCGCCGCATCAAACATCTCCTCTCGAGAACAAGTAGGTCTCCATCCTATCCGGCCCGGCGCCGCGGAGCAACTCAGCGAGCAAGCAAGGCGATGGAACGAAAACGCTGGACGCGTTCGATCAGTGGCGGATGCGTCAGACCACGCCGAGCGCCGTGATCGAGTCGGCGACCTTCACGAACCCGGCCAGATTCGCTCCCCGCACGTAGTTGACGAAGCCGCCCTCGTCGCCGTATTTGACGCACTGCTGGTGGATGCGATGCATCACTTCCTGGAGCTTCTGATCGACCTCGGCGCGGCTCCAAGGCAAAAACGTTTGGTTCTGGCTGCGCTCAAACCCGGAAACAGCGACGCCGCCCGCGTTGGCCGCCTTGCCGGGAGCGAACAAAATCCGGGCGTTGAGAAAGACCTCGACGCCATCGGGATCGGTCGGCATGTTGGCCCCTTCGGCGACCACCCGCACGCCGTTTTTGACCATCTCTTTGGCGTCGTCGCCGTTGATCTCGTTTTGCGTCGCACACGGAAAAGCCACATCCGCCTTGATTCCCCAAGGCGTTTTGTCCGCATGGAACTCGCAGCCGTATTTTTCGGCGTATTCCCGGATCCGGCCGCGCTTGACGTTTTTCAACTCCATCACGTAGGCCAGCTTTTCTTCGTCGATGCCGCTTGGATCGTAGATAAAGCCGTCGGAGTCAGAGATGGTGACGACTTTGGCGCCGAGCTGAATGGCTTTCTCGACGGCAAACTGCGCCACGTTCCCTGAACCCGAAACCAGGCATGTGCTGCCCGGCAAACCCTGGCTGGCGCCCTTCATCATCTCGCGGGCAAAATAAACGCAACCATAGCCGGTCGCCTCGGAGCGAATGAGGCTGCCGCCGAAGCTCGGACCTTTGCCGGTGATCGAGCCGCCGAAACGGTTGCTCAACCGCTTGTACTGGCCAAACAAGTAACCGATTTCGCGCGTGCCCACGCCGATGTCGCCCGCCGGAATGTCGATGTCGTCGCCGATGTATTTATACAGCTCTGTCATGAACGACTGGCAGAAGCGCATCACTTCGGCGTCGGACTTGCCTTTGGGGTTGAAGTTCGACCCGCCTTTGGCGCCGCCCATCGGCAGCGTCGTCAAGCTGTTTTTCAAGGTTTGCTCGAAGCCAAGGAACTTCAGCACGCTGAGGTCGACCGTGCGATGGAAGCGGAGGCCGCCTTTGTAAGGCCCGATCGCATTGCTGAACTGCACCCGCCAACCGCGATTCGTGCGGATGTTGCCGGCGTCGTCCGTCCAACAGACGCGAAAAATGACGATGCGGTCCGGTTCGGTCAGGCGCTCAAGAATCTGGCCTCGCTGGTAGCCCGGCCGGTCGAGCACGAAAGGAACGAGATATTCGGCCGCTTCGCGAACCGCCTGGTGGAACTCCGACTGGCCCCCGTTGCGCCGGACCAAGCCATTCATGAAGCGGTTAAACTCCGCGCGAGCCTTTTCGGACATTTCCACCATCAGTACGCTCCCTTGTGATCGGCGGAGCCGCGTCGAGAGGCAAGGCTCCGGCAGGACGAACCAATATAGCGTTTTGGCCTCCACTACGGGGCCACAAAGGGGTTCGCAGCTCACTGGAGGGTGAGTCAGGCGAGATATGGAGGGTAGGCCAGCCGACCGGCCGTTTTACACCCGCGTCGCAAGCCGGTGAGGCAAAACAAAGAGCCGGCGTGGGAGAGGTAAGGAGGCGCCTCCTCCCACGCCGGCAAGGTGGGTCATTTTAAGAGAAGAGCCGAGATTCGTGAGAACGCGGCCTGGACCGCGTCCAATCCCGACGGTCCTCATCTCAATAGACGAACTCGGGGGCGGTTTTGGCGCCAACTCCGTTGCGGAGTGAGTGCGGAAGGATACCGGGCCGCGATCCGCGCCGTTGCCCGGGCTTCCTGAACCTCGGGATGGCGCATGGATCTGGGGCCGGTCAAGCGAGCGTCTTGGGTGCAGCAAGGTGGCAGGCTTACGAGCCGGGCCGCGCGTTGGGCGGCCAGGGCAGATCGAACCCGCCGCCGAGAATTAGCAAAGATGAGTCGGCGCCGGGATGAAGCGTCAATATGGCGGGAATGGCGTAGTTCTAGTAGTCCTAAGGAGACAAAAATTTTGGGCGTAACAGTTGTTGCACGTTTGCCACACTTTCGATACGTCCTCCGACTACGATCCCAACGGGCTTGACGCTACCTCTAGTTTATCTCATTAGCGCATTCCGTTGTGCTATTTTGGTTAGATGATACTGTATATAGTAGCTAAGGCGTCGTACTAGACGTCGTCCGCAAGGTCCCCTTTGAGCCGCCTCGCGGTTGCCCAAAAACAAAGTTTGACAAGCCCGCGGAGGCGGGCGCAAAATACTAACTAGCCATATCCTGCCGTAAGAACAGCCGCCTGGATCGTCTTACGTTTTCAGGCAGTTCGGCACGGACGGCACGGGGACATCACTCGTGACTGTTTTCGGCACCGCAAACACTGCCGCCTGGGAGACTGAAGAACTCTTCGCAGAGTGCCGTGACAGTTTGGTCCGTTACCTCCGCTATCACCTCGACGATCTATCGGAGGCGGAAGACATAGCCCAGGAAAGTTTCATCCGTTTTTTCCGCGCCCGTACGCAGAACGAATCGATTCTGCAGCCACGGGCCTGGATCTTCCGTGTTGCTCACAATCTGCTCGTCGATCAGGGAAGAAAGAAGAAGCCTGAACTTCTCGACAACGCTAGCTGGCTGAAAATCGAGGACAGATTCCTGTCCAAATCGAATGTTGATGCCAAAGTGCAACTCTCGCAACTCCCGTGGAATCGCCTTAGCCCCATGGAAATGGGGTGTCTGCGGCTACGGGCGGAGGGTTTGAAGTTTCGCGAGGTCGGGGAAGTGCTGGGATTATCGGTTTCGACTGTAGTCAGCTACATTTCGCGAGCAGTGAAAAAGCTGCGGGCATCGGAGAACGAGGGTCGTGAGACACCTCACCACAGAAGAACTACTGCTGCATTGTGACGGTGCGTTAGCCGCCGAACTGGCAGTCCACATGGAGGAGTGTCCCGCATGCCGGGACTCGTGGCTCCATCTGCAGACTGTCTTGTTCGAGGCTGAATGTGCTCTGCGGGCGTCGGTGTCTGCCGAACCGGACGGTCACAAGATAGCGTCGCACCGCAACCTGGAGCTGGCGCTTTATCCGCCGAAGAACCACAACGAGTTTCCGTTACGGTGGTCGGTCGTATACAGCGTGGCGGCTGCGCTCACGCTCATGGTGTTGAGCGGCTATTTGAGCACCAGCCAGCCGCCGGCCGCGGACATGCCCCAAATGGCAGCCGTGCCCCCAATGACCGCAGTACCCCAAATGGCGGGGGTACCGGGCTCCGCGGTTTTGGAAGCCGAACCCGCCTTACAAGAAGCGGTGCAAGAGACCGCGCAAGGCGTACAGGAACCAGCCGGCGAAAGCGAAATTGACGTCGATCTGGTCGCCGGCCCGGGCTTGAACCCGCCCCAACCGGCGTTCGTTGGCGATCCCGCCGAGATCGAGACGCCCGCCAATGAAGCCGAGCTTGTGAGATTCGAGTTAGCTGTTGCGCCGCGCCCTCAGGCCGGCTCGCAACAGGTGGCGTGGATTGAGCCGCCGAGCGTTTCCGCCGCGCCAGCCAGCGTACCAGCGGCGTTGATTCCCCGCCTGCCTCTGGCCACGTTTCGAGCGGTCGTGGAAGAGTTAGCTCAGGCCGAGCCCGCGCGTCTTTCCGATCCGCTGGCGTTTGCCAACGTTATCGAAGGGTATTGGCTGCTGACGCAGGCGCGGGTTTGGCAGGAGGACCTGCATCCGGTCTGGACTTCACGCGGCCTGCTCATCGAAGGAACGGTGGAAGACTCTGAGGTTCGCGAAGGAGTGCGGGTCGCCGTGCTCCGGCAGTCGTCCGAACCGCCGGCCTTCCAGATTCGACTTCGCGAAGACCTGCCCGCCGGCCAGCAGACGAGCCGGATGGCACGCGTTGTCCACACCGTCTATAGAGGCCCCGCCGGTGGCGCCGTCCGCCGCTCGCTGCTGAGCCATTTCTCCGACGCGGCCAGGCGCTCGTTCGTATCGCCGCAGCCTTCCGTGCTCGAAAGCGAATTGGGGCGCTACGTGAGTGAGGTCTACAGCAGCCAGTCGGAGTTGCTCTCTCACGTCTACGCACTGCATCGTTTTCTCGGGCGAGTGGATGCGGACCAACTGGCGTCAGCCGACCCGCAAACAACGCGCCGCTTCCGCGACCTCGTCCGATTTCACGTGCGCGCCCTGGACGAGCGCGAAGGGGCGATCTACGATCGTCTGTCGGAAGCCCTACCCCGTAAGATCTGGAGCCGCCGCGGCGATGCCGCCGAATCGAACGAAACCCTCGACTGGCGGGAAGAGAGTCATGGGCTGTTGCAGGCTACGCTCAATCTCGACTCCAATTTGACCGCGTTGTTCGGCTCCTCGTCGATGACCGTTGATGCCGCCAGCCCCGAGCAATCCTGCGGGGAGCTGCTCCATCGTATCCGTACCCATATCCGCCGTATCAAGAACCGCACGCAGGCTTTATAGTCGTGCCCATGCTTCGAGCGTGGACTTTGCTGGCGCTCGCCGCTTTCTCGATGGCGGTGGTTAGCGCTTCCGCGCAGATCTTTTCCCCCGGAACCATCCAAGGTCGCGTGCACGATTCGAGCGGCCTCCCGCTGCGGGACGTCGAGGTCGGGCTGATCGACCTTTCGAGCGCCAAACTCATCACCGCGCACACCGATATCGCCGGCCTATTCTCCTTCGGCGGACTGCGCACCGGCCGCTACTCTCTTTCGTTCGAGATCGAAAGCTACGCAGTTCAACGCCTCGGTCCTTATGAGCTGCTGCCCGACAGCCCTGTCGATGTCGTCGTGCAATTGGAGAAGTTGTCCCGTCCGTTGACGCGGCCGACGGCCGGCTTGGAAGGCATCGCACTGGAATACGGGCTGGTGCGCGAGCAGATCGAAGCGGTCCCGGTTTTGCTTGGCACCGAGGGCCGCACGGCGCTCGACAAGATGCTTCTCTTGGTGCCGGGCATGAGCCCTGTCGAGGCCCTTGAGGTTAATCCGTTTTCGGGGCGCGGCGCGGCTGTTTCCGCCAACGGGTCGCGGCGCTCGGCGATCAACTACCAGCTTGATGGCGGATCGAACAACGCCCAGAACCGGCTCACCGGCTCCCAGGCCGGCACCTACGGGCCGGCGCCGGAAGCGATCGAAACCTTCCGCGTCGTGACCCACACCTATTCCGCCCGCGACGGCCGCAACGCCGGAGCCGTGGTCGCTCCGGTGACCCGCGGCGGCGGGCCCAACTGGCACGGCCAGGCGCGCGGCTTCTGGCGCCCGCATCTTGGAAATCTTCTGGAGACCTACGACGGCTCGACGGATTCGCTGGAGGGATTCGCGGGCGGCGGCCAGGCCGGCGGTCCGCTCGCGCGCGGCTTGTTCCTGTTGCTCGATGGAGAGATCTGGCGCGCTGAGCGCCGGCATACGGCACAATATCCCGTCCTGAGTTTCCAGGAACGGCTGGGCGATTTTTCGAGCGACCCCGCCACCGCTCCTTTGGATCCGCAAAGCGGACAACTGTTCCCCGACGGCAAGGTTCCCGAAAGCCGTTTTGATCCCCTGATGCAAAAGTACTTGGCCACGTTTGTCCCGGAACCGAACGTGTTCGGGCAAGCGCTGCACCAGGCCGAAAACAATCTCGAAAGCACCGGGGAAATGTTCCTGGGGCGGCTCGATTATCGCTTGTCAAAGTGGGCCATCAACGCCAGCCACGTAGGGTTCCGCAACGTGGTGCGCGATCCCCTTAGCGATTTCCTGACACCGTCTCCGCGCGCGGTCTCGCGGCGCCGTCAGCTCTCCCACAACGCGCAAATTTCGGTCATCCATACGCCGACGCCGAACATCACTCACGCCGTGCAGCTTTCCGGCCAGCGTTTGTCGATCGGTCGCTGGACGGGCCATTTGGACTATCACGATACGTCGGCCGGCACGTTTGGGTTCGACTACGCCAGCTTCAGCGGTGTAGATCCAGGAACGATCCCCGATGTGACGCTATTCACGAACACGGGCGCGCAGCGATTTCGGATCGCGCCGTTCGTTTCTTCGGAGTCGTCGATCGAAACGACCTACCAGATCCGCAACGATTTCGAGTACCGCCCGCGGGGCCACGTGCTGCGCGGCGGCGCGCTGTTTCGGCGAGGCATCTGGCCGTTTACGAATACGGAAAACTTCGCCGGCAGCTTCGATTTCATTGCCGGCGCCTTTCAGGGAACGCGCAACAGCGTGGCCAACCTGTTGATGGGCGTTCCGGGACGTTATCGCCTACAGAGCCCGCGCAGCCTCGATTTGCGCTGGGAGGAGTTTGCTTTCTACGGCGAGGGCGACTTCCGGCTGGCGCGCGGCCTGCAACTGACTTTGGGTATTCGTTACGAGTCGCAGCCCCCGGCGGTCGACCGCTTTGACCGCATCGCCGCTTTCCGCGAGGGCGTGACGACTCAGAAATTTCCCAACACCCTCCCGAACTTGATCTTCCCGGGCGACCCCGACCCTTTGGGCGGCGCGTTGCCGCGCTCGACGGTAGGCACCGACGGCCGCAACTGGGCTCCGCGGGTCGGTCTGGCTTTTTCGCCTGGCTGGGATAACCGGCTGTCGCGTTGGATCCTGGGCGAGTCGGGCCGCTCGGTATTCCGCGCTTCCTACGGGGTGTTTTACGATTTTGGAACTTTCGCGGGATCGAGCGCTACGGCGCTGTTTCGCGCCACGTATCCGCCCTGGAGCACTGACAACCGCTTCGAGTTCAGCCGGCTCGGCACGAAGGGCAGCTTTCGCGCGCCGCTTTCCACCGTGCCTCGCCTCGAGCCCGGACAGATCATTTCCAACCAGGTCTCCTACCCCATCCTGGTGTTCGACCCCAACTTCGACAACGCCAGGGCTCACCATTGGACCATCGGCTGGCAGCGGCTATTGGCCGGGCGCGTATTCGCCAGCGCGGTCTACGTCGGCACGCGAACCCTATCGCTGCAGCGCCAGCGCGAGTTGAATCTGTTCGAGCGAAATCCGGTGCTCAGTTTTGCCTTCATCGACAACATGCGGCGGTTTTCGCAATACCGCGACATCCGCTCGTTCGAGAGCTCAGGCAGCGGCCGCTACCATGGTGCGCAGTTGCGCGCCAACCGCTACCTTGCCCGCGGCTTGGCGTTTGATCTCAACTACACCTGGTCGCAGTCATTCGACAATGGCAGCAGCGATTTTGGCGACGAGCTCATCACCGCGCCGTGGTCGCCCTCCAGCTTCGACCGCACGCACACTCTGACGGCCTCGTGGTTTTATCAATGGCGGTTGCCGCGAAGCTGGAACGGCAAACTCGCCTGGCTCGACAACTGGCAGGTCACCGGCTTGTGGCGCTGGCGCTCGGGCCTGCCGCTCGATATCCGCCAAACCAAGGACCCCACCTACAGCTTTCAGCGCATCGGGCGGCCCGACCTGGTCGGCGAGTTCCAGTTGCTCGATCCCAGTGAGGTCCGTACGTTCACGCTTCAGGACGGCCGAACCATCACCGGCAGGTTCGCTTTCGACCCGACGGTGTTCCAAAATGTCGATCCCACCAACTTCAATGAACTTCGCCCGGGGACAGTGACGCGCAACCAATTTCGCATGCAGGGTTTTCAGCAATGGGACCTGAGGCTGACTAGGCAGCTTGCCGTCAGCGAAATCCTGTCTGCGGACATCAGCTTCGACTTCCTCAACGTGTTCAACAACAGGAACTGGGATTTTCCGTTCACCAACATCGATGATCCTCATTTCGGGATCGTCAGGACCGAGGGGCTGGCGCGAACCGTGCAATTGTCGCTGCGCCTGGTTTTCTAGCGGAGTTTCCTGGAGAGCCTTGTGGTGCCTGGCCGGGAGCGCGACATGCCCCCTGGGACGCCGATCTGTTTTGCCGGTCAACCGCCGCGCCGTCTGCGCGAGATTTCCCGCGGCACGCGGATGGAGGCGCGGGCGCCCGGGAGCGTCCATTCGCAGCGAATTGAGCTACGGCGCTGCGATAAATCCCTCGGCGATGCGTTGCATGAGTTTGTCACGATCGGGGATCTCGCCGGTGTTGACGATGATGGCGACAACGACGCGCTGTTCGGGGTAAGCCAACAGCCCCGAGGCTCCGCCCACCGAACCTCCACCGTGCCCGATCGTGCGGCGTCCCTTGCTGTCTGTTGAGACATCCCAGCCGATGCCGTAGCCGGTCTCTTTGCCGTCGCTGGTTCGCTGCGAGGTGGTAAACAGGGTGACGGTTTCCGGTTTCAGCAGACGTCCGCCGATGATCGCCCAGCCGAAGCGCACCAGATCTTCCGGCGTGGACAGAAACCCACCGCCGGCCCACTTGTAGCTGTTGTCGACATAGGGCGCGTTCTTCCAATGCCCCTGTTCGTCGCGGACGTAAAACCGCGCGCGATTTGGAACGATTAGCGCGTTGAGGTCGGCGATGGTGTGGCGCATTCCGGCCGCGTCGAAGACGTTCCGTTGCATATAGCTGAGGAAGTCCTGCCCGGAGGCGCCTTCGACCACCGCGCTGAGCAGATTCCAGCCGTGGCTGGAGTAGTGAAACTTCTCACCGGGCTCAAACAGCAACGGATCATCCTTGAAAAGCGAAAGCCCTTCGAGCACCGTGGCGAAGTGGCGTGTATTGAAGACCTCGGCATCCGTGCGGTCCTCATAGTGACGGATGCCGGAAAGATGCCCGGCGACCTGCCGCGTAGTGATGGGGTATTTTTTCTTGGGGAACGACGGCACGTATTTCTGGACAGGCGCATCGAGGTCGAGTTTGTTCTGCTCGTAGAGCAGGCCAAGCGCGGCCGAGGTGATTGGTTTCGAGACGCTGCCGATGCGCATCTTCGTATGGGGCCAGAGCGCCACGCGTTGTTCGAGATCGGCAAAGCCAAAACCATCCGCCCAAACGATTCTGCCATCCACCAACACGGCGACGCCGATTCCGGGAGGACCCTTCGGAGACTCGACCAGTTCCTCGACAGCGGCGCGGCCTGCCTTGATGGCCTGCTCGAAGCGGTCCGCCGAAGCCGCCGACGTGTTCGGTACTGTCAGGGCGAAAGCCAGAACGATGACGAGGAGCGTGAACAGCGACGAACGGCGATGGCGAAGATTCATGAATGCCTCCCAGGAATGAGTGGGCCTTCCAGGCAATTGCGGGCGCGGCGGCTCTGACGGCCGGGCGCTGCACCTGGCCGCAATTATACCGATCGCAGCGCCGGGCTCCTTGTGGTTGGGGTGTTTCGGGTTTTTTGAGTCTTTGGACAAGCGCGATGCACTGCCCCGGTCACAAGTTCCGGCGGCACCAGGCGGCGAGGGCTGCCAGTACGCGTTCGCGTTTCTCGGCCAGGCTCAGAAACGCAGCGCGCGACAGTTCCAGTTGCACCCAAGGCATTTCGGCGGCATGGGTGCGAGTGATGTAACCGCCCCGGAAGGGATCGTTGATCGTGACCGGCCCTTCAAACACATCCTGGAAACAACGCTGCAGCGCCTCGATCCAGGATTGAGGACAAGTGCCATCCGCGTTGCTAAGGCAAACCCAGGGACGCTCGATGCCCGGGCCAGGCCCGATCGGCGGGCCCTTGGCGAGCATCGTATGGCAGTCGACCGCAAGCATCACATCGCGGGACGCCAGCCGCGTCAGCGCCTGCTGATAGGGCCAGTAGTAACGCTCGAGGAGGGCTTCGACGACCGGCTCCGGAGGAAACTCGCGATAAACGGGCACATGGAAGCAGGTGTGAGTTTTGACGACGCCGTCGGGCCGGCGGTCGCCGGGCGCGCGATTCAGATCGACGACGGCGCGCGCCACATCGGCGGTCTGGTAGGCCGCCACGTGCGATTCGAGCGCGTAGATTTCCGCTGCGCCTTCGTCGCTATCTTCGGCAATCTCGCGCGGTGTGAGGGTACAGAAAGATTCCACCTCAGGCGGCACCCGCAAGCCGGCATGCGGCACCGAAAGCAGCAGCGGCAGGCTCACTTGGCGGGACCCCGGGCCGAGCCATCCCGGCGCGGGTCGGCGACGCCGATGAATTCTTCGCCCTCGTGCATAACCAATTGCACGCAGCCCATATAGAACGAGTAGGGATCGCGAATATCGAGCTGATAGCCATGACGTAGCAACGCCGCCGGTATGTCGTCGCGCATGCGGGCCGCCTCGAACGAAACCGTGCCGGTCAGCGAGCAGTGCAGTCGCGGCGCGTCCACGGCCGCGAACGGAGTGTGCGTCTGCAGGCGGTGCAATACCTGAAAGATTGAGGGCGTAATGCGCTCGCTTCCCGGGGACCCGATCGCCATCCAGGGGCGCTTGCCGCGAAATACGATCGTTGGCGCGACGCTCGCCCAGGGCACCGCGTTCGGCCGCATGTAGTGCGGGTGCGAGATGTCCGAGTAATCGAACGCGTTCATGTAGTTGTTGTAAAGAAAGCCCAGCTCCGCCGTCGCCGAGCATGACCCGAAGACGTTTTCGATGGACTGCGTCAGCGCCACGGCGTTGCCGTACCGGTCCATCACGGAAAGATGCGTGGTCTCACCCGATGTGCGAAGCCGCTTGAGAACCTGGCGGGCCACGGTCTTGGCGTGCCCCGTGCTCAACATACGCTTCGAGTTGACTTGCAGGTAGAAGTTCGGATCATAGGGACGATCCTGGCGGTCGAGAAACGCGCGCCGAATCACCTCGGCGAGGGCAACCGCGCCTTCCGGCGTGTCGAGGTTGCGATTCTTGGCTGGCAGGTGGTCGAACACGTTGATCATCTGAATCAACGTACGTCCGGCGGCCGGCGGAGGGAACGTGAACACGCGGTAGCCCATGTAGTGGCCCGAAACTGGGCGCCGCTCGATCGGACGGGGCACTTGCGCCAGGTCGTCGCGATGGATGAGCCCGTCGTTGCGGAGCATGTCCTGCTCGATCTGCGCTGCGATTTCTCCGGAGTAAAAATCCCGGACGCCCTTCTTCGCAAGGCGGCGCAACGTCTCGGCGAGAACTGGTTGCTTAAACAAAGCGCCCGTGGCATACGGCCGCTCGCCATCGCGCAGAAAGAAGCGGGCCGCTGTGCCCGACTTGAGAAGCTTGAGCTCGCGCCGGGCAAGCCAGTGCTGCAACGGCGTGATCTCATAACCCTCTTCGGCAAGGCGAATGGCCGGTTCTAGCAGGCGCGGCAGTTTGAGCGTGCCGTACTGCTCTAGGGCGTAGCGCAGACACGCCGGCGTGCTCGGGACCGTCATCGCCCGATAGCCCATGCGCCGTTCTGGCTTGTCGAGCAAACCCGGCACGGCGCGGTTGGGCGCTCGCGAAGAGCCATCGAGAGCAATCGTGCGGCGGGATTCGGCCTGGTGAATCAGCATCATGGTCTGTCCGCCGAGCCCGCAGGCTGCCGGCTCGCAGACGCCGAGTGCGAAGGCCGCGGCCACGGCGGCGTCGATGGCGTTGCCGCCTTCCTCGAGAATTTCGACGCCGGCGTCGGTGGCGCGGTGCTGCGCCGTCGCGACCATGCCGTTGCGTGAGACCCCCACGCGCTGCGGGAAGCGGATGCGGCGGTTTCCGATATCAAGCCGTTCGGTGTCCACGGGGGCGCGTCGAAGTTTCGAGACCATCGGCTATTTCCCCGCCCGCTTGGTGTCCTGTTTTGGTGGTGGTGGCAGCTTGCCGTCCTGCTTGGGTTGGAGTTGTTGCGCGAGAAACTCGGCCAGCAGCAGCGTTCTCTGAACCAGACTGATGCGCTGGATCGACTCGCCGGGGTTGCCCAGGTCGCGCGCCACAGGCCCGGCGCCGCAGAGGCATAGTGTCTTGACCGGCACCAGTCCTGCCACCGAGGGGTACGTCGAAGATTCGTACTTGAGGGGAATCTCCCAGTTCTTCGCGACTTCGGCAAGCGACTTGGCGAGCCGCTGGTTGCCTTTGCGTTCCCGCATCGGAGGGCGATCGGAAAGCAGCTCAAGTTCCCACCGCGGGCCGCTCTTGCCGGGAATCGCCCGCATACGCTCCTCCAGCGGCCCGATCACGTCCGGGTCGGGGTAGGTCACCAGAATCGTCGACGTGATGCGGTGCGGCAGGCGCATGGGAAGCCGCTCGGTCCGCATATCCAGGGTTGAGACAGAGATGCGGTTCTTGTGAGAGGTAAGCTCGGCGAGCTCTTCGAGCCTTTTCCAGGTCCAGCGAATCGGGGGCAGCTTCTTGATCAATCTGCCGGGGCGTAGCGCGTCGCCCTCGACGCGAAAACGGTATTTGCGGTGGCCGCGGCGCTGCACGATCATGTGATCGCCGAGGTTGCCTGGCCGCAGAATCAGGACCTGCTTGGCGCGCGCCGCCGCCGCTTCAATAAAGGCTTTGCTGGCCCGTGCGTCCGAGCCTTCATCACCATAGAGCAGGACGCCCAGCGGCAGGCTGCGCAGCCGTCGGATGCTGCGCAACGACCGCAAAGCGAACTCCAGCATCACCAGCGGCGCGCGCGAGGAGCCGATGCCTTCGCCGTAAAGCCACTCCGGGTCGCGGCGAAATGGTTGGTGCGGGGCGGAACCCTCCAACGGCACGTCAAGGTGCCCAATGAAGAGCGTGCCGTCGTCCATTTTCTTGGCCGTCTCCCAGGTCCATACTTCGCGCTCGTTGGTGAACTCCACGACCGGCTTCATGCCCAGTTCGTCGAACATCTCGCTCGCCAGGCTTACGGCGCGCTGCATGCCGATGGCATCGCCGGTGCGGCTGGAAAGCGACGTCCATTCCCGCAGCCGCTTTTCCATCCGTTCGCGCCGCTCGGTGAGAAACGAGAAGGCGTGCGTGGCGGTGTCGACCTCCTTGGTGTCGAACTGCGGCGGCTGCGGCGTTCCGAAGTAGCGCGAGCTGGCGACCTCCACCAGGCGGTTGACGAATTTCGTGAAATCGAGGCCCACGGCGGCGGCGCCTACCAGGTAGGAACCGTGCTCGCCCAGGCTGGGCAGACTGTTGATCTCGAGGATGTAGAGGTTGCCCTTTTTGTCGAGCCGCATATCGACGCGGGCGCAATCGTAGCAGCCCAGCGCCATGAACGCTTTCTTCGAGATTTCGACCGCCCTGGCCGTCAGCTCGGGGCCGATCTTGGCGGGGCATTCGTGGCCGATTTCACGGCCGCTGCGGCCCGTTTTGTCCTCGTACGTATAAATGCCCGGTCCGCCCTTGCCGAATTTCAACTCGACCGGGGGGAATGCTTCCGGCGGGTTGTTCCCCAATAGCCCGACGTTGACTTCGCGGCCCTCGATGAACTGCTCGGCCAGTACCGCCTGCTCGAACTCCTTGAAGATCACGCCCGCGGCCTCCCGCAGCTCCTTCTCGTTGTGGACCACTTTGAGGCCGAACGAGACCGCCTCGTTCTTGGGCTTGACGATCATCGGATACGTGAGCTTGGGGATCTCCGCCTCGGGGCTGTCGAGCACGATGAAGTCCGGCGTAGGCAGATTGTGCTGCCGCAGAATCATCTTGGTGACGACTTTGTCGAGCGCCAGCGAGTGGGCTAGCGGCCCCGAAGCAACGTAGGGGATGCCGACCATTTCAAGGATGCTGGGGACATGCGTGTAGCGGGCTTGGCCTTGAATGCCGTAGGACACGTTGAAAACCATGCCCGGCCGCTCGCCTTTGAGCACCCGCGGCATGAATGCCCCAAGGCGGTCGATCAAGTCTTTGTCGCCTTCGAGCGCAATCACCTGGTGATCGCCTTTCTTCAAAGCCTCTTCCAGGCGGCGGATGGTTTTCATGCCGATCTTTTCGCGATTCGGCCGGCCAAACAGGTTGATAACGCTGCGGCTCTCACGGTTGTAGACGATGGCGATCTTCATCAGTTCTGCTCGACCGCGAACGGCCGCCCCTTTGCAGAATCAATGTACCAAGCTCGCCGATTGTAAGGGGAGGAAGGGAAGTTTGAAGCGCGGCGCAGGCGCGCGTCAGGCAAAGAAGGCGCGTGTCAGGCAAGAAGGAGCGCGTACGTATCGCTGAAGTGTGGTGAGCGCGAATGTCTTCACGAATGCCAGGGGTTCTGGGATTGCGAGATCAGGGCATCGCCGCGGGCGATGCTCACGCCCGCGCTTCCAGCGAAGATCTTACTTCTGAGGGTTGACCTTTTTGACGTTTCCGGGCAGTTTGAGGCGAAACTGAGAATCCTTCAGCGGCGGATTGAAGACGATGTTGGTGTAGGTGTGCAGCCGGTAGTCGCCGCTGTTCTGTTCGTATAGCTTTTCCTGGACGGGGTGCCACTTGCTTTTGGAAACCCACATTTCCAGGCGCGGAATCTTCTTCATCAGCTCTTCGGACTTAGGGACGAGCTCGAGCTTGACGGTCTCTTCACCGGCAGCCGTCTCCTCGCCTTTGATGGTGACGTTGTAGTTTTTTTCGAGGTAGCTCCCGGAGGTGCCGAAACCCAACAACAAGACCTGGTCCATGAGGTCCTTCGACTTCGAAACGTCGTATTCCTCGACCGTCGCGATTTGCGGGCGGTAGATCTGCGCCTTGGCTCCCTGGACGGTCACGAAATAGTTGTAGGGTTTTCCGTCCTGCGTCTTGAACTCGATCATCACGTCGACCGATTTGTTCTTGTTGCGCCGGGCGATGACTTCCCCTTGTTCCGCGGACTTCACTCCAACGATCGCCGTGTATTTAACCCATTCGACGTTCGCTTTCAGACCCTGAAACTTCGCGGCCGTCGCATCCATGTTGCGCAGCACGGTTTCTTGATCGACCGCCGCGCTCAGCGTGGAAATCAGTGACGCGGGGGCCAGCGACAAAACCAGGATGGCGGCAAGGGGTCTCAGCACGATGTCTCCGGGTGAACTCGCATCAAAGCCGCGATTGTCCAACCATGGCCGCGGCCGCGGAGAAAATTTCCCCACAGCGGTTGGCCCTCTATAAGTCTAGATTCGCCCCGGAGCAGATGGGTTGCGCTTTTGTGGGCAGCAGCCGTCCTCGCCGCAGGCAGCCGCAGGCGGCCGAGGGCGATCTCTAGGGGCGCGCGTAGACGAGGTAAGCCCGGACGGCGCCTTCGGCGTCGGTCGTCGGCTTGGTGTCTACTACTTCCAGGTTCCTGCCGGTCCGCTGGCGCAGCAGCAAGCGAAGCTTGCCGGGAACCTCCTCGGGCGGGGTCCCGTCAATCACATCGGGATCCACCCAGAACAGCAGCGTCCCGGAGCCGTCGGAAAGGGACTCGATCTGTTGAACGGCCGGCGGCCGCGGCTGGTCGCCGAAGTTGATGAACCGCGGCGCGATGAAGATAAACGCCAATATGCCCGCTACGATTAGGTCGTATTGCCACGAGCCGCGGCGGTAGTTCGAAAATATGGCCCGGCCCACGGCCTGCAAAACCCGTTTCAGCATGAATCACATTTTATCGTAAAATGAGAAACTGGCTCCAGACTGGCCGGTACGCTGCCATGAAAAACAGGCTCCGACAATTCTTCCGCTTGGCGACCCACTTGCAGTTGATGCCCGTGCTCGAGAGCGGCGATGACCCTTTGATCGGGGGGCAGGCGGTGATCGAAGGCGTCATGATGCGCACGCCGCACAGCTATTGCATATCGGTGCGCCGTCCCAACGGGGAAATCATCCAGCAGGAGGGTGTTTCGCACCGCCTCTCGGAAGTCTCGAAGTTCTGGAAGCTGCCTGTAATTCGCGGCCTGGGCACGCTCGGGCAGGCGATGAGCCTGGGTATCAAGGCGCTCAAATTTTCGGCCGATAACGCCATCGACGAGGGCACAGAAGCGGTAAGCAAAGAGAATCAGAAGCCGGCGGAAGTACCGGGCTGGATGATGGCCCTCAACGTCGCCTTTTCGCTCGGGTTTTTTCTGTTCCTTTATAAGTTTGTCCCTCTGGTGCTAACCAGTCAGCTCAAGGCGCGGGTTACCTGGCTGGACGGGCAGTTCGCCTTCAGCCTGGTCGACGGAGTGATCCGCCTGGCGATCTTTCTCACCGTGCTGGGAGTGATCTCGCGACTGAGCGACATCCGGCGTGTTTTCGAGTACCACGGCGCCGAGCACAAGGTTGTCTTCAACTATGAGTCGGGCCAGCCGGTTACCATCGCCGAGGCGCAGAAGTTTGTCACCTTCCATCCGCGCTGCGGCACGAGCTTCCTGATGGTCGTGATGCTGATGAGCATCCTCGTCTACGCGCTGGTTCCCTACGAGGGTTTCGCGATGCAGTTCGCGGCGCGTATCGTGCTGCTACCGGTGATCGCCGGGGTGAGCTACGAGGTAATTCGTTTCGCATCCCGCCGCCGGAGCCGCTTGTTCAACGGCATGGTGGCGCCGGGCCTTTGGCTGCAGCGCATTACCACCAAGAACCCGGCCGACGACCAGGTGGAAGTCTCGATCCACGCGCTGACCAGGGCCATGGCGCTCGAAGAGAAGCAAGACGGCGAGCTGGTCATCGCTTAACGCTGCTCCGGCAGGCCCCCCATGCAACTTATTGAGAAGCTGAGTCAGCTTGAGCGCCGCTACGACAACTTGTCGGCGGAAATGGCTAACCCTGCCCTGGCTCAGGACATCGATCAATACAAGAAAACCGCCAAGGCCGCCGCCGAGATCGAAGACGTTGTCGAAAAGTTCCGCGTCTGGAAGACGAAGGCGGCGGAGTTGGAGTCGGCGCGGGCGATGCTCCAGGATTCCGACGGCGAGATGGTCGAGCTGGCGCGCCAGGAAATTGCCGGCCTGCAGCAGGAGATGGATGGCCTGCTGTCGGACATCGGCGTGCTGCTATTGCCTACTGATCCCAACGACGAGAAAGGCGCTGTGCTCGAGGTCCGCGCGGGTACCGGCGGCACGGAGGCCACCCTGTTCGCGGCCGAGATTTTCCGGATGTACACACGCTTTGCCGAACTGCAGCGCTGGAAGATGGAAGTCATTTCCAGCAGCGAATCGGAAGGCGGCGGATTCCGCGAAATCATCGCCCTGGTCACAGGGAAACGTGTCTACAGCAAGCTGAAGTTCGAAAGCGGCGTGCACCGCGTGCAGCGCGTGCCGCAGACCGAAGCGCAGGGCCGCGTTCACACCTCGGCCGTAACGGTGGCGGTGATGCCGCAGGTCGATGAGGTCGAGATCCAGATCGACGCCAAAGATATCCGCATCGACACGTTCTGCTCGTCCGGCCCCGGCGGCCAGTCGGTCAACACGACGTATTCCGCCGTCCGCGTGACCCATCTGCCCACCAACCTGGTGGTTTCCTGCCAGGACGAGAAATCGCAGATCAAGAACAAGGCCAAAGCTCTGCAAGTGCTGCGGTCGCGGCTCTACGAGCTGGAGCACGACAAGCAACACGCCAAGCAGGCCGAGGAACGCCGCAGCATGGTGCGCACGGGCGACCGCAGCGAGAAGATCCGCACGTACAACTTCCCGCAGAACCGCGTGACCGACCACCGCATCGGCCTGACGTTACACCAGCTCGACCAGATCATCGAGGGCCGCCTCGACCCGCTGGTTGAGCCGTTGTCGTCGCACTTCCAGGCCGAGTTAATGAATCAGGGACTGGACGCCGCCTGACGGCGTCCCCGGCGTTTGGAACGGCGCCCGGCGGGCTCCCGGGGTCGGTTCCGGAGACCTCGCAACGGTCCTAACCCGCGACACCGATGGGACCCCCAATCTCCATCTCGAAGGCCCTGCAGCAAGCCGTCGCGACGCTCCAACAAGCCCATGTGGGCGAGCCCCGCCTGACGGCCGAAGTGCTGTTGTGCGCCGCGCTTGGGCGCGACAAGGCCTTTCTTTACGCTCACGCCGGCGATGATCTCGACCCCGGGCAAGCGGCCCGCTTTCAGGCCGACATGGAAAGCCGCTGCAGCGGCGTGCCGACCCAGTACATTACGGGCAGCCAGGAGTTTTACGGCCTGCCGTTCCGCGTCACGCCCGATGTTCTGATTCCGCGGCCGGAGACGGAGCTGCTCGTGGAGCAGGCCCTGGCGCGTGCGTCCGCAGGCGACTGCATCCTTGACATTGGTACCGGCTCGGGAGCGGTGGCGCTGGCGATCCTGGGGCATCTTCCCGGGGCCAGGGTCTTCGCTTGCGACGTTTCCCGCGCCGCGCTGTCGGTTGCCGGAGATAACGCCCGCAGTCTGAGCTTGGATCTTCCCCTGGTCCAGGCGGACCTGTCCGAAGCGTTTAAAAAAGGCGTCCTCGACATGATTGTTTGTAATCCGCCATATATTTCGTCGATGGACATGTCCTCCCTACAGAAGGAAGTCCGTGACTATGAGCCGCACCTGGCTTTATTTGGAGGAGAGGACGGTCTGGATGCCTACCGGCGGCTCAGCGCCACGGTCTGTGACCTGCTGCGGCCCAGCGGATGGCTGCTGTTGGAGGTCGGCTATAATACCTCGGCGGCGGTCAAGCCGATGTTCGATGGCGCGGCGTGGGAGAAACCCAGCGTTTACCGCGATCTGGCCGGCTGGGAGCGAGTCCTGGCCGTGCAACGAGGAGCCGCAAGGACAAAGCCTGAGGCGTGAAGCGTCCAACCAGGCCGTGTCGAATTCCGGTAAACAGAGGCTAATCCTCTTGCTAGCCTGGCGCCAGCCAAGCACTGCAGTCCAAGTAATCAGGAGGTCCGTTTGAAGATTTCGAAGGTTGAAGCGTTTCTGATGTCGTGCCCGCTCGATGAGCCGCTGGTGATGCCGTTCTTTGGCGGTGAGCGTACCATCCTCAAGCGCGATGCGATGCTGATCCGCGTCACCGCTGACAACGGCTTGAAGGGTTATGCGCCGGGCCCTGCCCACGAGCGCGCGCGGACGGAAATCAGCTCCTTCATCGGACCGTTTCTCGATGGACGCGACCCGCGGCAGTGGTCCAGCTTCGACTTTCAGGCGGACCTCGAAACAATCAAGACCTACCGGGCCGTGGAAATTGCTCTGATCGATCTGGCGGCGCGTTACGAGGGTGCGCCGCTGTCGGAGCTGACCGGCGGGCGCCGCCGCGACCGCATCAAGTGCTACGGCAGCGCCGGCATGTATATGACGCCGGAGGGCTACGCCGAGGAAGCCGCCGCCATCGCCGCCATGGGCTTTTCCGCCTATAAGATGCGGCCGGCCGCGGGCCCTGACAAAGACCTCGAAACCCTTGCCAAAATGCGCGCCGCGGTGGGCCCCGACGTCGGGCTGATGATCGACGCCCACGGCTGGTGGCGCATGGGCGACCGCAGCTACGGCCTGGAAACCATCCGGGATCTGGCCCAAAAAATGGCCGTCTACAAACCTGCCTGGCTCGAGGAGCCGCTGCCTCCGGACGATCACGAAGCCTACCGCGAGTTCCACCGCACCATTCCGTTTCCGCTGGCTTCCGGCGAGCACGAACCCGACGAGGAATCGTTCCTCGACCTGATCAACTCTCGCGCGGTCGACTGGGTGCAGATGGATGTGTGCTGCCAGGGCGGCTTCGAGATGGGCCGCCGGGTGTTCGAGGCCACCAAGCAGCAAGGCCTGCGCTTCGCCTTCCATAGCTGGGGCACGGTCCTGGAGGTGCTCGCCGCGGCTCACCTCGGCGTCTGCTACGACGCCGACGTGGTCGAGTGGCTCGAATACCCCTGTTATTCGAATCAGGGCCGCCCAGGGATGTACGCCTTTCCGGCGGCGGACGAAATTCTGGCCGAACCGCTGGCGATGGAAAACGGCGACCTGATCGTCCCCAACGGGCCCGGGCTGGGAGTTCCGATCGACGAGAGCGTCATCGAGCGTTATCCCTTCCAGCCGGGGCCGTGGTCGATCTTCAAGATCGATTCGCCGCCTGAAACGCTGGCCGTCAGCGGCGACCACAGCGTCAAGTGGGTCGAGGCGGAAACCCGCTAGCCGCCGCGGAAGGCCGCGCAGCAACGGGGTGTGGCCGTTGCGGAAGCGATCGGCGGCAGCCCGGATTTTTCACGTTCCAGACGTTCTGAGCCGCTCCTGCGTTGGTTGACGCCCTGTTCGACGCGTCGTTATCATCAACAATGGCGTCCCTCGCACGAGGGAGGGTATTTATATGGGTCCATTCGGCATAACGGAAATGATCTTTATCTTCGTGCTGGCCCTGCTGATTTTCGGGCCGAAGAAGCTGCCCGAGCTCGGCCGCTCGTTCGGCAAGGGGCTGGCGGAGTTCCGCCGCGCGTCCAACGAATTGAAGAGCACCTTCCAGCGCGAGATGGATACGATCGAGTCGGAGACCCGCCATGTCAAGGAATCCGCCAGCGAAATAACCCGGGACGTCAAGACCAGCTACTACGACGATACCGGAGAAGACTACTACTCCGACTACGACTCGCCTTCCGCCAAGCCGTCGTCCTCTTCCACCGAAAGTTCCAGCAGCCAGACCTTAACGGCGGATGCAAGCAAGACCGAGAACGCCAACGGCGCCGCCACCGCCGACGAGCCGCACAACGGCGTCAGCGGCGCGGAAGCCAAATCTGGCGCCATCACGTAAATGAGCTCCGAGGAACAGAAACCGGGGGACGCGCCCTATAGCGGCGCGTCGCCTGAGCCGGAGGAGTCTGAGCCCAGCCCGGACGAGGCCTCCGCAGGCGCCCCGAGCAGCGGGGACGGCGCCAGCGCAGCGAGTAGTGATTCGCCGGCCGCTGACGCCGAACCTGAGCTCAAACCGGCGTCCGGGACCGAGCCGCGAAAGCCACCCACCTATTACGACGACTACGACTATCAGGACGACGACCCTTATAGCGACAAGTCCAAGGCGTCGTCGACAGCGGTTGAGAAAGCCAAAACCGAATCGAAACAGATTCCGCCGCCTCCTCCTCCGCCGCCCGGCGGGGACGGATCCGACGAGGATGACGACGGTGAAGGCATGTCGCGCATGTCGTTCCTCGAGCACCTCGATGAACTGCGCACCCGAATCCTGCACTCGGTTTACGGCCTGGGGGCAATCTACCTAGTCTGCCTGATCTTTGCGCAGAATCTTTGGACGATTGTCGCCGAGCCTTTTATGGGGGCCGTCGCGAACTATGACCCGCCGCTTCACCTGACGCAAATCGCGGTTTCCGAATCGTTCTACCTGGTCTATCTCAAGGTCCCGCTGGTGTTCGGCATATTTGTCGCCGCTCCTTGGTTGATGTATCAGGCCTGGGCGTTTATCGCGCCGGGGCTGTACAAACGCGAGCGGCGATGGGCGCTGCCCTTTGTCGTCAGCACGGCAGCTTTGTTCGTGCTAGGCGGGGTTTTCGGATACTACATCGCATTGCGCTACGCGATCGCCTTCATGGTCGGCGTGGGGGCCGACATCGGCATTCAGCCGATGATCAGCGCCGACTCCTACTTCAACACCGGTATCGCGATCATCCTTGGCCTGGGCGTGGTCTTCCAGATGCCGGTCGTGATCTTCTTTTTGACCCTGATCCGGCTCGTCACGCCGACGTTCCTGCTGAACAACGTCCGGTACGCTATTCTGCTCATCTTTGTATTGGCCGCCGCTGTCACGCCGACGCCCGACGTGTTCAACATGATCCTGTTCGCCGGCCCGATGATCCTGTTGTTCTATGTCGGCATCTTTGCTTCCTACCTGCTGGTTTTGAGCCGCGAAGGCCGCAAAATGCCGGCCAAGGTATACGCCGTGATCATCCTGGTGCTACTGCTGATCGCCGCGGGAGCTGCGTACTACGCGCACACGGCCTTGGGTTATCAGTTCACCAACCAGTTCCCGTGGGTCGCCGCGCCGCGGTAGACCAGAGGGTGATCGTTTGCGTTTTGTGAGCCTGGGAGTTTGGGAAGAAGCCATTGCGCCGCAGCGGCGGACCGGCATAAATACCGGCCCTCACCTCGCCTAGGCTGATTTTCGGACGTATACCTCGTACGTCGTGGGGTGGTCGTTTTTTTCATCCGCCGGCAGCGAAGCGTGCTCGACGCGTTCCCATTCCTCGAAGTTCACCGCAGGGAAGCGCGCGTCGCCTTCGACTTCGGCGTGAACGCGCGTCAGGTAGAGTTTTTGCGAGCGCGGCAGAGCTTCTTGAAAGACCGCCTCTCCTCCTAGCACAAACACTTCCTGCTGGCCCTGGCAGCGCTCCAGAGCCTCATCGAGGCTATCGACGACGATTGCTCCCGGCCTTTCGTAGCCGCGGTTTCGCGTCAGCACGACCGCGGTGCGGTTCGGCAGCGGCCCGCCCATCGACTCGAATGTCTTGCGGCCCATGATCGTCCAATGGCCCGTGGTCAGCTTCTTGAAGCGGCGCAGATCGGCCGAAAGCCGCCAGGGCAGGCCGTTGTTGCGTCCGATCACGCCGTTGTCGGCCACGGCCGCAATGCAGGAAAGGATCATACGGCTATAGGAGCTTTTATCGCGGGATGCGGGTCGTAGTTTTTGAGATCAAAATCTTCAAAGCGGAAGTCGAAGATACTCGACACTGCCTGGTTGATCTCTATCGTCGGCAAGGGGCGCGGCTGGCGGGCAAGCTGCGTCCGCGCTTGGTCAACGTGATTGAGGTAGAGATGCACATCCCCGAAAGTGTGCACAAACTCTCCCGGCGCCAGGCCCGTCACTTGCGCCACCATCATCGTCAATAGGCTGTAGGACGCGATGTTGAACGGCACGCCCAGGAAAACGTCGGCGCTTCGCTGGTAAAGCTGGCACGACAGAGCGCCCTCCGCCACGTAAAACTGAAACAGCGCATGACACGGCGGCAAGGCCATCTCGTGGATCTGCGCCACGTTCCAGGCGCTGACGATCAGCCGGCGGGAATCGGGGTTGGCGCGAATCTCAGCGATCACCTGGGAAAGCTGATCAATCGTGCGGCCGTCGGGCGCCGGCCAGGACCGCCATTGGTTGCCGTAGATCGGGCCCAATTCCCCCTGCTCGTCGGCCCATTCATCCCAAATGCTGACGCCGTGCTCGTTGAGATAGCGGACGTTGGTTTCCCCCCGGATGAACCACAACAACTCGTGGATGATCGAACGCGTGTGCACCTTTTTGGTGGTCAGCAGCGGGAATCCAGCCCGCAGATCGAAACGCAGTTGGCGTCCGAAAACGCTTCGTGTGCCGGTTCCCGTACGGTCTCCCTTGAGCGCACCGTTGGCTAGGATGTCGGCCAAAAGATCGAGGTATAGCTTCATTTCGGTAGGGACGGCGCCGCCGCCGGTTCGCGAGCATCGCGAGGGGACAGCCGCCCGATCATCGAATCAAGAGCCTGCATCGGTTCGACCAGTGAATACCGCTGCCCGTGTTACGGCTGCGGGTCGCGTTTTTTGAACAGCGAATCCAGCAGGTCGGTGACTCGTTCTTTCACCTGCTGCTTGGCCACGCGTCCCAGATCGGGCCGCACCTTGGGAGCCTCCAGCGTTCCGCTGACCTTCACCGGGACCGGCGCCACGGGGATTCCCTGGGCATTCGGCTTGCCGCCAAGCTTGGCCGCGACCGGCCCGCTGATGGTTGTTTGCAGATCGAAATTGAGCTCGTGATCGAAGCTCATGGTGCCGGCGCCGGAAAGCGCCGAGGCCCCGCTCTCGAGCAAAATCTCGCTGAGCTGGAGCCGGCGGCTGCCGATTTGCCACTGGCTGAACAGGCGCACAAACTTGGTCTCGCCCGGCGCCGCGATCTCGCCGCTGAGCATCTTTTCCGCCTGGCTGATCACGGAGTTGAAGATGTCGAGCGCGGCGATGCGGCCGTCTTCCATCGCGATCGTGCCGCGCCCGGAAAGCGAATTGAGAAGCGTGTCGGGATCGCCTCCGGCGAAGCTGAGTTGCAGGTCAGGAATCTGGGCGGTTCCGAAGATGGTCCCTTTCGCGTCGGAGAAGGCGCTCAGCAACTGGTCGATGTCGACGTCGCGAATCGCGCCGTTCAGGTAGCCCTTGAACTGCGATTTGGCGAAGTGGAATTCGCTCTTGCCCTGCCACTCGCCGCTACCGATACGCAACGACGCGCCAGAGGCGTTCAGGTGAACAGCCGGCTCGCCCAACAGGTGATTGACGTTTAACTCCAGGGGCGCCTGGCCCTCGAGCCCGAGGCGGTTCTCCGCATCGGGGCCGACCTGAAATTCCGCGAAATTCAGCTCCCCCTTGCCGCGCAGCTCGGCAAACAGATCGCCACCGACGTTCGCGGAAAGGCGTACGCGGCTGGCGTCGCCAGGGTCGGCCAATACCGTTCCGAAGTACTTTTGCCGAATGGCGGCGGGGATCTCGATGGGAGCGAGTTCCAGGTCCAGGTCTCCGGTGGCCGGAATCGAGGCTTCTCCGAACGGCCCGGCGTTCCCCGCAAATTGAAGCCGGCAATGCTCGGCGCCGAAAAGCCGCCCCTGCAACTCGAAGCGGCAGCTCGAGTCTGGTGCGAAGTCGGTCAACTGCAGCGCGATTCCCTCGACGGTAAGCGGCTCGGCGCCGCCGGATTCGATGTAGCGCACCGTGCCGTCCTCGAGATAGAGGCTGTGGATGGCGAGCGTGGTCGGCGAGGCGCCGGGCTCCGATTCCGCCGCCGGCTCGGAGGATGACGGGAACAGGGCGCTAAGATTGCTTTGCCCCGCCGCGTTAGTCTCCAGGATGAATCGAGGCCGGCGAAGGACGACGCTATGAATCACGATGCGATCGGAGAACAGCGACAGCAGCGAAACTTCGGCCGCGACCTCCTCGGCTTCGAGCATGTTGCCGGACGTAAAGCCCGGCGGGTTGCCGACCGAAAAGCCGTACAGGGTGACAGCAGGCGTAAAGCGGAACCAACGCGCCAAGTCGAAGTCGCCGCGCTCGATCGCAACGGGGGCTTGGAGGCGCGATTCCAGGGAGGCCAAAACCGCTTTGCTGGCCGAGCCCGACAGCATCGCCCGGATCGCCAGGCCCGACAGAAGCATCAGGGCCGCGAAGCCAATGACGACGCCTAACAGCAACTTGAAAAGGCGCTTCATGGCCCCATCTTAGCGTGGATTTCCAATGCCGTGAGGCTCCGGCCGGCAGCGTTTTGGCGGGTGAAACTACGCCTGGAGCACGCACCCGGGCGATTGGCCGCAGCAGCGCCTTAGAGGCCCATCTCTGTGCGGATTGCGAACGCCAGCTCATCGACACGCCCGATTTCCCACGTCGTGGCCTCGCTGGACTCGAGCAACTGCTTCACATCGTCCTGGACGCCGTCGTCCAGCACCACCGTCAGGCCGATCCCGGGCTGGCGTCCGCGCAGGCGGTCATACACAAAACACAGCTTCTCGGCGCGGTGGATCTCCTCGTTGAGAGCCAGGCCGTGCACGTAGCGTGTGGCGTCGTCGGGCTGGTAGGCGTAGTCAAAGCTGAATTGCAGCCGCGCGCTGCCGTAGCTAACGCGCGCGTCGGGGCGCAGGCGGTCGCCATTGGCGAACAGTTGATGGCTGCGGAAGGCGTCGTCCATGCGGCGCTTCAGAGCGCGCCGGCTGCCGGGCTGCGGTTCGGGGTCCCCGGTCTCCCTGTCCGCGGGGACCGGAGTCGCCACGTAGCTCGAAAACAGCCGCTCGATCTCCGCAACCGCGCTTTCGCCGCGCAAGGCCGTGGCGGTGGAAATCTGCAAACTGTTCGACAGGTTTTTCTTCAACCCGGTAACGTAGTCGGAAAAGCCTTCTCCGGTCAGACGCCTGTCCTCGAACTCGTTGCGCAGCGCGTGCAGATAATCGAAGTCGACCAGCGGGTGACACTTCAGACGCCGGAATTCCTGGGCAAAGCGCGCATCGAGCAGCCGCCCCGCGCCGTCATACAGCAACACGCCGATATTGAACGCCTCGCCCGCGACTACGTTCGGTACGTAGCGCAGAAGCTCGAACCGGTAATCGATCGCCGATCCCACGGTTTCCGCCATCGCTCACCTCCGTATCCCCGGCCTGTTCTCTCTCTCTCTCTCTCTCCAATTTTGCCTTTTTCCTTTTGCACTTTGCCTTTTGCCTTGCGCCTTCCGTGCCTTTTTTTCTTTGCCACGCGCCCGCGGTTTCCCAAGCACCGGCCCTCACAAGCCCTGTCTCCCACCTGCCTTTGCATCCCCCCATCACCGCGCCACCGCCGTTGCGGCCGTCGACCAATTGGGGAACGGATCGCGGCCGGCGTTCTTGGCGTCGCGCACGAGGTCGGGAACCCGGCTGCGGCGGCGGTAAAGCTGCTCGAGCAGCGCCTCGAGGCTGTCCCATTCGCCGCCGTGCCATTGGGGGGGCACTTTCTTATAGACATCGTCGAGCACGCTGCTCGAGCAATGGCAAATGCGGTCGAGCCAAGGCTCGAAGGCGGCGAAACCGCGGACCCGCTCGTAGACCTCGCGGCGGCTATAAAGACCGCGCTCGGGGGAGTCCGAGAACGACCAGTTCTGCGCCTCAAAAGCGAAGCCGTGGTCGATCATCGCCGCCACGTAGACCAGCGAGCGCGGCGAAATTCCGGGCCGCGGCGGAATTCCGGGTCCCATCGATGACGAACTCGCCGCCAGCGAGGGATGCAGCGAAACTGCTTCCACGGCCGGCAGCCAGCGGCGCGCGCGGTCCCGAAAAAAAACCGCCTGGCGGCCGTTGGCGTTGCTAACCCACTTGTCGAAGGCCAGCATCCCGCAGAAACTATCGGCATTCAGCACGACTCGCAGCAGGGAAAGGGGCAGGTAGTCGTAAACCGCCTGCCGCAACGGATCCACCGGATAGCGGGACCCAAAATGAAGCCCCGGCTCACAGCGGCGTACCGAGCGGCCGGCTTCCATCACCAGCTCAGGCGATATTTCCAGCAGCCTGGCGGGCACCTCGACGATCTCCCAATCCGGGACGGGGAGCTGCAAATAGGAGAGCAGAACGTAACAGATCAGCTCGTTGACCAGGACACGCGGGTGCTGCGGGTTGTTGCGAAACTTGATGACGTAATAGGCATTGTCGGCGGCCAGCATCAGGTGGGCGTTGGCGCCTCCCCGCATGCGTTTGATGTGCTGGCGTGCCGTGACTGCCATAGAAACGCAACACCCTGACGCTCCCCGGAGTTCGTCCCTGCGAAAAAATCCGCCGCCAACGGTGGGGAAATGAATCAGCTTCCGACGATATTATATTGAATTTTAAAGACAAGTGGGGATTCCCGAACCTGGTGGTCCTGGCTTTCCCCTCGACTGGGGTGGTTAACGGGATGCTTGCAGAAAGCGGTCCTGGCGCTCGCCGCCGTTCGGTTTTTTCTGAACATTGGGGGAATCGGCGTGCACGATGACGATGCCGGACTCGGTGACGAAGTGGCCGGCGCGCCGGTCCGCCTCGGGGTCGAAGCCGATCTCGGTGTGTTCCTCGATGGTGAGGTCGGTGTCGATGATGGCGCGGCGGATGCGGCTATGGCGGCCGATATTGACGTGCGGGAACAGGATCGAGAACTCGACCTCGGAGTAGCTGTGGACGCGAACCCCCGGCGACAGGATGCTGTTGACGACCCGGCCGCCCGAGATGATGCAGCCGGCGCAGACCATCGAGTTCACCCCGACGCCCATCCGGCGGCCTTCTTCGGCGAAGACGAATTTCGCCGGCGGATAGGTCCATTGCGCGCTCCGGATCGGCCATTTGTCGTCGTAGAGGTTGAAGACGGGTGAGACGGCCACTAGATCCATATTGGCTTCATAGAAGGCGTCCAGCGTCCCGATGTCGCGCCAGTAGCGGATGTCGGTGCGGTTCTCGTCGACAAAGTCGTAGGCGAGGACTTTGCGGCCGCCGGCGATCATTTGGGGCAGCACGTCTTTGCCGAAATCGTGGGAGGAGCCTTCGAGCGCGTTGTCGGCCTCGAGCTCCTCGATCAGGGTGGCGGTGTTGAAAAGATAGATCCCCATCGACGCGCTGCACATCTGGGGGTTGAACCGCGAGCGCATCGGCTGGCCGTGCTTGGGCTTTTCCTCAAAACCCTGAATGCGCAGGCCGGCGTCGATGTCGACGATGCCGAATTGATCGGCCTCGGACGGCGAGACCTGCGTCGTGGCTACGGTGAGGTCGGCGCCATGCTCGACGTGCCAATCGAGCATGTTTTGATAGTTCATCTTATAGACGTGATCCGCCGACAGCACAAGCGTGAAGGGAAGACCCTCGACGGCGACGCTCTGCGAGTTCTGGTAGACGGCGTTGGCCGTGCCAAGATACCAGTCTTCGCTGATGCGCTTGGTGGGCGGCAGGACCTCGATGAACTCGTCCAACTCGGGCGAGACGATGTTCCAGGTGCGGCGAATGTGCCGGTTGAGGGTGATCGCCTTGTACTGCGTGAGGATGTAGATCTTGCGCAGGCCCGCGTTGATGCAATTGGAAAGTGTGATATCGATGATGCGGTAGATCCCGCCGAACGGGACCGCCGGCTTGGCGACCTCCCTGGTGAGGGGGTACAAGCGCTCCCCGACACCGCCGGCCAACATCACGGCGAGAACTTCGGTCATCAATCCGTCACCTCTTCCAGAGACTCTCGGGGCCACTTAGCGAGGCCGAGACCTGGTTTCCGCTCGGCAGCCTTCCCAAGCGTCGCTGGCTTACCGATATTATCTGGTGTAAAATGCGAAGACGCTCGGGGAAGACGACTTCCAGTCTATTTCTCTTCGGCACCCCAGGAATCCGTCCACAGTTGGGAGGTGTATTGCTTGGCTGAAGTACGCGTAAATGATGGCGAATCACTCGACGCCGCGCTGCGGCGTTTCAAACGAAAAGTTCAGCAGGAAGACATCATCAAAGAAGTGAAGCGCCATTCGTACTATCTGAAGCCTGGCGAGAAGCGCCGCATGAAGCAGGCGCTGGCCAGGAAACGCAGCCGCAAGAAGATGCGGCGGGACTCCGACTAGCTAAGCATTGCACCCGGTTTTCCGGCGATATTCAGCAAACTTCAACGGCCCCCGGGCGACCCCCGGGGGTTTGTTGTTGACGGCCCTTCCTATTGTGGCATAGTAGATTTCCGGTGGCCGGAAAGCGGCTGGTTGGACGGCCGTCTGCCGCATCCATCGCGAAAACCCCGCCGCGGAAATCCTGGTGACTGGCTGCTACGCGCAGCGCAGCCCGGAGCCGCTCTCGCGGCTTGACGGCGTCAGGTGGGTGGGTCGGCAACTCGCACAAAACCCTCATTGGCGACGTGCTCGCCCCGGTTTCCGAACCGCGACCCGCGGCTCCGGACCACGCGCCCTCGACCCTGGAAAGAAAAGGGCAGGCAGTTGACGCGCTTCGCGCCGGGAGTTCGGGAACGCCAGGCCAGTGATGGGATCAGGCCGGCCGGTGCGGCAGTAGGTGTCTGGCACACATGCAAACTTCAAAAGGCGCTGTCTATCCTTCGGAGCTTTCGTCATTCGTGGACGAGGCCACGGGGGCGCGCGTCCACCAGGTAACCAACCATCCGTCGATCAACCACCCCACCTACTTTCTGAACAGCTCGTTCCCGCCGGACCAGCGGGCGCTCGTGTTTACGTCCTATCGCACCGGGCAAGCGCAGCTTTTTGAAGCCGGGTTTCCCAAGGGCGAAATTCGGCAGTTGACCGGCGGCGAGCCGATCCATCCGTTCTCGCCGGCCATGGCCTCGTCGGGCGCAAGTATTTTTTTTGTCCGCGGCGGCTCGATCTGGGAAATCGACCGCCAGAGTCTTGCCGAGCGGCTGGTCGCCGCGTTCGACGGCCAGCTTGGCGAATGCTCACTCAGCGGGGACGGCTCGTGGTTCACGGCGGCTTGCCGCCTTCGCGGCGCGTGGGGCATCGTTGCCGGAAGAACCTCGGGCGATAGCGCGGGGTTTTTTCCCTTCCCGAGAACAGTGATTCACCCGCAATTCTCGCCCGTCGATCCTGAGTGGATCGAGTTCGCGGCCGACCCGGCGCCGCGTATGTTTCGCATGCGGCGCGACGGCAGCGGGCTCGAATGCCTGTACGACCACGACAACGAAGAGTTCGTAGTTCACGAAACGTTTCTGGGCTCGACCGGCGATCTGGTGTTTACCGTGTGGCCCAAAGCGCTCAAGCGCATGGATTGGAAGACCCGGCGCATCACCACCATCGCCGAGCTCAACGCCTGGCATATCTCGCCCAACCGCGCCGGCACGAAGGTTCTGTGCGACACCAACCATCCCGACATCGGTCTGCAACTGATCGACGTCGCCACCGGAGAAAGCCGCACTATCTGCATGGCGCAGAGTTCCAACCAGGGAAGCCAATGGCGGCGGTCGCGATACGCGTTGGCCGAGGATTGGGAAGCCGCCAAGTCCGCCGGCGAGAAAGGCAAGGCCCTGAGCTGGATGGAAATGGCAACGGATTCGGTCTACGGACCGCAATGGACTCACCCTCATCCCTCGCTTTCGCCGGACGAGACGATGGTCGCCTTCGCCAGCGACCGCAGCGGACATACTCAGGTTTATGTGGCGGAGATCCCGGAAGAGCTCAGAGGCTGATCCAGCAGCACAGACAAACCTGTCTGTGGAGCACATAAAGATTGTCTGTGGCGCTCCGGGGTAGTCTGCCGTGCACGGCCAATCCTTTCCGTGTGTGAGAATACCCGCTGAGCATCCAGGAGAGACAGAGTTTGAGCAATCCACAGGACCGCGAAAGCCTGAAACAGATCCTCAAGACCCACTCGGTGCGTTTTGGAGACTTTGTGCTCGCCTCGGGGCAGCGCAGCAATCTGTATGTGGATTGCCGGCTGACCACGCTGCGGGCGGAAGCGATGCCGTTGATCGGGCGGCTGATGCTGGCCAAAATGCGGGAACGGGGTTGGATGCCAGACGTGGTGGGCGGCCTTACGATGGGGGCCGACCCGGTCGTCACCGCCGTTGCTCGCGAGTCGCTCGACTCCGCCTCGCCCATCAACGCTTTTCTGATCCGCAAAGAAGCGAAAAAGCACGGGCGTCAGAAATTCATTGAAGGCATCGACGACCCGGCCGGCAGGAAAGTCGTCATTGTCGACGACGTCTGTACGACGGGCGGATCGACCATTCAAGCGATCGAGGTGTCGCGGGAGGCGGGCATGGAAGTCCTTGGCGCGCTTTGCCTTGTCGATCGGGAACAAGGAGGGCGCGAGGCGATCGAGCAGAAGCACAACTGCCCGTTTGACCGGGTTTTTGCGATGGCGGAGTTGGTGGATCGGTGATCTGGTCCGTTGATCCGTTGATCCGTTGATCCGTTGATCCGTTTATCGGTTTATCCGCCGGTAGTGGCTCTTGATTTTGAGTGGCCGGGAGTTGGGGACGGCTGGCGTGGCGCGCTGCCGCGTGTAACCCCATGCTTGCGCATGGGGCTCGGATCGCCTGCGGCGATACTTGGCCAGGCGCCTTTTCATGGGTGCTCGGCGAATCTCTAACGACGACGGCTCAACCGATCAACCGACCAACGTCCCGTACGCCTTCTCCACCTGCTGCTTCAGAAAGGCGTGGTCCTTCTCGATGGCGGCTAGTTCCTTTTCGTGACGCGCGGATTCGGTTGGGGCATCCAGTTCGTACTCGATGTGCAGGGAGATTGGGCCTGCAAACCCGCTCGCGGCGAGCAGCTCAAAAAACTTCGGGAAGTTGACCATGCCTTCGCCGAGAGGACACATGCGCACCTGCCACTCGCCGCCCTGTTTCTCCCAGTAGAAATCCTTGATCGAGACCATGTTGATGCGGCCGGCCAGACGATGGAAGCCGATCTGCCAGCCCGCGTCGCCGCCCTCAATCGTGGCGTGACAGGGGTCGAAGTAGAAGCCGAACGTCTTGGGGTCCGTGTCGCGCAAGATCCACCAGTGGTCCCACATCGCCGCGCCGACATAAGTTCCGGAGTGGTTGTGAAATCCCCCTTGGATTCCGGCTTGCTGGCCTACCGCGGCCAGTGCTTCGATCTCCCGCTTCACCTCGTTTAGCGTCTCTTCGAGCTTCGAGAGATCGCGGTAGCGGTAGTATCCAGGTTTCCAGTAGGGAATTTTCAGCTTTGCCGCCGTTTGCAGCGTCGGCCGCGCGGCGGGGTCTTTCAGCGACGTCAGACCGGTAGTGATCATCGGCGTCCGGATGCCCTCGCCTTCGAGAGCCTGAAAGGCCTTGGGAAGGTCTTCCGCGACCCGTTCGGGAAGCACGTGTCCGCCCGGGCGGGTGGTCAGATCGACCCCCGGAAAACCCAATTCGCGGAGAGTGCGGCCGAGGTCTTTGTAGTTCAGGTGCGCCAGGTGCTTCGAGAACATGCACAGGGTCGGCTTGCCGGCCGGCGCTTCATCGGGAGCCGCGGCCGGTGAGGATGCCGCTGCCAGCGATGCCGCGGCGCCTAAAAACATTTCGCGGCGAGTCCAAGGATGGGTTGTCTTCGGCATGCTGTAATCCTCGGCGAAAGGCGGCCGCGGGCGCAACCTGTCGCGCTACTAGCCCTCTACCGTTCCGCTACTCGAGCGCCTTCTTCAATAAATCGTTGACGGCCTGGGGGTTGGCTTGCCCGCGGGTCGCCTTCATCACCTGGCCGACGAAGAAGCCGAGCACGCTGGTCTTGCCGCCTTTGTAAGTCGCGACCTGGCCCGCGTTTTTCGCCAGCACGTCATCGATGATTTTTTGCAGCGCACCGGTGTCGCTGATCTGCTTGAGCCCTTCGGCTTCCACGATTTCAGCCGCGGTTTTTCCGGATGCGAACATTTTGGCGAAGACGTCCTTGCCGAGCTTGCCTGAGAGCGTGCCGTCGGCGACAAGCTTTACCAGCTCCGCAAGCCGGGCGGCCGATACGGGCGAGTCGGCGATCGTTTTGCCCGTGGTGTTCAAAGCGCCGGCGAGCTCGCCTTGCACCCAGTTGGCGGCGATTTTCGGGTCTCCCGACGCCTTGGCCGCTGCTTCGAAATAGTCCGCCAGCAGTTGCGTCGAAGAGAGCACGCGGGCGTCGTATTCGGAGAGCCCGTAGACGCCGATAAAGCGCTGCCGCTTGGCGGCCGGCAATTCCGGCATGGCGCGTTCGATTTCCTCGCGCCACTCGTCGCCGATGACCAGCGGCATCAGGTCGGGCTCGGGGAAGTAACGGTAATCGTGCGCTTCTTCCTTGCTGCGCATGGTTACCGTTTCGCCCGTCACGGTGTTGTACAGCCGTGTCTCTTGCGGAATCACGCCGCCCGCTTCGAGCACCGCTACCTGGCGCGCGATTTCGTACTCGATAGCGAGCTTCGCGAAGCGGAACGAGTTGAGATTTTTGACTTCGGCCTTGGTGCCGAACTTTTCCGCGCCCTTGAGCCGCACCGAAACATTGGCGTCGCAGCGCAATTGTCCTTTTTCCATATCGCAGTCGGAGACGCCAACGAATTGCATGATCTGCTTGAGTTCAGTGAGGTAGGCGAAGGCCTCGTCGGCGCTGCGCAGGTCAGGCTCGCTGACGATCTCGGCCAGCGGCACGCCGGTGCGATTCAAATCGACATAGCTGTAGCGGCCGCTGTCAGGGAAGCCCTCGTGGGAGTTTTTCCCGGCATCGTCTTCCAGATGCAGCCGCGTGATGCCGATGCGTTTGGTGGTTCCGTCCTCGAGCACGACCTCGATCCAGCCGTGTTCGGCCACCGGCTGGTCATACTGGGAGATCTGGTAGCCCTTGGGCAGGTCCGGATAGAAGTAATTTTTTCGCGCGAACCGCGAGAACGAGCGCACCTGGCAGTTGAGCGCCAGCGACGCCCGGACGGCGAGCGTGACGGCCTGGCGATTCAAAACAGGCAGCGCGCCGGGCAGGCCCAGGCATACCGGGCAGGTTTGCGTATTGGGAGGATTGCCGAATTCGGTCGAGCAGCCGCAGAAAATCTTGGTTCTCGTGCCGAGCTGGACATGCACTTCGAGCCCGATAACCGGCTCGTACTTGGCGATTGTGGCGGCATCGGCGACGCCGGCTTCCATCACGTCCATCGAGTGCTCCTGGCGAGAAAAACGATTCCAAAGCGATACGACAGAAATTATAACAAGCGGCGCTCGAAGGCCCTTCGATTCGCCGGCCTTTGGCCATCGTTTCTCGATGCGCCTGTAGCGCTTGCCAGCTTGGATCTCCTCAGCGGACAATCACCAAGTCGTTCTCACGCCACAGGATATAATGCGTTGGAAGGCTTGCCGCGGCAACTCGCAGCGCTGCGTGTAAGGCGAGCCCGCCCCGACGGGTCCCCGCGAGGTTTCTCATGCTCAAGTATCTGCTCGGTGTGCTGACCGGCATCATTCTCGTCGTCATGATGGTGGTGATTGGCGCCATGGTGTTTGCGTCTTTGGAATCGCGCGAGCCCGGCATCGAAACCGATTCCGTGCTCTCGATCGAGCTTTCCGGCGACCTTCCAGAGCATCAGTTTATGGATTTTTCGCTGGATTTCCTGGGCCAGGGCACGTCGGTGACGATGCTGGACGTGCGCAATATGTTCCAAAATGCGGCGGCGGACAAGCGCATCCGGGCCGTGGCGCTTTATTGCGATGGCCTCGAAGTGGGCTGGGCCCGCGCCCAGGAGCTCCGTTGGGACATTGAGCAATTCCAGAAGTCCGGCAAGCCCGTAGTCGCTTTGCTTTCGGGCGGCAGCTCGCTGGACTACTACGTCGCCAGCGCCGCCGATCAGGTGTACATCCTGCCGGAGGCGCTGCTCGACGTGCGCGGGTTCCGCGCCGAGGTTTCCTTCTTCAAGGACACGCTCGCCAAGATGGGCATCCAGGCGGAAATGGAAAACGTAGGCAAGTACAAGAGCGCCGTCGAGCCCTACTCGCGCAATGAAATGTCCGACGCCTTCCGTGAAGTCACCAATTCGATCCTCGACGAGATTTTTGAGCAGTTTCTCGCCGCCACCAGCGAGTCGCGCGGCAAAACGCCCGAACAGATGCGGGCGATCGTTGACGACGGCCCCTTTCTTTCCTCGAAAGCGCTCGAAGCCGGGCTGGTCGACGGAATGCTGTACGAGGATGAGTTCCACGACAAACTGGAGGAGCAGCTCAGCGTCGAGGAGCTGAACGAGATCAGTTCCAAGCGCTACCGCAAGGTGTCCCGCGAATCGCTTGGGCTCGGCGGCGACAACAAGGTGGCGGTTGTTTACGCGGTCGGCGCGATCATGCAGGGAGACAACGACAACGATCCGTTTGGAAGCCGCATCCTGGGCTCAGACAGCTTTGTCGAAACGCTGCGTAGCGTGCGCGAGGACGAAGAGACCAAGGCGGTCATCTTGCGCGTGGATTCGCCCGGCGGTGATGCCTTTGCTTCCGACGAGATGTGGCGCGAGATGCAACTACTTCAAGAGGCCAAGCCGCTGGTGGTTTCGATGAGCGACGTAGCGGCTTCCGGAGGCTATTATCTGGCGATGACGAAGGCCCCGCTGGTGGCGTATCCCGGCACCTACACCGGTTCGATTGGCGTATTTTTCGGGAAGCTGAACTTGCACGGGTTTTATGAAAAGATCGGCCTGAAGAAGGAGATTCTCACGCGCGGACGCTATGCCGACATTTACACCGACTACCGCAGCCTCACCGAGGTGGAACGCGCCAAGCTGCGCGAAGGCATCGAAGAGACCTACCGCGTTTTCGTCCAGAAGGTGGCCGACGCCCGCGGCAAGGCCTGGGACGAGATCCACGAACTGGCGCAGGGTCGAGTCTGGCTGGGGTCCCAGGCGCAGCGCAACGGCCTGATCGACGAAATCGGTGGATTCGAAAAGGCCATTGAAGTCGCCAAGCGGGAGGCCGGCCTGAAAGAGGAAGATACCGTGCGGCTGGTCACCTACCCGACGCCGAAACGGTTCATCGACGTGCTGTTCGATCGGCAGTCGGCCGATCTCTCGCGGCTGCGCGGCTTCCTGCGCGCTCACTTCGGAGACATCTCGTCGTGGCCTGCGCTGCTGGAAGGCGGCATGATGCGCCTGACACCCTACACGATCACTGTGCAGTAGAACTGTGCAGTAGAGCTAAAAGCCGGAAGCCGCGGGCTCGGGCCGAACGCTTTCGAAACGGCCCGAAAAGCGGCCAGCTACTGTCGCACGGGTCGAACCTCAACAGGCTGGCGCGGTTTTGCCGCGAAATCACGCCGCGGTTCCACCACTGTTTCCAAATCGGTCATGCTGGAGCTATGTGGTGGAAAGTGCTGCTGCTCATTGTTGGAGCTCCGGTCGTCATCTACGTAGCTCTAGCCTCGATCTATGGCCGCGCCGGGCTGCTGGAGCGGGCGTTTGGCCCGATGGATCGCGCGCCAGTGGACTTTTCGACGCTGGAGCTGAAGGCGTCTCCCAATCAATATCTGGTCTGCCCGCGGGAACTGTGCGTGGCGCAGCCTCATGCCCCAAGCCCGGTGTTTGATGCCTCTTTGGAGGAGCTTCGAGCGGCCTGGTTCCGTGTGATCGAACGGCAGGCTCGGGTGACGCTGCTGTCGAGCGATTCGAACGAGGATCAATATGAGTATGAGGCGCTGACACCCGTTATCCATTTCCCCGACACGGTAACCCTACGGCTGCTGCCGGCCAATGACGGCCGCTCAACGATTGCGATCTACAGCCGCTCGCACTATGGCCACGGGGATCTGGGCGTGAACCGGCGGCGGATTCAGGGCTGGCTGGACGAGCTTGCTCAGGAGTTGGCCACAGGCCGGTGAGGCCGCGGTTTTTTGAAATTATTCGGGATTGGCTGCGTCTATATCTCCAACGCGCGGACCCTTGCGGCGTTGCATGCCCTCGCGGCCTTGCGGCCGGCGGGCGGTAAGCTCCTTCCCTATAAGGACCTGGCGAGGCCAATCATGGCGAAGCGGTTATCTCAGGCAGCCCTTCTTCTCGGTCTGGCGGCGCTATGGACGGCGGCCGCCCTGGCGCAAGAAGCGACGCCTGCGGGCTACTGGGAAGGGTCGATTGACATCCGAGGGAACGCGCTCGATATCGCCGTCGAGCTGAAAACCGACGCCGAAGGCGTCTGGAGCGGGGTTATCGATATCCCGGCCCAGGATACCCGGGGCCTGAGCCTGGCGAATGTGATGGTCGAAGGGCGGGATGTCGCCTTCGCCATGCCCGGCGTGCCGGGAAACCCGGCCTTTTCGGGTACGCTCTCCGACGACGGCAAGGCGATCGCGGGCGACTATACGCAGGGCATCACGGAATTGACGTTCCGCCTGCGCCGCTCGGTGCGCAAGCAGGCCGACGGAGGCGATCCAACTCCCTTTACACAGCCGGGGGTTCCTGGCGAGGACCTGGCCGGTATCTGGGTCGGCGTGCTGGATACCGGAGCCATCGAGCTGCGGCTGATTGCGCGCATCGCCAAAGACGGCCAAGGAGCCTATAGCGGAACCTTGGATAGTGTGGACCAGGGAGCCGCGGGGCTCAAGATCGAGAGAATCGAGGTGCAGGCGGACTCCGTGCGGCTGGAGTTGAAGCGCCCGGCGGCGGTATTCGCCGGCAAGTTCAACGGGCCGCGCTCGGAGATCGATGGGGAGTGGCGGCAGGGCGGCGGGTCTTTGCCGCTGACTCTCCATCGCCACCGTGAAGAGCCCCGGCTGAGCCGTTCGCAAGACCCTCAAAAACCCTACCCCTACAACGAGGAGGAGGTCGTTTTCCGCAACGAAGCCGCCGGACTGCAATTCGCCGGCACGCTGACCACGCCGCGCGGGGAAGGGCCGTATCCGGCGGCGGTATTGCTGACCGGTTCGGGCGCACAGGACCGCGACGAGTCGATCATGGGTCACCGGCCGTTTCTGGTGTTGGCCGACCACCTCACCCGCCACGGAATCGCCGTGCTGCGTTTCGATGATCGCGGCGTTGGCGGCTCGCAGGGCAGCATCACGGAGGCGACCAGCCGCGATTTCGCCGGCGACGCCTTGGCCGCCGTCGGATTTCTGAAATCACGGCCAGAGATCAACGCCAAGAAGATCGGTTTGATCGGGCACAGCGAGGGTGCGATCGTCGCTCCCTTGGCCGCGGTGGAATCCGACAGCGTCGCGTTCCTGGTTCTCCTCGCCGCCCCGGGGCTGACTGGCGAAGAGATTATCCATGTGCAGTCGGAGGCATTGATGCGCGTCATGGGGGCGGATGACGATGCCATCGCCGCCAACCGGGAAATGCAAGAGCGAATGTACGCCATCGTGAAGGAGGAGAGCGACGACTCGCAGGCCCGCCAGCGGCTGGCCGCCCTGCAGAAGGAGATCGTCCAGGAGCTGAGCTCCGAGCAGCGCGAGGCAGCCGGGTTATCAGAAGAATCTCCGCTCGGCGAGCAGGCCAAGATGCTGCTTACGCCGTGGTTCCGTTTTTTCCTGACCTATGACCCGATTCCCGCGCTTACAAAGGTGAAGCGTCCGGTGTTGGTGATCATTGGAGAAAACGACCTCCAGGTGCCGCCGGATAACAATCTTCCGCCGATCGAGCAGGCGCTGAAGGCCAGCGGGAACAATGACTACCAGGTCATGCGGCCGGCGAAGTTGAACCACTTATTGCAGACTAGCGAGACGGGTTTGCCGCTCGAGTATGCCCGCATTGAGGAGACGATGGCGCCCGCCGCTCTGGAAGCGATTTCAGGCTGGATTCGGGCGCATACGATGAAGCCGGCCGAGTCGCGGTAGAGGCGGGGCTGAGCCGATGGCTTCTGACGGCCTTGCCTTGGGCGCCGCTTGATTTCGCATCAAGGTATCCCGCTACCAGCCTTCCGCTCCCCGCAGAGGCACGAAGCGGCAGTTGGCAACTTTGCGCGTCTCGGTCTTATCGCCGTTGCGGCGTATCAGGTGTAATTCCTGATCCTGGGTGGAGCCGACGGGAATGGCCAGACGGCCGCCCCCGGGGTCGAGCTGGTCGATCAAGGCTTGCGGGATGCGCGGCGCTCCGGCGGCCACGGAGATGGCCTGATACGGCGCTTCTTGCGGGTAGCCTAACGTGCCATCCCCGCACAATACCGTCACCTGGCTGGCAAACCCGGTCTTTTCCAGGTTGGCGCGGGCAAGCTCGGCGAGCGCAGGCTCAGTATCCAGCGCATAGACGTGGGCGGCCAGCAACGACATAACAGCCGCCGCGTACCCCGACCCCGCCCCCACTTCGAGAACCTTTTCGTTTCCATCCAGAACCAGCGCTTCGGCCATCGCCGCGACCATGTAGGGCTGCGAAATCGTCTGCTCGGCGCCGATCGGCTGCGGCTCGTCGTTGTAGGCCAGGTGGCGGTGGGGCTTGGGGACGAACTCGTGACGCGGCACGGTTTCCATCGCGCGCAAAACGCGCTCGTCCCGGATGCCGCGGTTGCGCAGTTGCTCTTCGACCATACGATGCCGCAACTGTTCCCACGTCAGCATTTCAGGGCAGCCTCTTTTTGTAGAGCACGTCGGCGCCGACCAGCCCGTTCTCGTCGCGCGTCACGATGAACGACAGGCGGCGGCTGGGCGCCCATTCGACCCGCACGCTCTGTTGTTCGGAATCGGCCAGGTTGTAGCTGTAGATCAGCGTGAGGTCGTTGGTGATCTGCTGTTCGGTTGAAATGCGCGCCGTGGGGGCGCTCTCGGCCCCTCCCACCTGGGGATCGACCCGCAAACGGCTGACGCCGAAGAAACGCTGCAAGCCCTTGCTAAACGGCCGCGAAAGCGCCTGCGACAGCAGCGTATTGGCGCCGGTCTGGATCAGCGGCTGCGCCTCGACGCGCTCTTGCGCAGCCAGCACCGGGTCCAGAGTCGGGCTCCGGCCCACGGCGATCAGCGAAACCAGTTGGTTGAATTCCAGCGGCGGATCGGAGCGGTAGCTCACATTCATGTTGCGTGCCGGCCCGGAGATGTTGAGCGCGATATCGACGTCGCGAATGCGTGTTTCCAGCTCGAAGTCGAGTACGGGTTCGACGCGGAACGGGTTGGTGAAGTCGATCTCGCCGCGGTTGATGACGTAGCGCGTTCCCTGGAAGCGCATCTCGCCCTGGGTAACGCTGATGTTGCCAAGCAGGGATGGGCTGACGGCCGTGCCGACGACGCGCATGTCGACTTCGACCTGCATGTTGCGAAACATGCTGGTTTGAACCGGCAGGTCGGGTATGGAGCCGAGGCGCACGTTGAGCTGGGTATTGCGGAGGAAAGGCCCTCCGGCGGGCGTGCGCGGCGGCTCGCCGAGCGAGGCGATCAGGCTGCCCATGTTGGCCTCCGGCGAGGTCGACAGCCGCATGACGATGATCTCGCCGGTCAGCAGCGTTTGCAGGTCGTTGCCCGAAAGCGTCAGTTGCCCGTCGATGGTGCTTGTCATGTTGGTCGGGTAGCGCAGGCGCACCTGCTGGGCATCGGCGCTCAGGCGATACGACGCCGTGCCTTCTTCGTAGACCGCCGTGCCGCTAAGCCGGACCCTGCCGCCGCCGGAAGTGGCCTTGATCTCATCGATCCGTACACGCCGGCCGGTGAAAGTCATCGAGCCCGATATATCGCTGAGCCCGGCAGGCAGATCCTCGGAGCGCAATGCGGCATTTTGCAGCCGCAGCCGACCGCGCAGTTGCGGCTGCTCCATCGTGCCGCGGATGTTGACCTCCACGCTCGATACGCCGCTTGCCTCGAGTCCGGAACGAAAGCTCTCCAGCACCGAGAGGTTGAAATCGCCCTCCACCGAGACATCAAGCTTGTTTTCCGCGGGGTCCATGAGCGCGAAGGGAATCGTTCCGTCGATGCCGATGTCGGTGCCCTGGCCGAGCAGGCGCATGCCATCGAGACGCAGACGGCGTTCCGCGAGCGAAAAGCGCATAGGAAATGGATTCCACAGCGAATAGCCCTTATTGGCGCCCGCGATTTCTGTAAGGCCGACCTCCAGGCGCGTGATCGTTCCCTCTGCCTTGAGATTGTTGGGCTCCGCAAGGTCTCCCGAGAAGGTGAAGCTGCCGTCAACCTCACCCTGCATCTGTTCGACCGGCAGGCGCGCCAGTTGCGCTACGCCGAGGGCCTGGAATTTCTGGAACTCCATCTGCCCGTGGAACGACTGGTCGCCGGCGGGCTGTAACTCGGCTTTGCCGCTCAGTTGGCCTCCCAGCAAAGCGGCCTTCCAGTCGAGATAGACCTGCTTGCCCTGCGTGGCGATGTTGCCGGCGAGGGAGCCGAGCGATTGCTCACCGAGCGCGACATTCTGGAGGTTCCAGTTTCCTGTGACGTCGAGCTCGTCGAACAGTTCCTGGCCTTCGGATAGGCGGCCAGAGGCGTGCAAATCGAGTTGGACGTCGCCGCTGGGCGGGCGGGCGGCGCCTTCGAATCGATCGAACTGCGCGAGGTTCCAATCGCCGCCGCTGAGGTCCAATCGAAAACGCCGGTCGGCGGGGGTGAACTGCCCCTGGCCGCGCACTCGCGGCTGCGCTCCCTCACTGCCGGGACGGGGGGCCTTGAGGATCTCGAAACTCGATACGTCGAGCTTTCCAGCGGCGTATTGGGCTTTCACGGTGGCGATCTGGAAAAGTTCGTCCCAGACGGCGCCTTCGCGCACGGTGGCTTCGGCGGTGAATTCCGGGTTCTCAACGGCGCCAGACAGGCGAACCTGCCCGCCCGCGATTCCCGTGATTTTCTCGCTACGGCCGAACGTTGCCAGAAAGCGCTCAACAGAAAAGCCGCTGAACTTGACGTTGCCGGCCAACGGCCCCGCGGGCGAGAGCCTGTAGTCTTCCAGCGGAACCGTCAGGGCAAGTTGGGCCGTGCCATCGGGGTCCTCGAGGATGCCTTGTTCGAGGCGAAGCCTGCCGGGCTCCAGCTCGAGATCCCCGCTGAAACGGCGCCAGTCGTAGCCCGCCGTCCGCAAGCCGTTCGCCTCGAGCTTACCTGTGAAGCGCCCTTGCGGGGGGCGGTCGAGAAAGAGTTGGCCGGCGAAATGACCTTCGAGGGAAGCCTGGCCTTGCAGTTGCAGCGGCAGCTCGCTGATGTCGATTCCCGCCATGCGTGCTGCTGTGGCCAGGTCCGTGAGCTGGTCCAGTGTGGCCTCGAGATCGAGAATCGAGCGGCCGTCGGCGGTGATACTGCCGTGCGCGGCGACGCGCGACGCGCCGGTGGAAAGATCGATACGCGAAAACTGAAGGAGCTGGTCGCTGCTGCGATAGACCACATCAACGACCCCTTCGAGCAGCCGCTGATCGGGGGGCAAGCCCTGCGGCGGAGCGAGGATCAGCGAAGCCGAAAGCTGAGCATCGTCGAGCCCGGCGCCCTCGGCGCGAAGCCACCCGCTGAGCAGACTGCGCCACGGCAAGTTGGCCGGCAGGTTGGCGATACCCGTGGCTCTGGCGGCTTCGGCAACCGAGCGGATAGAGTAACCATCAAAATCGCCCGAGAGCCGCCAACCGGGGGGCGCGGTTGGCGCGACTTCCGCCTCGGCCTCGCCGTGAAAATGGCCGCCGAAAGCGGCTACATCGAGATTGCGCAGCCGGGCGCGGGCGGCGTCGCCGGAGTATTCGGCGCTTGCCAGAACCTTGGGAGCTTCGCTTCCGGTGCTGTTGATGGCGCTCTCTAAAGCGACGCTCCCGGAATAGGCGAGGCTTTCGTCGGCGCCGCGCCAGGCCAGCTTTCCGGCGAGCTCCGCCAATCCCTCGCCCAGGAACTGCAAACCGAAACGCACCTTCCAAGGCTCTATCGAGAACCGGCCCTTGTACTCAGCGTCTATTTCTGGCTGCTGCCAGCCGCGCATTTGGGCGTGAGCTTCGATCCGCGCGCCGCTCGTGCCGACGACGAGATGAGGCACTTCGACGCGATCGCGGTAGACGAAAAGCTCCCCCTCAGATTCAGAAAGCACGGTTTCGCTCTCGGCATATTCGAAACCGAGCTCAGCGACCCGGAAGGAGAGTGCGTAGCGGTCTTCGGCACGCTCGTAGCGTGTACCGAGCTGCAGCCCGGCGCCACGCACCGAAAGGCGGTGGGGAACATTGTTCCAATACAGGCTGCCTTGCTGCACCTCGAGACGGTCAACGGCGAGATCGAGCAGAGTATCCACGCTGTCTCCCGAGGCCGCACCGCGCTGCCCGCCAGGCAAGTTCGTCGTCCCATCGTCTGCAACGGTCAGATGAATTTCGGGCGATTGCACCTGCAGGGCGCGAACCGAAACCTGCATCGACAGAAGGGATACGAGGGTCAACTCGATACGCAGCGTGGGAATGCTAAGTAGTGGAGGCTCGGGAGGCTGTTCGGCGCCGTGAATCACCAGCCGGTTGATGGTGACCGTCATGGTTCCGGGGTCGAACAGGAAGGCGCCGAGCTCGACGCGGCCGCCGGTGGCTCGTTCGAGCTCCAGGATCACGCGGTCGCGCACCTTGTGCTGAAACCAATCGGTGCGTACGGTCGCCTGGAACGCGATCACCAGTAGGATTGCGATCAGCAGGGGAATTCCGAGCCAGCGGCTCCAGCGAATCCGGCCGAGTTTGGAAAGAAGCTTCTTCATGACTGCCATCGGCTCCGTCATGTCCGCAGCGACATTCGCGCTTCTTCTGCTGACACTAGCGCGGGGCTTGCGATTCAGCCGCCGCAGCGTCGGGCGCCGTATTTTCGTTTTTCGGCGGTTCCTGCTCCTCCAAGATCACTATACGTGTTTGAGGCCGAGTCTCTTTGAGCCACTCGTCTAGCATTTCGTTGGCGCGTTCCTCGATTACGGCCTGCTCGACCTGGTCGTAAATTTCGGCGAGCGGCGGCGCGGCGCCCTGACCCTCTTTGTTGAATTCCGCGACGACGTTCTTCTCGTAGTACGCTGCAACGGCCTCGGCAGAGATTTCCAGGCCGGTTTTGAACCGAAAATCCTTGAACCGTTCGTAGCCGATGACCTGGCGCCAGAAATCGGCCACGTCTTGCTCTCTCAGATCGTATTCTTGCAGCGCTTGTTCGAAGCCAAGGCCGTTGGCGTAGCCTTGCCGTCTGGCTTGCTGCAGGCGGAGCTGGACGTCCTGCTCGCTAGTGCTCAAGAACCCGGCCATGATGGCCTCGCTCTGAATCACGCGTACGGCGATCAACCTTTGCAGCGCCCGCCGCCGCTTCTCGTCGGTGATTTCGAGCGGCTCGCGGTTGAAAAGGGCTTCCAGCCGCAGTTGCAGCTCTACTTCGCTCGCCGTGATGGCATGCTGACCGACGACGGCGACGATTCGGTCGATGACCTCGGCTCGCGATATCGCCTGCCACGCAAGGAAAAGCAGGCAACAAAGCCCCAGCCGTTCAAGCAGCATAGCCGCGTTGGGCAGTCCTTGCAATGAATCCCTCATTGGTTCCAAGCAGCGGTTGACAAAATCCCTCAAAACGTCTGGCCCAGCGAGAAATGAAACTGGAAGTGGGAGATGCGCTGCTCGCTAACGGTTCCACGGTTGACGAGCAATTCATCCCGCGTCCCGGTGAATCCCGCGAAGCGAGGCGGATTCAAACTGTAAGCGAGGTCGAGCCGGATGGGTCCGATGGGGGTGCGATAGCGCACTCCGAGACCCACCGCATGAACCATGTAGTCGAAGTCGTAGACCGTGATCGGGTCAGTGCCCTGGGCGCGGCTGCGAGCGCGCGGCGGCAGGTTCTCGGGTAGCAAACTCGTCGTGGAACGCTGCGAAGTGCTGAAGTTGATCTCGCCGGGCCGCGAAAAGACGTTGCCGGCGTCGTGAAAAAGAACCCCGCGAATGTTCTCGCCGATCAACGGGAAGCGCAGCTCCACGCTGTTCACGACGGTCGCACCGCCGCCGATGGGAAATCCGGTAAGCGGGTCACGCGGCCCGGCTTGATTGACCGGAAAGCCGCGGTGCGAGTTGGCGCCGCCGGAATAGAAGCGCTCCGTGATGGGAATTCGCACATCGGGGTTCGAGATGGACCGAATTGTCAGTCCGCTAGCGGGTAGGTCGCTGTCGGGGCGGCTTCCAGCGGCAAACATCAGCCCAATTTGCAGCGAGCGCGCCACGACGACGCGAGGGCTGAGCCGGTGATAGGTGGCATTTTGCCCGAGCATGCGGACGAAGTCGGGCTGCGAGCCCCAGTAGCCGTTCGCGAAACCCAAGTCCGCGGTGTTGTAGATGCCGCGGCTTGCATCGGTTGGATCGTCGCGGCGGTCCTGAATATAGGTGCCCGAGAACAATGCCACGCGAACGGGACGCGATGCGAGCGGGATCAGCGACGGTGAAATCTGCAGCGTCGCTTCATCGATCGTCGTGCGGCGGAAAGTGTAGCGATAGAGAGCGGTCGAAGGCCGGCTCAAGCGATGCTGGAGCTGGAGCGCGCCCTCCAGGCGGGTCCCACGAAAGGTTCGCACGTTGCGCGACGAGTCGTAGAGGGCGCTGAGCGTCATCTTCCACTTTTCCGAGCCGGTCCAGCGCGGCGCCTCATAAGTGAATAGCGCGCGTTGCTGCAAATTGGAAAGCCGTGTTCGCACGTTGAGGGTGTGGCCGATGCCGCGAAAGTTGAGCCGGGTCGTCTCGATTGTGACGCGCGGACTAAACGTGGCATCGCCAACCGCGTCGGAGAGATCACCGGTGTTGCCGCCGAGGCGCGCGAATTCCGCGCCGCCGCCGAAGCCCACCACCCAACGGCGGGCTTCCTCCAATTGCAGCAGCACGTTCTTGGCCGGCTCCTCGCCTTCTGGATTCTGAAGCGCTACATCAACCCGCGAAAAAATGCCCAGATCGTAAAGCCGGCGTTGGGTTTCGAACATATCGCTCTGCGAAAGCGGCTCTCCAGGGGTTAGGCGAATCTGTTGCTGAACCAGATGCGGCTGGGTATGAACCAGTCCGGCGACGATGGCGCCGCGCGTGTAGAGCGACTCGCCTTCGCGGATGTGATACTCGACGATGACGCGGCCGTCCTCGCCTGCCGGCCGCCTTTCCCACTCGAAGCTCGCATCCTGGTAGCCGTCGTTGAAATATTCCGCCAAAATCAGCGAGCGGTCGGTGGCGATACTGGATTCGCTGAAAGGCTGCCCTGGCGCCGACGCGAGCATCGGCAGGAAGCGGTCCGGTTTGATCTTCTGCATTCCCTCGATGATGAGATCGTCGACCAGCGTCGGCTCTCCCTCGCGGATGGTGATAGAAACCGCCAGGTCGCCTTGTGCTCCCTGATAGTCTTCTTCCACACGCGACGTAATGGCGATGTCGCGGAAGCCGTTGGAGCGGTAAAGATCTTCAATGGCGGAGATATCGCTCTCGAGAAGGCTTTGGCTAAAGCGGCCGCGGCGCATCTGGAAGCTTTTGGTGCGAATCAACATGCGCTCGCGAATGGTTTCGAGGTCGAACCACTGGTTGCCGGCGATCTCGATCTGTACCAGCGCATAGCGCTTTCCGCGGTTCACATCGTAGACGACGCGGATCTCGTCGCCGCTAGCGGAGGCGGGGTCGAACTCCACGGCAGCGTTGAAGTAACCCTTGGTCTGGAGATAGTTGCGCAGGTTTTCCGCGCCTTCCTCGAGCAGATCGTTGTCGATGACGCCTTCGTCGAAGATCGGGATGTAGCGCCGAAGCTGGCCCTGCGAAAAACTCTCGCCCTCGACGGTCACCAGTACGCGGGGACCCGGCTCAACGTTGAGCACCACATCAATTTCGCCGCTGTCGGCATTGAAGCCGCCGCGAATCGCGCTTACCTTGACCTGCCAGCGATCCTGCTTCTGGTAGTACTTGCGCAGCCGCTCCAGCCCGCGCAGCACACTGCGCTCGGTGTACGCATCGCCGCGGCCCCATGCCGTGATCTCGCGAACTTGCGGCTCGGTCAGAACGGGGCTGGGCGTCACGAAGATGCGTCCAAAGCCCGCGCGAACGCCGGGCTCGACGACGAGTGTGATGTCGGCTTGTTGGGTTTCGTCGTCAGCGGCCGTATCGGTCTTTACCAGGGCATCGGGAAAGCCGTTGTCGAGCAGAATCTGCAACACGCCTTGCTCGGCGGCGGCGACGCGGCGTTCGGTCATCAACTCACCCGCATCCAGCTTGGTGGCGTTGGCAAGCTGGTTGATCGTCGGTGGGTTGGGGACGCCAACGACGCTGACTTGGCCGATGAAATGGCTCAGCCTGACGAGGAAAGTCAGCGTCACCTCTCCGTCTTTGAGCTCAGCGTCGGCGTCGATCGTTTCAAAACGCCCTGTCGCGTACAGGTTGCGAATGGTCTGGCCGAGCAGACGGTTATCCAGAGGCTTGCCCGGCTCGATCAGAATCAGCTCGCTGCGGTGCCGTTCCAGAAGAAGATCGTTATCGGGAGAGAAGCGGATCTCGCCCAGCGGCAGGCCCTCGAAGTCAGCGCAAGGCAGCGGGTCTGTCCACAGACAGAGCGCCGCCAGCAATAGACAAAGCATGCCACGGGACACTATCAAGAATTATAAGACGTGGCCTTGCCTCAAAACGGGTTGTCAGCCGCCGATGCGCTCAACTAATCGAGGGGCAAGGCGTGCCGAACACTCACTGATAGGATCAATAGGGAGCTTAGCCTGACGGCGTGTAGGATCGGCCCGCGTTGGGACAGGGCGAGGACCTCCTGCTTTCGTGACGGCTTGTGACAGCTTTTTTGATGGGGCCTTTTCATGACGGAACACGATCGAGAGCGATACTCGCGGCAAATCCTGTTCCAGGGCCTGGGTGAGCAGGGCCAGGAAAGGCTTTTGGCCGCTCACGCCGTCATCGTCGGCTGCGGCGCTCTAGGCAGCTTCCAGGCGGATGCGCTGGCTCGGGCCGGCGTGGGCAAACTCACAATCATCGACCGCGATTACGTCGAAACAAGTAATCTGCAACGGCAGTGGCTGTTTGACGAAGAAGACGCCGCCCAGGCGCTGCCGAAGGCGGCGGCGGCTGCAAAGAAACTGGGACGGATCAATTCCGGCGTGCGCGTCGAGGCGCGCGTGGCCGATCTGACCGCGGGAAACGCGGAAGAACTGCTGGCTCCCGGCGGCGTGATACTCGACGGGACCGACAACTTCGAGACGCGCTATCTCGTGAATGATGTGGCAGTGAAGCTGGGTATCCCCTGGGTCTACGGGGCTGCGGTGGGCAGCTATGGCGTCACCATGCCGGTGTTTCCGGCAACGAGCGCCTGCCTGGCGTGCGTGTTTCCCGAGCCTCCCGAAGGCGCCCAGCCCACCTGTGATACCGCGGGTGTGCTGAATTCGATCACAGCGTCGATTGCAGCGTTCCAGGTGGCCGACGCGATAAAAATCCTTTCGGGCCAGAGCGATAGGGTCGAGCGGCGGCTGCTCACGATCGACGTGTGGAATAACACGATCCGCTCTGTCGGGGTTGGCAGCCGCGACGCTGATTGCGCGGCATGCGTCCGCCGCGAGTTCAAGCATCTGGAGACCGCGCGCCGGCGCTCGGCGATGCTTTGCGGCCGCAACGCCGTGCAGGTTCACGATTCGCAACGCACCCTGGATTTAGTGGAGCTCAGAACGGCACTCGAGCCGCTCGGAAAAGTCCGGGCTAACGAATACGCCTTGCGGTTCGTTTGCCCACCCTACGAGATGACCGTATTCAGCGATGGGCGGGCCATCATCAAAGGCACGGAAGACTTGGGCGTGGCGCGCAGCCTGTACTCGCGTTACGTGGGGACGTGACTGACCGATGCCAGGCTTTTCCCGATAGACTCGACCGCTGCAGATTCGTTCCCGACGCGCTCCGCCGCTATTGGCCGCCACCCGCTGCCTGCGCGGGCTTGGGTTCCGGCTTTGTGAGAGGCTGCGGGTCCGGTAACGGCTCACGGGGCAGCTTCTCGGCCCGGTTCGCCGCGTGATACACGAACGACGCCACGATCGCCGCGGCCTGCATCAGATCCGGTAGTTGCAAGCGATCATAAACGTCCATGTTGGAGTGGTGCGTGCGCGTTTCGTATTCCACTGGGTCCTGGATGAACTGGAAGCCCGGCAGGCCGACCGCGTCGAAAGAAAGATGGTCGGTGCCGCCGGTGTCGCGGATTGAGAGCGTGGTGGCGTCAAGGTCTTTGAAGGGCGCCAGCCATGCATCAAAGATCGGCCGTACCATGTCGTTGCCTTGCAGGTAGACGCCGCGAATTTTGCCCGTGCCATTATCCACATTGAAATAAGCGGCAAGCTTGTCATGCGCCGGCGTCAGCTTCATCGTTTCCGGATCGCCGAAGCGCTCCTTGATGTAGGCCTTGGATCCCAGCAGCCCCTGCTCTTCTCCGCCCCACAGCGCCATGCGTACCGTGCGGTCAAGCTTCAAATCCAGCGTTTTGAGAATACGCATTGCCTCGATCATCACCGCGCAACCGGCGGCGTTGTCGGTGGCGCCTAAACCGGCGTCGACCGAATCGAGGTGCGCGCCGATCATCACCAGCTCGTCTTTCTTCGATCCGCCCGGCAATTCGGCAATCACGTTCACGGAATCGAGGGTGTCGCGATGGAACGCCGTGGTCACCTCGACCTCGACCCGCGCCGCGATCCCCTTCCCGGCCAGACGGAAGATCCGGTTGTATTGTTCGGGCGTGATCGCGATCGAAGGCGGCGGCACGGGGTGCTCAACGCGGCGGTCGCCCGAGCGGGGCGGAAATACGGTGCCGCCGTCGCCCTTTCCGGCCGGGTGAATCACCAGACGTACTCCTTCGTCGGCCAGGAATGTATTGAGCTTGCCCTGAATACGGCGGCGCTCATTGCTCGACCATTCGCGAAACCATGCCGGCGCCTGGGCCAAAAAATTGCGGCGGTCTTCGGGCTCTTCGGGAATCTCCAGCTCGGGGTCGAGATATTCCACGTCAATCGGCGGGATGGGTTGCTCGGCCTTGCCGCGCTCGGTCAGCTCGGCGTCGGAAAAGCGCTTCAGAGCCGGCTCGGCTTGCACGCGAATCTTCTGGAGCGGGGCAACGAGCACGATCTCCCCCTTCAGCTTTCCCTTGTATTTCCGGATGTAGTCGTCGACCGCCGCCTCGTCGCGAACCAGATTGTTCTCTCGCTTGAGCGGCGCCGTCACCGGCTCTCCGGAAACCACTCCTTCGGTGGAAGGCGTCCAGCCCATCGGTACGCCGATCAGCGTTTCATATCCGGGTTGAACCAGATGCGCCGAGAAGCGGCTGTAGGACCAGCCTTGTCCAAAGGGGCCCCATTTTTCCTGATGAACGTTTTCGAGCTCCCAGCCCTTCAACGTTGTCACCAGCCAGCCGGCGGCGGCGCGAAAGCCTGGCGAGTTAGTGAGCCGCGGCCCGTGGACCTCGACCATCTGAAACAGGTGGTCGTCGATCTGCGATTTCTCGAAGGCTTCCTTCTTGATGCGATGGATCGCCTCGCGGTCGACTTGTTCCTGGGAGAGGCCCGGGACGGCCAGCAAAAGGATGATCGGAAGAAAGCGTTTCATGATTCCTATCCCAACCGAACCGCGTTCTGCGGTATTCTTAGGGGCTACTGTTGTCACGATTATAAGCGCGAACAACCCGGGCCCGGCCCGTAGATGGCTCTTTTAGCCTCCCCAGTTTCATCTCCCCGCTACCCATCGTTCGACGAGCGGCCGTAAACGGCAACGCCGTCCGCGGACTGGTATGAGGCGGTGCGAGATGGTCCAGACAGCCGATGCTTGCCGCCATTCCAAGAGAAAGCTTCCCTGGCGAGAAACGCGTGGCGATCGTCCCCAAGGACGTTGCCGCGCTGAAAAAAGCCGGCCTTGAGCTGCTGATCGAAAGCGGCGCAGGGCGGGCGGCGCTGCACGCGGACGCCGACTACGAAGCGCAGGGAGCGCGCGTGGAAACCGACCGCGGGCGTCTGTTTTCCGAGGCAGATATTCTGCTGACCGTGCGCGGGCCGGGACCGCACCACGAGTTTCCGGCGGGCGACCTCGACGCCATGAAGCCTGCGGCGGCCATCGCCGGATTTCTCGACCCGCTCGACGACCCGGCCATGACCAAGACCCTCGCTGAGCGTGGGCTGACCCTGCTTTCCATGGAGTTGATGCCGCGCATCACGCGCGCTCAGAGCATGGACGCGCTGAGCTCCATGGCTACGGTTTCGGGCTACAAAGCAGTTCTTCTGGCGGCCAACGCCGCGCCGCGCATGTTCCCGATGCTGATGACAGCGGCGGGCACTATCACCGCGGCGCGCGTGTTCGTGCTCGGGGCCGGTGTCGCCGGGCTGCAGGCGATTGCGACCGCCAAGCGGCTCGGCGGAGTGGTTGACGGATACGATGTGCGGCCGGCGGTCAAAGAGCAGGTCGAAAGCCTTGGGGCGCGCTTCGTGGTGCTCGACGTCAAAACCGAGCAGGCCGAAACGGCTGGCGGCTACGCCAAGGCTCAGTCGGAAGAGTTCTACCGGCGCCAGCAGCAGTTGCTCGGCGAGCATTTGCGCGCCATGGATGTGATCATTACGACCGCCGCGGTGCCCGGCAAGAAGGCGCCTGTGCTGATTACCGAGGAGATGGTCGCCGGTTTGAAGCCGGGAACGGTGATAGTGGATCTGGCGGCCGAGCGCGGCGGCAATTGTGCTTTGACTCAGCCTGGCGAGACAGTCGATCGCAACGGCATTTTGATCCTGGGGCCGGTGAATGTCCCTTCCGAGGTGCCGGCTCACGCCAGCCAGTTGTATTCGAAGAATCTGTCGACCTTCATCGCCCATCTCGTGAAAGACGGCGGCTTGCGGCTCGAAGAAACCGACGAGATTGTCAGTGGCACGCTGGTCGCGCGCGGTGGCAAGGTCCTGCACCCGATGGTGTTGCAGGCTTTGGAGGGGAAGTGAGACCGGCGGCCGGCTGGGCGTCTTGGATTGAACAGGCCGCCCAGGTTGCATGCGGTTCCGGGGGCTCTGATTGCGCCTCGCAAAGCGCCGGCGTTCCGCGACGGCCGGCAGGTGTGAGCGCCTGTCTCGCTAGGAGCATCTGATGGAAGCATTCCTTGTTTCGTTCACCATATTCGTGTTGGCTGTCTTTTTGGGATTTGAGCTCATCAACAAGGTGCCGCCGACACTGCATACGCCGCTGATGTCGGGAGCGAACGCAATCTCCGGCATTACCATCGTCGGAGCCCTGGTGGCATCGGGCGAGGGCGCCGGTACGTTAGCGACGATTCTCGGAGTGGGGGCCCTGGTGATGGCAACGATCAATGTCGTCGGCGGGTTTCTGGTCACCCATCGTATGTTGTCGATGTTCAAGCGAAAGCAATAGCTCGCGCTCGAAAGCATTAGCTCGTGGCTAGTCCCGATTTCGAAACCGTGCAAACACATCTCATCAACGCCTGCTACCTGATCGCCTCGGTGATGTTCATTCTGGGGCTCAAGGATCTCGGCTCGCCGCGTACGGCGCGGCGCGGGAACTTGTTAGGTTCCTTCGCCATGCTGTTGGCGGTGGTTGTGACATTGCTCGACCGCAGCATCGTACGGTTCGACCTGATTCTGGCGGGGCTGGTGGTCGGCTCGGCGATCGGCGCGATTTCGGCCGCCAAAGTCCCGATGACGGCGATGCCGCAGATGGTGGCGATTTTCAACGGCTTTGGCGGAGCGGCGTCGGCGCTGGTGGCCGCAACTGCCGTGCTGGCTCCGGAAAAGCTTCCCGGGATTCCTCCTTTGCAGCTCTATCTCTCGAGCGCGCTCAGCTCGGCCATCGGCGCCGCCACTTTTTCGGGAAGCATGATCGCCTGGGCCAAGCTTCAGGAAGTGTTCAAATGGCAGCCGCGCGGGCGGTTTGTTCAGTTGCTGAGCTTTGGGTCGATTGCGGTCAGTGTGGCTGCGACGGCGTATTTCGTCTATGAGCCGGAGGTGTTGACGGCATTCTGGATACTGAGCCTGGCGGCGTTGATCTATGGGCTGCTGCTGACTGTCCCGGTCGGCGGCGCCGATATGCCTGTGGTGATCGCGCTGCTGAATTCGGCCTCCGGACTCGCCGCGGCGGCCACGGGGTTCGTCCTCAACAACAGCGTGCTGATCGTCAGCGGATCGCTCGTCGGCGCCTCGGGATTCATTCTGACCTCGATCATGTGCCGCGCGATGAACCGCTCTCTCTGGGATGTGCTTTCCGGCGATCTCGGTGGAGCTGTAGCCGGCGGCGGGCAGACCGCCGATATCTACCAGGGCCGCGTCAAGAGCACCTCGGCCGACGAAGTTGCGATGCTGCTGGCCGCGGCGCGCTCGGTGACGATTGTCCCTGGATACGGCATGGCCGTGGCCCAGGCGCAACATGCCGTGCGGCAATTGCAGTCGGAATTGGAATCTCGAGGCGTCGAGGTACGCTACGCCATCCACCCGGTCGCCGGACGCATGCCCGGCCACATGAACGTGCTACTGGCCGAGGCGGATGTGCCTTACGATCTGCTCTACGACATGGATCAGGTCAACCCCATGTTCTCGCAAACCGATGTTTCGATCGTGCTCGGAGCCAACGACGTAGTGAATCCCGCGGCGCGCGAAGACAAGTCGAGCCCCATCTACGGCATGCCCATCCTTGACGTGGATAAGTCGCAGACCGTGGTGGTGATCAAGCGCAGCTTGAGCCCCGGCTTCGCGGGCATCCCCAACGAGCTATTCGTCGCGCCCAACACGCTGATGCTTTACGGGGACGGTAAGAAGGCGGTTCTGGAGCTGACCTCGGCCCTCAAAGAGCAGACCTAAGTTTTCTGCGGCTAGGAATCACCCGCCAGCTCTTCTACTATTTCTTGCGCCGTTTTGCGCGCGCGCTCCAACTCTCCCGGGTTGTAACTGATCGCCCCCACGCGTGCGTGTCCGCCTCCGCCGTAGCTTTCGCAGATCGTAGCCAAGTTGCGGTCGGGCTCGACTGGCGCCCACGGATTGGAGCCGACCGAAATCTTGGTGCGGAAGCCCGCTTCGGAAACGGCCACCGTGTAAAGGCTATCCGGAAACAGGTAGTAGGGGATGAACTTGTTGTACCCACCCAGGTCGGTATCGGCAAGGTCAAAGAAAACGACCCGCCCGCGGTGCGTGGCGCGCTCGCGAATGACCTCGATTGAGTCGACGTGCCGTTTGTAGAGGTGCTCAAAACTGGCTTTGATGTCGGGCAGGTTGACGATCTCATCGAGACTCTTCGAGGTCATCACCGGAATGACCCGCGAGGTGAGATTCTTGCTCGCCGCTTCGAACACCAGCGTCAGCTTCATCGCGGGCGCCTTCATCTCGATGGCGGTCTTGGCGTTCTCATACTGCGCGCCGTCGATGATATCGGCCCAGTGAATGAGTTCCTTGAGGTGCGATGCGTCGTATCCGAACCGCTCACTGGCGATGGTGGCGATGAATTTGGTGCACGAGCGGTAGTGGGGATCGTAGAACTTCTTTTCGGAGCGGTCGTGCCGGAAATGCTCAGCGTCTTCGTCGGAAAGAAAAGCGCTCTGGTGATGGTCGAACCACCAGGTAACCTTGGGCGAGCTGCAATATTTGAAATCGACAATCGCGTTTTCGTCGCCTTGAAATTGCGACTCTTCGAAAAGCTGTTCGGCGCGATGGAACAGGCCGCCATACAGGAATTCGGCTTGAGAATCCATGTTGCGGCGGAAGAAATCGCTAAAGACAGCGGCCGAACAAGCCCCGTCGAAGCAACGATCGTGATAGAAGACGCCGACTCGCATAGGAAAACCCATTAGCATTGCGCATTTCGGGCTAAAGATCAAGACGCGACACCCCCCGGGGAAGCATCGAGGACCCTAAGAGCCGGCGCTTGCGAGGTGAATTCTCGGAATCGGGACTTCTCTGTGGGCAGCCGGCCGGCTTCCTGACCTGAACCATTCGAAGCCTCAGGGAGCTTTTGACGGACGTCGCCGTCTAGCCGGGCCTTGTATCGGTGGGCGTGTCAGTTAGGAGAGCCTCCTCCAAGCCGAAGCCCCGCCTGGAGCGCTTGCGGCCGTGTTTGTTATATGGTCGTGGTTTCATTGCAGGCCCAAGGGTGCGATGACATAATGAGAAGCTGCTAGGAGATTCAAGGAGGAGTTTGTCATGCGTACCGAATGGGTAGCCAAGCGTCATGCCGATCCGATTCGGACCCAGCTCCACTATGCCCGCCAGGGCATGGTCACCCAGGAAATGGAGTATGTGGCCCGCCGGGAGAAACTGACGCCCGACCTGATCCGCGACGAGGTGGCCCGCGGCCGCATGATCATTCCGGCCAATATCCGCCACGTCAACCTGGAGCCGATGTGTATCGGCGTGGCGTCGGTGTGCAAAATCAACTCCAACATCGGCAACTCGGCGGTGACCTCCGAGATCGATCAGGAGCTCGAGAAGCTGGAGTATTCGATCAAATACGGCGCCGACACGGTGATGGATCTCTCGACCGGCGGCGACATCCCGCGCATCCGCCAGGCGATCATCAACCATTCGCCGGTTCCGATCGGCACCGTGCCGATCTACGAGGCGTTGAGCCGCGTCAACGGCAAAATCGCCGATCTGACCTGGCCGATCATGCGCGACGTGATCGAAGAGCAGGCCGAGCAGGGCGTCGACTACATGACGATCCACGCCGGAGTGCTGATTCAGTACGTTCCGCTCGCGACCAAGCGCGTTACCGGCATCGTCAGCCGTGGCGGGTCGCTGCTCGCCGAATGGATGGTCCGCCACCACAAACAGAATTTGCTCTATGAGCACTTCGACGAGATTTGCCGTATCTTCCAGAAGTACGACGTGAGCTTTTCACTCGGTGATGGACTGCGGCCTGGGTCGCTCGCCGACGCCAGCGACGAGGCGCAGTTCGCCGAACTCGCAACGCTCGGAGAGCTGACGAAAAAGGCCTGGGAATACGATGTGCAGGTGATGATCGAGGGCCCTGGGCACATCCCGATGGACCAGATCAAGCTGCAAGTCGACAAGGAAGTCGAGATGTGCCACGAGGCGCCCTTCTACACGCTCGGCCCGCTCGTAACCGATTTCGCGCCGGGTTACGATCACATTACGTCGGCGATCGGCGCGGCAATGATCGGCTGGTACGGCGCTTCGATGCTTTGCTATGTGACGCCGAAGGAGCACTTGGGGCTGCCGAACAAAGACGACGTCAAGCAGGGTCTCATCGCCTACAAGATCGCCGCCCACGCCGCCGATATTGCGCGTCACCGCCCGGGAGCGCGTGACCGCGATGATGCGCTCTCGAAGGCGCGTTTTGAGTTCGACTGGAACCGCCAGTTCGACCTGTCGCTGGACCCCGAGACGGCTCGGGCGATGCACGACGAAACGCTGCCTGAAGAAGGTTACAAGGCGGCGCACTACTGCTCAATGTGCGGCCCGAGCTTCTGCTCGATGAACATCTCGTCACGTGTCAGCGAATTCACTGCTGACGATGCCCAGGCGGTGCTCGAAGGCCGGTTGGTGGCTATTGAAGGCGATTAAGGCTGCAGCGCGTTTGACCGCGCAACAGTAGTCTTGCGCGTAAAACAGCTCTCGATTAGCATCCAATCGACTTCCGATGACGGCCCGTTGCGTTAAAGGCTCGTCGCCTACGGGTGCGGGCTGGACGAGAGACGTTCGGGCATCATCGCGCAGAGTTGCTCTCTTCACTTCCTTGCGAATTGTAGGTTGACCAAGCCCGTTGACCTCCTTGCAGCGGCTCTCCCATGTATCCCCTTCATGAACAAAAGCGCCTCGAACACGAGGACAAGATCCGCCAAATGTTCAACCGCTGGGCCGATTCCGGCAACGTCGCCGAGATGGAGGAGCAGCATCGTCCGGTCGCTGAAAAAGTGATCGCGCGAATGGACCTGGCCGCGGATGACAGCGTGCTGGAAGTGGGCTGCGGCGAAGGATGGCTCTCGCGCCGGCTGGCCGATATTTGCACCGAGGGCGGAGTCGTCGGCATCGACGTGTCGGACGAGATGATCAACCTGGCGCGCAGCCAGTCTGCCGCTGCCGGCAACCTCATGTTCGTAGTCGGCGCGGCGGAGGAGATCCCCTGGGCCGAGGACTACTTTACGCGCGCGCTCAGCGTGGAGTCCGCCTACTACTGGTTTTCACCGGAGCGCGCGGCCCGAGAGTTGTTCCGCGTCATGGCTTATGGCGGGCGCCTTTTCCTGGTGCTGAGCTACTACCGCGAAAACCCGCACGCCCACCACTGGCAAGAGCACGTGGATGTCCCATTCCGGCTGTTGAGCGCCGGGGAATGGGGGGAATTGCTGACGGCCTTCGGCTTCCAGGAAGTTGCGGCCGAGCGAATCCCCGACGACACTCCCGTTCCCCAAAACTTTCAGCCCGATGTCCACTGGCGCTCGCGCGACGAGAAGCTAGCCTTCAATGAGGCGGGCGTTCTTCTGGTGACGGCGAAGAAACCGGAGCTGCCGCCACCGGGACCGATTGAGCCTGCCGAAAAGAAAAAGCCGCTCTTCGACATCCTGCGATAGGCCACGTGGCACGTCGACCAGCCGTTCTAACGTCAAGTCTCAAGGGCTTCTCAAAGGCGCCTGATGCGGGTCGTGGTGTCGCCCTACATGACCCAAATGGCGCAAGCGATCCGAGCCCCACCCGCAAGGGTGGGGTCACACAAACACCCCGCGGTGATGACTGGAGCGCTCCGTAATCAAACCTAAAAATACGCCCGATCCACGTGACTACGCCGAGGCTTTCGCTGCGTTCAGTAGTTGAGAACGCAGCTCCAGGGGTTCCGTCACCGGTTTCTGGCAAGCATAGTTCCGGCAAACGTAGGCCGCCGGCTTGCCATCGACCAAAGTCTTGCCGGCGAGCAGCGGCAATCCCTTGATTGCTTTCTCATCCGACGGATCGACTCGCGCGACCACTTTATTGGGCAGATAGAGGTTGTAGACAGTCCTCAACAGGGCCCTCGTCGCCGGGTCGTCGTCGGCGCCGGCGATCACGATCTCTTCGAACCCTTGATGCCAGGCTTCGATGCCGCACAGCAATCGCTCGTGCTGAAACGGAGTGCGCGGCACCGAAGCGCCGAACGCGCGAATGATCTTCTCCGCCTTTGCGCGAAGGTCCCCGCGGTCCAGAAAGGTCGCCAGCTTCTGCAGATTCATCAGCATCACGGAGTTGCCTGACGGAATGGCGCCGTCGTTGGCGGTCTTGCTGCGCACCAGCAGCTCTTCGTGGTCCGCCGCCGTGAAGTAGAATCCGCCGCCGGCAGCATCCCAGTAGTGCTCGATCATCGTGTCGGCAAGCTCGCCGGCCGCTGTCAGCCAGCGCAGGCCGCCGCTCGACTCAAACAGCGCCAGAAGCCCCTCGATGAAGAACGCATAATCGGTGCTGTAGGCTTTCAACCGCGCCTGGCCCTTGCCGTAACTGGCCAGCAGCCGCCCCTCCTGGCGCATCGCTCCGAGGATAAATTCAGCCGCCTGCGCGGCCGCTTCCTCATAGCGCGGCTCGTCAAGCACCGCGGCGGCCTTTGCCAGAGCGGTAATCATCAGCCCGTTCCAGCCGCAAAGAATCTTGTCGTCCAGACCAGGACGGACTCGCTTCTGGCGAGCCTCATAAAGCTTCTGCCGCGATTCCTCGATCGTCCTCGCGACCTCGGCCGCGTCGAGATGGTTCAGCTTAGCGATCGTCTCGGCGGAGCGCGCCACCTGCAGAATGCTCTTCGGTCCGTGTGGAACATGGTCGTCGCCGGGATGCGCCCAGTTACCGAACTCGCCGACGTCGTAGTGCGATGCGAAGATGCGGCCGGCGTCATCCCCAAGTTTTTCTTTGACCTCATCGAGAGTCCAGATGTAGAACTTGCCCTCGAGCCCCTCGCTGTCGGCGTCTTCACTCGAATAGAAAGCGCCGTCGGGGCTGCGCAAGTCGCGCAACACGTAGTCGCAGATGCCGCGGGCACGATCGCTGAAGAGCTGCTTCAACTCCTCGCGTTCGGTGGCCTGCCAGGCGTCGACGTAGATGGATGCCACCAGCCCCTGGTCATAGAGCATCTTTTCGAAGTGCGGCACCAGCCACTTGGTGTCGGTCGAATACCGGCACAAGCCGCCGCCAAGGTGATCGTAGATGCCGCCGTTGCCCATCCGTTCGAGCGTCAACTCGACGGCGTTGCGGTAGGGCTCGTAGCCCGAGTGAAGGTACTCGCGCAACAGCAAGTCCATCGAGAGGCTTGGCGGGAACTTATTCGAGCCGCTGGCCAGGCCGCCCTGCTCGCGATCGTAAGCACGCCAAATCTGCTCCACGGCCTGGGTCACCACCTCTCGCGGCACGAGATCACCCTGGTCGCCGCCGCCGTGAATCTGCCGCACCGCGTCGACCACCTTGCGGCTGTCGGTCATCAGGGATTCGCGGTTTTCGTTCCAGGAACGCGACAGGAAGGCAAGCAAGGTTTTGAATCCTGGCCGTCCGTGGGCGTTTTCTTTCGGGAAATAGGTTCCGGCGTACACCGGCTGCAACTCGGGCGTCAGGAACACGCTCATCGGCCAGCCGCCGTGTCCGCCCGAGTAGAGCATCGTGGCGGTCATATAGATTTCATCGAGGTCAGGCCGCTCTTCGCGATCGACCTTAATGGAGACGAAATCCCTGTTGAGGACTTCGGCGACGTCTTCGGATTCGAAGCTTTCGTGCTCCATCACGTGGCACCAATGGCAAGCCGCGTAACCGATGCTCAGGAAAATGAGCTTGCCTTCGTTGCGGGCCTTGCGGAGCGCTTCCTCGCCCCAGGCGTGCCAGTTGACGGGGTTGTGCGCGTGCTGCAGCAGATAAGGGCTGGATTCGTGGACTAGGGCGTTGGTAAATCGATGCTCCATAACTTACTTTCATGGTAACAACCAAACCGCAGCCCCCCCGCGGCGACCCCCAAAGCCCACCGGCTCGACCGCTCGCGAAAGCAACGCAGTCCCCTTGATATACTTCGGATTGCCGGTGCTCGAACGTCTTCTCACCGAACAACGCAACGCTGAATCGGAGCGCATCGACGCGGTTTCCACGACCGAGCTGCTCGAGATCATCAACCGCGAAGATCAGAAGGTGGCGCTCGCCGTTGAACAGGAAATCCCGCGTATCGCGGCGGCTCTGGATGCGATCGCCGAGCGCTACCAGCGCGGCGGACGTCTGTTCTACGTCGGCGCCGGAACCAGCGGACGGTTGGGCGTGCTCGACGCGGCCGAATGCCCGCCGACCTTCGGCGTCGCCCCCGAGCGCGTGCAGGGCGTGATTGCCGGCGGCGACACGGCCGTCGTGCGCGCCACCGAGGCGAGCGAAGATCGTCCCGAAGCGGGCGCCGCCGACCTGAAACAGCGCGGTCTTGCCTCCGAAGACGCCGTTATCGGCATCACCGCGAGCGGGCGGACGCCGTACGTCCTCGGCGCGATCGACTACGCGAAATCGCTCGGGGCGCTGACCATCGGGTTGACCACGAATCCGGACTCGGAGCTGTCCGGCCACGTCGAAATCGCCATCGCGCCCGTCGTCGGCCCAGAGGTCGTTACCGGATCCACGCGGCTCAAGAGCGGCACGGCCCAGAAACTGGTGTTGAACATGCTTTCGACCGGCCTGATGGTCAAGATGGGCTACGTGCTCGGCAACCTTATGGTCAACGTGCAGCTCAAGAACGAAAAGCTGCAAGACCGCGCCCGCCGCATCGTGATGGAAGCCGCTGGATGCTCGAGCGACGAAGCCGTGCGGGCGATCGTGGAATCCGGAAACAGCGTACGGCTGGCGATCGTGATGGCAAAGCTACGGATGAACCGCGCCCAAGCTGAGAAACGTTTGTCTGACACCGGCGACAACCTATGGCGCGCGCTCGGTTCCACCTAGGGGAGCGCCGCAAGGAGCCGCCAACAACTCGATCCACGTTCCCAGCGGCCTGACACGCGCCCGGCAGCGTGAGCCAAGAACCGCGCCCTGTGCCGATTGCTCATCTATGTCACAAACAGCACTGATCGCAAAAACCATATACACTCCCGACTCGATCTCCGACGGCGTTGTTCTCTTCGAAGACGATCGCATCACGGCGGTCGGAACCCGCGAGCAAGTGCGTGTGCCTTCGGGAGCGCGGGAGGTTCGTGTCGAAAAAGGCTTTGTCGCGCCGGGCTTCATCGATACGCACAATCATGGAGCCGGCGGCCGCGACGTGATGCAGCCGGATCGCGACGGGCTCGACACGGTATGCAAGGTGCTGGCGCGATTCGGAACCACATCTTATTACCCGACGACGGTCACCGCGCCGACCGAGAGCATTCGCCGCGCGGTCGAGTTCCTCGCGGAATACATTGGCGAGACTGAAAAGGGCCCCACGGGAGCGGCCCAACCGCTCGGCATCCACATGGAGGGCCCCTACATCAGCGTCAAGCGGCGCGGCGTGCATCCGCCGCCGTACATTGTCGAGCCGACGCTCGAGGCGTATCAGCAGTTCGCCAAGGCCGCCGGCGGCCGCCTCAGGATCATGACGATTGCCCCGGAACTGGCCGGAGCGCCGGAGGTGATCCGGGAAATGCTGTCTTCCGGAGTGCAGCCCTCTATCGGCCACACCGATTCGACTTTCGCGGAAGCCGAAAAAGCGGTCGAGATGGGCGCGCGTCAGGCAACGCACATGTTCAACGCCATGCGGCCGTTCGGCCACCGCGATCCAGGAGTGATCGGCAAGGTGCTGACCGACCCCCGCGTCAAGGCGGAGCTGATCGCCGACGGCATCCATGTCGACGTGAAAGCGATGGAGTTGCTGTACCGTTGCAAGGGCAAAGACGGCATCGTGCTGATCTCCGACGGTATCTCGGCAGTCGGCATGCCCGATGGCAACTACCAGGTAGGCGGGCTGAACGTCGACGTCGCGGGAGGCGTCTGCCGGTATGAAGGCGCGCTGGCAGGCAGCGTCCTGACGCTCGACCGCGCCGTGCGGAACATGCACACCCTGGTGGGCGTGCCGCTCGACGAAGTGATCCGCATGGCGACGCTCAACACCGCGCAACTGATGGGCCTGGAAGGCCGCAAGGGCAGCTTGACGCCCGGAGCCGACGCCGACATCGTCGTGATGGACGACTCGTTCCAGATCCAGCAAGTCTACGTGCGTGGAATCGCGACAAACTGATGGACAAATTCGTTATCCAAGGCGGCCACCAGCTTTCAGGCGAGATCGCCATTAGCGGCGCAAAAAACGCGGCGTTGCCTGCGCTGGCGGCGACGCTGCTCACCAGCGAGGAAGTAGTTCTGGACCGCATCCCTGGCGTACGAGACATTCGGACGATGGCGCGGCTGCTCGAATCCACCGGCGCCCAGGTGACGCGCGAGGGCGATGCCTACCGCATTCGGGCTGCGAAGCTAGACACGCCCGAAGCCCCCTACGAGCTAGTGAAAACGATGCGCGCCTCGAGCCTCGTGCTGGGACCGCTGGTGGCCCGTTGCGGCCGCGGGCGTGTCTCGCTGCCGGGCGGCTGCGCCATCGGCGCACGGCCGATCAACTTGCACCTCGCCGGTCTCGAAAAGCTCGGCGCGTCGGTCCACCAGGACCATGGTTACATCGAGGCCCGCGCGCCCCAAGGGCTCAAAGGCTGCGAGTATCAGTTCGCGCGAATCAGCGTCACCGGCACCGAAGACCTGATGATGGCTGCGGTGCTCGCCGACGGGGAAACCATCCTCGAAAACGCGGCTCGCGAGCCCGAAGTGGCGGACCTGGCTGAATTGCTCAACAAGATGGGCGCGACGGTCGAAGGCGCCGGTACCTCGACGATCCGCATTCGCGGAACAGCCAAGCTCGGTGGAGCCCGCCACGCCATCATCCCCGATCGCATCGAAACCGGCACCTATCTGATGGCGGCGGCCGCTGTTGGCGGCCAACTCGCGCTGACCGGCGCCGACTGCCGCCATGTAGGCGCGCTGCTCGAGAAGATGACGCAGGCCGGAGCCGAAATCGAAACGTCCGACCCCCACACGATCCGCGTCAAAAACGGCAAGCCTCTCCGATCCGTTGACGTGATCACCCAGGAGTACCCTGGCTTTCCAACCGACATGCAAGCGCAGTGGATGGCGTTGATGACCCAAGCCAATGGTGTGGCGCATATCGTCGAGACAATCTTCGAAAACCGCTTCATGCACGCGGCTGAGCTGATGCGCATGGGCGCAAGCATTCACATCGAAGGCAACCGCGCCGACGTGCAAGGTAAGACGCAACTGACTGGAGCGACCGTGATGGCGTCCGATTTGCGCGCCAGCGCCGGCCTGGTAATCGCGGCGTTGGCCGCGAAGGGCGAGACAACGATCGACCGCGTTTACCACATCGATCGCGGCTACGAAAGGGTTGAAGAAAAGCTGGCCGCGGTGGGAGCAAGAATACGGCGCGTGGGCTAACCCTGCACCGCGACCGGCCGCCAGGCCGTGGGCTAAGATGAAATCCTTCTGGACCCTCCCGGCTTGAGACGCCTCTGTGACGAAACACATCATCGTCGGCACCGCCGGACACATCGACCACGGTAAGACCGCGCTGGTCAAGGCGCTGACCGGCATCGACACCGACCGCTGGGAAGAAGAGAAACGGCGCGGCATCACGATCGATCTCGGCTTCGCCCACCTCGACCTGAGCGCCGACCTGCGCCTTGGCTTTATCGATGTGCCCGGCCACGAGCGTTTTGTCAAAAACATGCTGGCGGGCGCGGCTGGCATCGATCTGTTGCTGCTGGTCATCGCGGCCGACGAATCGGTGATGCCGCAGACGCGCGAGCATTTCGACATCTGCCGCCTGCTCAACATCCGCGAGGGTCTGGTCGTTCTGACAAAGGCCGATCTGGTCGAGCCGGACCTGATAGACCTGGTCAAGCTGGAGGTCGAGGAATACCTGGCCGGGTCGTTCCTGGAAGGCGCGCCATTGGTCGCCGTCAGCTCCAAGACAGGCGAGGGTCTCGACGAGCTCCGAACGGCGCTGAAGCAGAAGGCCGCCCTCATCCAGGCCAAAAACGGATCAGGCCATTTCCGTTTGCCGATAGACCGCGCCTTCGTGATGAAGGGATTCGGCGCCGTGGTCACCGGCACGCTGGTTTCCGGCTCGCTCGAAGTCGAGTCTGAGGTCGAGATCCATCCTTCGGGCCGCCGCGCTCGCGTACGCGGGATTCAGGTCCATGGTGAAGCCAGTTCCCGCGCGACCGCCGGCCAGCGGACCGCGGCCAACCTCGCCGGCGTCGACGTGGAAGAGCTCGATCGCGGCATGGCATTGGCGGCGCCAGGCCGGTTCAAGTCAACCCAGGTTGTCGACTGCCAGCTTCGTTCGTTGCCTTCCGCCAAGCCGCTCAAGCACGGAGCGCCCTTGCATTTCCATAGCGGAACAGCCGAAACCGTGGCGCGCGTCCGTTTCCACGATCGCCGGCCTCAGCTCAAGCCCGGAGAGCAGACGTCCGCAAGAATCGAGACGGAACACCCGCTATTGATTCTTCCCGGGGACCGCTTTATCATCCGGCAGTTCTCGCCGCTGATCACAATTGGCGGGGGCGTTGTTTTGGACGCTCATCCGCCGGCGAGGCGTGGTCTCAAATCACGAATCGAGATACTGGACGCCCTCGCCCAGTACAACCCCGAAACCACCGTAGAAGCGTTCCTACGCGAAGCGCCTTTCGGCATGAGCGCCGAGGATCTGGTTGCGCGCACAGCGTGGCCGGCCGAAACGCTGCAGACGACGGCTGCCGCGCTGGTGCGCCAAGGAGCGATCGTGCGAATCGCCGACGAGCCGTTATGGTTCGCGCACGCCGAGGCGGTGCGAGGTGCGAGCGAGGCGGCCATTGACTACCTCACCCGCTTTCACCAGCAAAATCCGCTGTTGCATGGAGCCCCCAAAGAAGGGTTGCGTAGCGCCGTGTTCGCGAAGGCGCCGGTGTTCTTTGTCGAGGCGCTGCTGACCCGGCTTACCGGCGAGCGAAAAATTGCCGTCGAAAATGAGACGCTTCGCCTCGCCGGCCACCGCATCGTCCTCCGTCAGGACGAACAAGTGGCCCGCGACAGGATGATCTCCGCGTTTCAGCAGGCCGGGCTGCAAGTCCCTGGGCTGCGCGACCTGATGGCGAAGCTATCTGTCGACCCGCAGCGGGCAGGCAAGCTCTTGCAGGCTCTGTTGCGCGAGGGCGTTTTGGTGAGGGTTAGTGAAGACTTGGTGTTCCACTGCGATTCGATTATTCAGCTCAAGCAGTTGGTCGCCAAGCAGAAGCAGAAGTCGGACCGCCTGAACGTCCCTGAATTTAAGGAACTGGCTGCAATCAGCCGCAAGTATGCGATCCCTCTGCTGGAGTACCTGGATCGCGAAAAGATCACGCGGCGAGTGGGAGACCAGCGCGTGATTCTGTAGCTGCGTTTGCGAATCGGGTTGAGGGCTTATGCCGGCCGTCGATGCCGGCTACTGGATCCCGTAAGCGACGCCATATTCCTCGCGCACATACTCCCGCATTGCCGACCCGTAAAATTCGTCGCTATGCCGGCGAACCGCCTGCTCAGGCCGGTCGGGAAAGGCAAGGTGTTCCAGCTCGTGCAGAAACACAGCCAGCAATGCCGTATGAAAGCGGCGGTATTCGAGCTCCGCGCTGGTTTCTCCTCGCGCGGAGAGCTGTGAGGCGGTTACTGCCGCCGCCAATGCCGCCAAAGGCAGAGGCTGCCAGGACCGAATCGACTGCACGGCCAGATCCAGCTCGCCGACTCGCCGCCCCGTGTCGGACGAAAGACGGCGCGCCAGGCGGCTCTCCGTGCCCGGCGGATGATGATGACCCAGGCACCCGCAGGCGTTGACGCGGCGCAATTCGACCACCACGAGCGATGGCACCCGATCGAGCACATCGCGATAGTCCTGGCGCTGCTCCGCCGACAAAGTACGGTAGATCGAGCACAACGCCGATTGCAGGGATGTAGCGAACCAGGTGCGTCCCTTGGGGTAGCTGGCGACAACTAGAGGCAGCTCCTCGCCGGCTTGAATCAGCAACTGATCGCTGCCACGCGCGCGGTCGTAGAGCTGCAGCAATAGGCTGCGGGGATGAACCCGCGGCAAGCGATGTCTGGCCCCCATGCTTTCATCATAAACCCGCGGAATCACTACGTCCCCGTGGGTTTTGCTGAATTGGCGCCAAAAGACCATCTGCTATGCTGCTTAGGTAGCTGCCCGAACGGCTTCTGCAATATGGCTTATTACTCACGCCAAGGTCCGATGGGGCCTGTCGGCTATAGCTTCGGGGGACTGGTCCCGAGGGGCGTAAAGTGGCTGTTGATTGTCAACAGCATCCTGTTCGTCGTCTATTTTCTGGCAAACGCGCTCCGGATCGGGCCGCTGGTAGCGCTGTTTCATTGGCTGAGCCTGATCCCCGACGCCGTCATCCGCGGAGCTCTTTGGCAGCCATTTACCTACCTGTTTCTGCACAGCCCCTACGGGTTCTTTCACGTCCTGTTCAACATGCTCGCTTTGTGGATGTTCGGATCGGATCTCGAGCGCGACTGGGGGATGCGGCGGTTTCTGAACTTCTACTTTTTCTGCGGCGTGGGAGCGGGTCTGTGCGACGTCGTGGCGCGGTTGGTGCTTGGCGACGGCGCGGTTCCTACGATTGGGGCCTCGGGGGCCATCTATGGGGTTTTGCTGGCTTTCGGGCTGCTCTACCCGACGCGCACGATCTACGTGGCGCTGGTCTTCCCGATTCCGGCGCGCATTTTTGTGATGGTCCTGGGCGGTATCGCTTTTCTGATGTCGATTGCCGGCGCCGTCGGGCCAGGCACCGGCGTAGCCCATGTGGCCCATCTGGGCGGTATGCTCTTTGGCTATTTCTATCTGCGCTACAAGCCCGACTTCCTCGATATCGACTGGCTGGCCAGCTATCGCCGCTGGCAATTGCGCCGGGCGCAGCGCAAATTCGAAGTGTACATGCGGAAGCGGGACGGCTCAGGCGGGGGCGGCTGGGTTAACTGACCTGAAAAGCTCGTCGAGGCCGCAAACAGTCCGGTTGACGCTCTTTCCAGGCTGCCACTACAATGAGAGTCGGGAGTACCTCAATGTTATCACTGGGTTTGATTCTTCCCACTTTAGGCGTGCAGGAGCTTCTGGTCATATTGCTGATCGCCGTGTTGATCTTCGGCGGCCGCAAGATTCCTGAGATCGGGAAGGGACTCGGCGAAGGAATTCGCCAGTTCAAGGATTCTCTGAGGGCCGGTAAGGACGACGACAAGAAGGACGAAGCGAAGACGCCCACCCCTTCCTAGGCCTCTCTCCAACCAGCTCTCCTCAGCACCGCCCGGGAGCAAGAACAACGAAGAAGCCCCATGCGGCAGGCGCCGGATGGGGCTTTTCGCTGAATGCGAATTCCCTTACTTCTTCGGTGGGACAATCGCGTCCTTGGCTGCCTTGGAAACGCGGAACTTGACGACTTTCTTCGCCGGGATCTTGATCGGCTCGCCAGTGGCCGGGTTGCGGCCCATGCGGGCTTTGCGGTCAGATCTGACCAGCTTCCCGACTCCGGGGAAAACGAACTCGCCCTTCTTCTTCACTTCCTTGATCGCCAGATCGGTGAGGTTTGTGAGCAGATCCTTGACGACCTTTTTGTTGAGGTCGCTCTGATCGGCGAGAGCCGCGATGACCTGCGACTGGGTCATCCGTTTGTTTGCTGTTGCCATGGTCCTCCTTAGTATTCGGTGCTGCCCAGAATAGTCCGGGCCCGAACAACTCAAAACGTATCTGTGGTGAAATGTTCCGAGTGCCCGCTGTTCAATAATACGGGACTTCGAAAGCTTTGTAAAGAGAGAAAAGCGTTCAGAGGCCCATTTTTATTGGCCTTTGGTATCCCCGATACGCTCAAACACCCTTCTGAGGCCCAATTTGAGCCTTTCAGAGGGGACAGCGCGGCCCTTGAGGGGGATCAACCGTGGCCTTCTCTCAAGCGCCGTACGGCCCGTGGCGACAAGTTTCCGGCGCCCATCGCGCCAGCGGGCGGGCCGCGAGCGCATGCCTATAATGAAACGAGTTTTACCGACCGTAGTGCCCCAAAGTCTCATTCACGTCATCGGCGGCGGCCTCGCTGGAACCGAAGCCGCCTATCAGATCGCCGCCCGGGGCCAGCGGGCTCGGCTTTATGAGATGCGCCCGGTGGCGACGACGCCGGCCCACCAGACCGGCCGCCTCGGCGAGTTGGTATGCAGCAATTCGCTGAAGACCGAGACGCCGCAGTCGGCCCCCTGGCTGCTCAAACAGGAGTTGAGGCGCATGGGTGCGCTGTCGATGCGCGCCGCCGAGCAGGCGCGGGTTCCCGGCGGCAACGCGCTGACGGTGGATCGCGAAATCTTTTCGAGCCAACTGGAGCAGGCCATCCAGGCTGAGCCGTTGATCGAGCTGGTCCGCGAGGAGGTCCGCGAGCTTCCTGCCGGCGAAATCGTGATCGTAGCCTCTGGACCGCTGACCAGCGACTCGTTGGCGGCCTCCATCGTGAACGTGACCGGCAGTGAGCGGCTTTTCTTCCATGACTCGATCAGCCCGATTGTTGACGCCGAGACGATCGACTTGACCGTCGCCTACCGCGCCTCACGCTACGACAACTCCATCGACGGAACAGCGGATTATCTGAATTGTCCGTTCACGAAGGAGCAGTACCTGTGCTTCTACCAGGCGCTGACCGAAGCGCGGCAGCACCACGGGCACGAGTTCGACAACCCGAACTACTTTGAGGCCTGCCTGCCGATAGAAGAGCTCGCGTGGCGTGGTGTGGATACGCTTCGCTTCGGGCCGATGAAGCCCGTGGGCTTGCGCGATCCCCGCTCGGGCAAGAACGCCTACGCGGTGGTGCAACTCCGGCAGGAAGACCTGCGCGCGGGCTCCTACAACATCGTGGGCTTTCAGAACCATCTGAAATATGCGGAGCAGAAGCGCATCCTGCGGTTAATTCCGGGCCTCGAGAACGCCGAGTTTCTACGCTACGGGCAGATTCACCGCAACACCTATATCAACGCGCCGGCGCTGCTCGCGCCAACGCTGCAGTTGCGGTCGCATCCAAACATTTTTTTCGCCGGGCAGATCTCGGGCGTCGAGGGCTATGTCGAGTCGATGTCCACGGGCTTGATGGCGGGGTGGAACGCCGTTCGCTTGGCGGAGGGACTGGAGCCCTTGTCATGGCCCCGCGAGACCGCCCACGGCTCCCTTCTGGCCTATATCTCGGGAGCCAACCCGCACAACTATCAGCCGGCGAACATCACCTTCGATCTGCTACCGGTGCTGCCATCCGAAGAACAGCGCCAGTTTGCCCGGGACAAGAAAGCGCGCCGCCAAAGGCAGTGCGAGCGGGCCATCGAGGCTCTGGAGGAATTCCTCGAGCACCATGCCGCGGTCGCAAAATAGGCCGGGCCAGCAGCCGGAAGCGGGGCCCGTGGCTCGTTCGGAGCTGATGCGCGCCGTCGAGCGCTTCCTAGAGTCGCTGGCCCGCGAAAACGCCTCTCCGCACACGCGGCTCAACTACGGCTCCGATCTGAAGCAGTTCGTCTCTTACTTTTCACCTCCCGGAGAGAAACCTCCCTCGCCTGGGGCCTTCGACGCCCTGCAGATTCGCGAGTTCATGGCCGCCTGCTACGAGCGCGGCAATTCCAGCCGGTCGGTCGCCCGAAAGCTCTCCGCCGTACGGGCGCTGTTCGAGTTCCTGCTGCGCGAGGGCGGCGTGACAGTTAATCCGGCGAAGCCCGTGGCGACCCCAAAAACTCCCCAAAACTTACCGCTGGTCATGACGCCCGAGCAGACCAATAACCTGATCGATGCGGTGGCCGAAACGCCGACGGATGGGAAAAAAGACGGAACTCCCGAAAGGTTCCCCGCCAGAGTTCCCCGCGACCGCGTGATCTTCGAGCTGCTCTACGGCAGCGGGCTGCGCGTCGCGGAACTGGTAGGTCTCGACCGTGAAGACTTCGACTGGAAGGAGCGCTGGATCCGCGTGCGCGGCAAGGGCCGCAAGGAGCGCCTGGTGCCCTTCGGAAAGCGCGCCGCCGAGGCTTTGGAGATCTACATGGGGATGCGCGGCCACGAGAAACAGCAGGCGGTGTTGCTGAACGCCCGCGGCGGACGTCTCACCACGCGCAGCGTTGACCGCATCGTGAAGCGCTACGCTTTGCGGGTCTCAGGCGATCCCTCGCTCCACCCGCACTCGCTGCGCCACGCTTTCGCGACGCACCTGCTCAGCGACGGGGCTGATCTGCGCGCGATTCAAGAGCTGCTAGGGCACGCCAGCCTCTCGACGACGCAGAAATACACGCAGCTTTCGCTCGAAAAACTGATGGAAGTTTACGACCGGTCGCACCCGAAGGCGTGAAGTGGCACAGGCAATCCTGCCTGTGCGCTTGCATTCTCCGGGCCGGTCACGGCGCAAAGGTGCACTGGCTGTGGGCAGACAAGATTGTCTGTCCCAAGGACCCGCTTCGCCGGTCCCCCCCTTTTGTCTTTTGCCTTTTGCACTTTGCCTTGCGTTGTCTTTGCCCCGCCGCGAGTAAAATGGCCAAACTCGAGGGACAGACAAGATTGTCTGTCCCACCTCAACCCTTTTCGCGGTGCTCGGTCACCAACTGCTCAATCCCCACCAGATCAGTAGGGTAGCGGCCGGTGTAGCAGGAATAGCAGAACTGATTCTTCGTATCGCTGACGGCTTTCCTCAAACCTTCCTCGGAAAGGTACGCCAGCGAGTCCGCTTCTGTGTATTCGCGAATCTCTTCAAGCGTGTGATTGTAGGCGATCAGCTCGTCCCGGTCGGGCGTATCAACCCCGTAGTAGCAGGGCGAGATCGTGGGCGGGCACGAGATCCGCAGGTGAACTTCTTTCGCGCCGGCCTGCCGCATCATGCGAACCAGCTTACGGCTGGTCGTTCCGCGCACCAGCGAATCATCGACCAGGATGATGCGCTTGCCGTCGATGATGTGCTTTACCGGGTTGAGCTTCAGCTTCACCCCGAAGTCGCGGATCGACTGTTTGGGCTCGATGAAGGTACGGCCCACATAGTGGTTACGGATGAGGCCCATCTCAAACGGCAGTCCCGATTCGGCGGCATAGCCGATCGCCGCGGGCACGCCGGAGTCCGGCACCGGAACAACCATATCCGCGAATGCCGGCGCCTCGCGGGCCAACGAGCGCCCCAGTTGTACGCGGGATTCATGGACCGAGCGCCCGAACACCATCGAGTCGGGGCGCGAAAAATAGACGTGCTCGAACACACATTGCGCCCGAGGCAGCTCCGGCGCGAAGCGCTCCCGCAACAAACCTTCTTCGCTGATGATGATCAACTCGCCTGGCTGTACGTCATCCACGTACTGCGCGCCGATCAGGTCGAAGGCGCAGGTCTCGGACGCAAATACATACGAAGTGTTGCCGCCGTCAACCAGCTTCCCGAAAGCCAGCGGACGAAAACCGTGCTGGTCGCGGGCCACGATAATGCGGTCTTTGCCGAGCATGACCAGCGAATACGCCCCTTCGAGGCGCAGCAGCGACTCGCGTAGCGCGTGCTTGAGCCGCGGCTCGCGCGAGCGCGCGATGAGGTGCAAAATCACCTCGGTGTCGCTAGTGGCGTGGAAGATCGAGCCCGACATCTCGAGCTCGCGGCGCACATCGATTGCGTTGGTCAGGTTGCCATTGTGCGCCACCGCGATCGGACCGCGATTGCACTCGACGTAGAAAGGCTGCGCGTTAAGCGCGGCGCTCTGCCCCGAGGTCGAATAGCGCGTATGCCCGATCGCCATCGAGCCGGGAAGCTCCCGCAGAACGGCCTCGGTAAAGACTTCGTTCACCAGCCCCATCGACTTGTGGCAGTGCAGCTTGGACCCGTCGCTGGTGCAGATTCCGGCGCTCTCCTGGCCGCGGTGCTGCAGGGCGTGCAGACCCAGGTAGGCCAAGTTGGCGGCTTCGGGGTGGCCGAAGATCGCGAATACTCCACATTCCTCGTGGAACTTGTCATCGCCGACGGTCACCGAATCGCCTTCCAGCGGATCGTCGTTGGCGCGCCAACCAGACTGGGGGCGAGGGTCTTCTTCGCTACATTCCGTTTTCATTGCGGTTCCAGCATCTCCTCGAGCGCCGTATCCCAGCGCTTATGCAAGTCCCTTATTGCGACGCGAAATAGCTGCGATCGGTTTAAATGAACCTCGAGATGGTCCGGGACGGTTTCGCCAACCACGGGGGCTTCGACGTGGTGGCGTTGCGCCACTTTCCTGATTCCCTGCAACGCTTCCTCGGTTGCCGATAGTAAGACACGCGAGGGAGCCTCATGAAACAAAACGTAGTGCGCCGCCAGCGGCGATTCAATCTCCAGGCGCGCGCCAATATTTGCTTGGTTAAACGAGCATTCCGCGGCTGTCACCGCAAACCCGCCATCACTGACGTCATGTATAGATTCCGCAAATCCATGGCGGACGATCTCGCGCATCGCCTCGTGAACACGCTTCTCGTAGTCCATATCGAGCAGCGGCGGCAATCCCCATACCTGCTGAAGAACCACCTTAGCGTACTGCGAGCTGCCAAAGCGGCGCTCGAGCTCCATCTGAGCGCCCTCCGCGCCGGGCAGCAACCCGCCTAGCAAGACCAACTTACGCCCGGCGTTGCGAAAGTGGATGCCGACCGGGACTTCGGAGTGATCCAGCAGGCCGACCACACCAACTACAGGTGTAGTGTATACGCCGTGACCCAACGTTTC
>JBBDWJ010000243.1:0-17412 GCA_040902925.1 Bryobacterales bacterium | reverse complement strand
GCGTGTTCCGGAAGTTCCAGGCCACCGAACGGCTGGACTTCCAGCTCCGCGCCGAAATGTTCAACATGTCGAACACGCCGCACTTCAACCCGCCCAACTCCGACGTTAGCAGCTCGAGCTTCATGATCGTCGGTTCCGGCACGCGCAACACCGGCCGGGAAGGCGTTGATGGACGGATGTTCCGAATCGGACTCAGAATCGGCTTCTGACCGTCCACTCGCACGACCTTGATCCATGGGGCCGCCCGGCGTGGCGGCCCCGCTCAAGGAAACCAAGAACTCAAACGGGGGCTGTGCCCAGTTGGGCGCCGCCCCCTTTTTCTACGCCGGGGCGTCCCCGGATCGCCCGTCACAGGAATTCGGCGTCGTTTCTAGCCCGTAAAAGGTATGGTTTCATACCCCCGAGCCGGACGAGAATTGGTCACAGAGATCACCGGAGTACCCCTAATCGCTAGGTGAATCCTCACTACCAGGCCGCGTTCCCCTGCGCGGCCTGGTGTCATTTTTTCGGGCTCGTGCCCGGAATCCGGCCCATCACCAGCCAACCCCGGTTGAGGCATCCCCGGTACATCTGGGAACATTTTTCAAGCCAAAATCAGCGGTATTTGCTGCCGCTTCCTCACCAAGGCAGCGCAGCCGGAACGGGAGCGGCCGGTGGCCGAACGGGAGAAACCCGGAAACTCGCGACGGGTCTGCTTGTCCGATCCCGAACTGAAGAGTACGCCCTAGGTGGCTATGGGTGGCCCAGGCTCCTTGCGTTCCAAGGCTTGCCGCTTCGTTGGCTGTGTGTTTCAACCCACTATCCAACGCCGGAACATTCATGACATACCCATAAAATGGGTCACTTACTAGCCCATGCGGGCTATAGTTTTGCCTTCTAAAGTCGCAGAGAATACCCACAGAGATCACCGGAGTACCCCTAATCGCTAGGTGAAACCTCATTACCAGGCCGCGTTCCCCTGCGCGGCCTGGTGTCATTTAGGCCTCCTTTCCCGCCAGCCGACACCTCTAGCCAAGGCTTTTTCACGGAAGGTACTTGTCGTCTTTTCGGCTTCGCCGCGGAGCCGTAGCTCACCGCGGGAGCAGCATCGCACCGTGGAGCAGTACTTCACCGCGGAGCAGTACTTCACCGCGGAGCAGTACTTCGCCGGTTCACGAGGGGAATCCCAACGGCCTGCCCGTGCGTCCAAATATTGCTTTCGGGCAGACCGGCCGCGCTCGCCAACGATTCGGCCCCGAAGGTCCCCTGCCGTGGCTCGCCGGTCTGCGGGCGTGCCCGTTCGGGGCCAGCCTCACAAACGGCAGTGGCGTTCGCAGGCGCAGGTGACCTACGATCCGAATAGGCTGCCCCCACTCAGGAGGAACCGTGAAACGCAGAGTATTCCCCATCGCGGTTGTCATTTTTGCGGCGTTGTCGACCGCTTTAGCCGCTCCCCTGCCGCAAGAAGCCAAACAGCCCGAAGCCGGCCAGAACGAGCCGACCCAAATGATCAAAGGGAAGTGGCGAGCCACCGTGGCCGGGAAATCCTATGTCCTCGACCTGCGCGTCGAGGACGGCGACCTGCTCGGAACCGTCACGCTGCCCAGCCGCCAGGTCGTCGAGATCGAAGACGGTATCTGTGTCAGCGAAGAGTTCTCGTTCTCGACGGTTGAAGGCAATATCGAGTGGGAATGGAACGGCGTCATCTCCGAAGAGGGTCTCGAAGGCGAGCGCGAGCGATTCGACACCGACGCCACGGAAGACTTCACGGCGAAGCGCGAACCGTAGCCGGCCAAGCCCAAGATTTTAGCGAGGTTGGGTTTTGCGTTCCCCGTGCCGTGCTACCATAACGGCTCTCAAACCTGCCTTGAATTTCTTCCATGGACTCAACGGGCGCTGTCCATCAATCGGCTTCTCCCTATCAGTTCAAGCCTGGGCCGTATAGCAGCCACAGCCTGCTGTTGGAGCATTTCCCCCCCCCAGGAGAAGGGCGCCGGGTTCTCGATGTAGGCGGCGGCGAGGGATTCCTCAGCCGCATCCTGAAGGAGCGCGGGTACCAGGTGGTTTGCCTGGCTGCTCCCGGCAGTGTCGCGGCCGCTTTTCCTGAGGGCGTGGAGGTCCGGGAAGCCGACCTCGATCTCGATCAGCCGCAGTTCTCAGCGCCGTTTTCGTTCATCGTCTGCGGCGATGTGCTCGAGCACTTGCGCGCTCCCCAAACGACGCTACGGTGGCTCGGCGAGCAACTGGCCCCCGGAGGCCAACTCGTCGCGTCCCTGCCAAACAGCGGCCATTGGTACTTCCGCCTGACGGTCCTGAGCGGCCGGTTTCCCGCCGACGACCGCGGCCTTTTCGATCGAACCCACCTGCATTTTTATACCTGGGACGGCTGGCGCGAATTGTTTCAAGCCGCGGGCCTCGATATCACCAGCGCCGCGCCGACCACTGTGCCGTTCGGACTGGCCTGGGGCGCCGGCTCAAGCCACATTGCTGTCAGGGCGCTGGAACGGCTAAGCTACGAGTTGGGGCGTCTTTGGAAAACGATGTTTGCCTACCAGTTGGTCGTCCTGGCGCGCCCCGGCGGAAAATAGAATGGCTGATCAGCCGAGGCCCAAAATCGTAGTCGTCATGCCGGCGTTCAACGCCGCCAAGACGCTGCGGATGACCTACAGCGACCTGCCGAGCGACGTCATCGACAGCGTCATTCTGGTGGACGACGGCAGCTCCGACGATACGGTGAAGATCGCCCGCGAGCTGGGGTTGGAAGTCTTCATCCACAACCGCAATTACGGCTACGGGGCGAATCAAAAAACCTGTTACCGCGAGGCGCTTAAAGGCGGCGCCGACATCGTGGTGATGGTGCACCCCGATTATCAGTACGACCCCAAGCTGGTGCCGGAAGTCATCGCGCCGATCCAGCAGGGCCAGGCCGACGTCGTGCTCGGATCGCGCCTGCTCGGCAGCAGCCCCATGAAGCAGGGCATGCCGTGGTGGAAATATTTCGCCAATCGTTTTCTTACCGGGATCGAAAACCTCGCTTTCGGCCTGCGGATGTCGGAATACCACACCGGGTACCGCGCATTTCGCCGCGCGGCGCTCGAATCCGTGAATCTCGAGATGAATTCCGACCGCTTTATCTTCGATCAGGAAATCATGGCGCAGATGGTGGAGCTGGAATTCCGCATCACCGAGGTGCCCGTGCCGACGCGTTATTTCGCCGAAGCCTCGTCGGCGTCGTTCTGGCAAAGCACGCGTTACGGTCTCGAAATTCTTTGGCTGCTGACGCGGTTTTGCCTGCACCGCGCCGGAGTTCGCCGCCAGCGGCAGTTCGATAGCCTGGCGCGGCGCTACCACGGAGAAGCTGCCGCGGCGGCGGCCGGCGGCGAGTACGCCAAGCCGCCGCGCCAAATCCCCTGAAGCCCGCCATCGTGTCTTCCCGCCCGCCCAGCCCGCCGCCGGTTCGCGTTCGAAGTTTTCTTGCCGACGGGCTCGCGCTGTACGCGCTGACGGCGCTGCTGATCTGGCCGCTGTTCGGCCTCGTTTACCACAACTGGGGCTCGATCGAATCCACATTTATCGCGCACGCGCGCTACCTCGTCGAGTATTGGCCGCATCCGCAATGGCAGCCCCTGTGGTACTGCGGGACGCGCTTCGACTACATCTACCCGCCCGCGCTTTCCTACGGAACCGCGATTTTCTCGATGCTGTTCTCGCTGCCGCTGCCGCAGGCCTACCACGTCTATGTCGGGCTTTTCTATTGCCTGGGCACGGCGAGCCTGTACGTGCTGGTGCGAGCGGTCAGCGGGTCGCGCGCAATGGCCTGGGGCGTAGCGATCACCAACGTCCTGGTGTCGCCTTCCTTTCACGCGTTGGAGCTGATCCGCATCGACGCGCTCGCGGTGTATTCCGCGCCGCAGCGGCTCAGCGCCCTCGAGCGCTGGGGAGAAGGCCCGCACATCAGCGCTCTGTGCGTGATCCCTCTCGCGCTGGGTTTCGCCTATTGGGCGATGACACGCCGCAATCTCGCGGCCTTGAGCACTTCAGCGGTGCTATGCGCGCTCGTGGTCTCGAACAATTTCTACGGAGCGGTGGCGCTAGCTATTTTCTATCCGCTGCTGGTGTGGAGCGTCTGGGTCACCCACCAGGAACACCAGGCCTGGCTGTGGGCCGCGGCCATTCCCGTGCTGGCCTACGGGCTGACGGCGGTGTGGCTGACGCCCTCCTACCTGCGTGAGACGACCGCCAACCTCGCTACCGTCGGGGCCAGCGGCGAAAGCTTTCACGTGGCGATTTTTTTCGCAATCACGGCCGTGTTTCTGGTGGTCTCCTATATTTTTGGCCGCTTCCGCCGCGACCTGACCTACCCGATCTTCATCAGCGGCGCGACGCTCGTGTTCGTCCTGGCGGTGCTTGGCGACGCATGGCTCGGGCTGCGAGTGTTCGGAAGCGCCATGCGCTTCGTCCCCGAGCTCGACATCGTGCTTATTCTGGCCTGGTTTGAAATCTGCCGCCAGCTCGCCGCCCGCGTCTCGCTGCGCATGCCCAGTCAAACCCGGCTGTTGCACGCCGCCGCCGCGGCCCTGGCGTTCGCGCCGCTGTTGTTTTCCCACCACTACGTCAGGAACGCCTGGCGGCTTTATGTTGAAGACGTCCATTTCGAGCAGCGCGTTGAATACCGCCTCTCGCAGTGGATGGCGCAAAACCGCCCCGATGTCCGCACGTATGTCGAAGGCTCGATCCGTTTCTGGTACAACGTCTGGCACGATCTGCCGCAGCTCACCGGCGGCTCGCACCAGGGCACGCTGAACCAGACGCTGAATGCCGTCGAGTGGAACCTGCGCTCCGCCGAAGCGGGCGAATGGGCCAAGGAATGGATGCTGGCGTTCGGCGTCGGAGCCACCATCGTCAGCGACAAAACCTCGCAGGACGTCTACCCGACGCTTGTCGACCCGCGCAAGTTCGACGGGGTGCTGCCGGTGTTACACGACAACGGAGCCGGGGATGTGATTTACGAAGTCCCGAGGCGCTTTGCGGCCCGCGCGCGAGTCGTCGAACGCGCGGTGGTCGAGCAGCTACTGCCGGTCAGCGAGGGTTGGTACCGCGACCGCTTGCAGGCGTACGTGCAGGCTATCGAGCAAGGCCCTGACTCCCCGGTGACGCAACAGTGGCGGGGTCCTGAAACGATGCTGCTCAGCGCCGCATTCGAGTCCGGCCAACTGCTGCTTGTTCAGGAAAGCTACGACCCGGCGTGGCACGCCTATCTCGGCGAAACCGAACTGCAGATCCGCGAAGACGTGCTGGGACAGATGCTGGTCGATGCGCCGCCAGGCGAGCAAGAAATCCGGATGCAATTCGAGCTGCCGCTGGAGAACCTGATCGGGCGCGTGCTGACGGCGCTGTCGGTATTGTGCGTGCTGGCGCTTTGGGTGGCGGGGGTACGGCGGCGTTTGCCGAGCTGATCCCTATCCTGATCTGGATTGGGCTTGCGTTTCGCGTCCAGGCGTTTCCGGCCGGCGCGCTACAATCGAGGTTTTAGTAAGTGTTCACCGAAAGCTGCGCCAACGTCCGCGCATCGAACGCTCTGAAAAAGCGGCCCCACCCTTGCGGGTAGGGCTCGGATCGCCTGCGGCGATTTTCCGCGGACGAAGCATCTTTACGATGGTCAAAGCGCGCGAACAGCAGAGCAACGTCGGCGCTAATTACCGCCTTACTCGACAGCAAGGACAAACGATGGCCGATCCCCAAACAATTCCGACGGAGACTCGCGATCTGGCGCGCGATGCGCTCGAGTACTGCCTGCTTCCGATGACGCCGGCGCGGGGGCTTAACGAAGACAGCCTGCAAGTTTATACGCATGGCAGTGGTATCGAGCTGTTTGACAGCAAGGGCAAAACCTACGTCGACATGATTTCGGCGCACACGCGGGCCAATACGTTGGGTTACGGGAATCAGGAAGTTGCGCGCGCGGTCGGCGAGCAGCTCGCCACGCTCCACTACATCGGCACACGCAACAACTTGTCGGAACCGACCGTGCGGCTCGCCACGACGCTCGCTCGACTGGCGCCAGGGCGACTCTCGAAAACGATGTTTCTCAGCGGCGGCTCCGAAGCCGTGGAAACCGCCTTCAAGCTCGCCAGGCAGTACCAGCGAAGCCACGGATCGAAGCCTCACGCGCGCAAGATCATCTCGCGGTGGTGCGCTTATCATGGCGCCACGATGGGAGCGCTCAGCGCGAGCGACTGGCTCGACATGAGGCATATATCCGAACCCGCCGTGCCGGGGCATTCCCACATTCCCGCGCCGACCTGCTATCGCAATCCGTTTGGCATGGAGGAGGAAGCCTACGCCGATTTCTGCGCCGACTATCTCGAGCAGCAGATCCAGCACGAGGGTCCGGAATACGTCGCGGCTTTTATCGCCGAGCCAATCATGCAGGCCAACGGGGTACAGATTCCCCCGCGCAGTTATTTGCAGCGCGTGCAGGAGATCTGCCGCAGATACGAGGTCGTTTTCATCGCCGACGAGGTGATCACCGGCTTCGGCCGGACCGGCGAATGGTTCGCCATCCAGCATTTCGGAATCGAGCCCGACATCATCACGCTGGCCAAAGCGATGACGGCGGGGTACGCCCCGATGGGCGCGGTGATGACGACTCCTGAGATCGCCGGAGCCCTCGACATTTTCCTTCACCTGCACACCTTCGGCGGACACCTGGGAGCCGTCGCGGCCGCGAATGCGTGCCTCGCCATCTACGAACGCGAAAACCTGGTTGCTCAAGCGAAGGAAAACGGCGCGTATTTCCTCGATGCCTTGAAGATGGAATTGGAAACACATCCCATCGTCGGACAGGTTCGAGGATTGGGCATGTGGCTTGCCGTCGACTTCACCGCCGACAAGAAAACCAAGGCCGCATTCACCGACGACACGGTAGCCGCCGTGGTGCGGCGCATGCGTGAGCTCGGCGTGCTGGTCAACGCCATCGGAACGGCGTTCGAGCTGGCGCCGCCGCTGATCGCCCCGCGACCGGCTCTCGACCGAACCGTGAAGGTGGCGGCGCAAGCTATCACTGAAGTGGCGCGGACGCGCAACCTGGTTTGACAACACGCTGCGGCCATCGTGCTGGCTGCTGCGCCGCGAGCGATGAAGAGGTTCCCGGCGAGTACATGCCCGGCGCGAGTACAGGTCCTCACTGCGCAATTCCATGATCCTTTCTCTGGAACAAAACCAAGTCCGCGAGACGGCCGCGCGTTTCGCGGATGAACAGATCCGTCCCGCGGCAGAGGATCTCGACGAGCGCGAGCGGTTTCCCGAAGAGATTTACCAGCGTATGGCCGAGCTCGGCCTGTTCGGCATTACGACGCCGGAGGACGATGGCGGCGCGGGGCTCGACACACTTTCGTACGCGCTGGTCATGGAAGAGCTTTCGCGCGGCTACTCGTCAGTTGCGGACCAATGCGGGCTCGTCGAGCTGCTCGCCACGCTGCTGAGCCAATACGGGACGACGCTCCAAAAGCAGCGCTACCTGGCACCGACCCTTCAAGCTCAGAAGCGCGGCGCCTATGCCATCACAGAACCCGGCGCCGGTTCCGACGTCTCGGCCATCACGACGACGGCCGAGCGCACGGCTGGAGGTTGGCGTCTCAACGGCGAAAAGATCTGGATTCACAACGCGCCGGTTTGCGACTACGCCATTTTGCTGGCGCGAACCGACAAAGAGCGCGGCAAGCACGGCATGAGCGTTTTCGTCGCCGACCGCAACCTGCCGGGTGTATCGGCGGGCCGCAAAGAGCGCAAAATGGGGCAGCGCGCGTCCCAGGTGGGGGCGCTTCATTTCGACAATGTAGAACTGCCCCAGGAAGCGCTGCTCGGTGAGGAGAATCGCGGATTCCCAATGATGATGAGCGCGCTCGACAAGGGCCGCATCGGGATTGCGGCTCTGGCGGTCGGCATTCTGCAAGCAGCTCTCGACGCCGCGGTCGACTACGCCAAGACGCGCAAGCAATTCAGCAAACCCATCGCCGAATTTCAGGGCGTGCAATGGATGCTCGCCGACATGGCCAAAGACACGCGAGCCGCGCGCTTGCTGACCTGGTCCGCAGCCGTAGAGTATGATGCCGGCCGGCGGGCGACCATGCAGTGCTCGATCGCGAAATGCTTTGCGAGTGACGCCGCGGTCCAGCACACTTCCAACGCCGTTCAGATTTTCGGCGGCAGCGGCTATATTCGAGGCCAAGAGGTGGAGCGCCTCTACCGCGACGCCAAGATTACGCAAATCTACGAAGGAACCAACCAGATCCAGCGCAACATCATCGCCCGGAGTCTGCTGGCTTGAAAACAGCCGCTAGGCCGGCGGACTCAGCCCGCCGACGCAAGCCCGGGGTTAGTCAAGAGCCGCGGAGAATCTTAGGCGGCCGCTGATGGCGGGGTCCCGGCGGGCTTTGCTTCGCTGGGAAGCTCTTGATCCTCGTGCAGCGCCAGCCGCAGCCGCTCGACAGACGCGGCGTGCTCGGAATCGGTCTGATCGATCTCGATGCGGTTACGGCCAAGGCCCTTGGCCTGATAGAGCGCCTTGTCGGCGCGGCGAAACAGAGAGCCGAACGAGTTGTCGCCCGACAGTTGGGCCGTACCAATGCTCACCGTCACCGTTCCGGTGTCGAAGGGAAACGACTCGACAGTGAGGCGGATTCTTTCAGCCATCAACCGGGCATGACTCAAATGCGAGTCCGGAAGCAGGACCGCAAATTCATCCCCTCCCCAGCGGACCGGATAGTCCGTGGGACGGATGACGGAACGCACGACCTGTGCAAGCTGTTGCAGCACGCGGTCCCCGGCCTCATGCCCGTGCTCGTCGTTGATCTGCTTGAAGCGGTCGATATCGAGCACGATGAGACTCACCGGGCGGCCGGCTTGAGAGGCCGGCGCGAACTCTTTTTCGCACGACGCTTGAAAGGCCCGGCGGTTGGGCAGCTCGGTGAGCGAATCGGTGAGCGCGTATCGCTTGAGCAGAGAATTCTGGACGGTGGAACGAATTTGCAGGCCACTGAGCCGCGTAAATATGTCGAGCAAGCTGACGGCGATCGCTCCAGCCAGCGCGAAGCGCAACACATCGCCGGTCACGTCAGGAATCGCTCTGCCGTAGAACCAGGCGGTGGCGAATCCGGCGAACGCCGTAGCCGCCGAGCCGAGCCAAAGGAAAATGGCGACGAGCCGGGCGCCGGTGGGGGCGTAGAGCGTATGGGCCGCAATGATGAGCAGGGCCAGACCATAGTCTTCGCCGCCCGCGGGTGCGTCCAGCGCGGCGTGAGCGCCTCCATTGTGGTCAACGAAGACGCCGGCGCAGAAGCCCGCGAACGCCAGCCACAGCGTGCCCCGCAGGATCGGCAGAGTCTGCTTCGACCAGCGCAAAACAGCCCAGGCCGCGAACAAGGTCACCGTGATCCAACCGTTGGCGACAACGCCCCAGGGATCCCGGCTCCAATCCGTATGCAGAAAAGTAGCGACCCAGATCCCGATTAGCGGCAGAACGCGGGCGTAGGTAGTCCGCAAGCGCTCGATGTGGGCTGTCGAGAACGATTCCGGTAGACCTGAACTTGGCGCTTCAATCATGAGCTTCAGTCTGCGTGCCGGGCGCTTGAGCCCCTGAATCCTGGCCGTGCGGCCGCGAGGGTTGCGGCGCGGACTTCGGGCGCCCGCCACAGCGGTGTGGTTGCGCACTTAGCGCGGCCACAACACCCTTGTGCCGAGGGACGTTCCCCATCCTAGTGTGCATCCGCGAGCCGCTCCCGGCAATAGGCCAATGGTCACGTTTCCGGGCAAGGACCTGCGCCATTCCTTATCGGGGAAGGACCTGAGTGTTCGTGTAGGTACCGAGCAAAACGAGATCGTGACACGTGCCGGAACTTGCACTCCAAGCTGCCGGAAGCAGCATCTTGAGGTTCATCGGCATTCCCTTTGGGAGTTCCCACACCTGGGGGATTCCTGGCCAAGCTGGCTGCGGAGAGTGTTGAAAACACTTACTCTACAGGCCATTGAGTTCGGCGCAGGCCAGCCGCCAATACCTACCCCAACCAGCGGCGCGTGCTACCTTGATGCAATTCGACGATTCGAAACCCACATGCCTCTGCCCCTTCATCTGCGTTTCGTGCGCACCCTGCTTCGAAAACTCAACTACCACCTCTCACCCGCCGTCGACTCTGGCCGGGAACCGTTTGATCCGCAGCGGCTGCGCGCCGCCGAGCGTGCGCTGCGCCAGCTTCCGACGCCCGACGACCCGTCGCGCGAGTATCTCGCCAAGCACATCCCGCGGCTGGCGCGGACCCTGGCGCTGGCGCCGCCGCCGGCTTCGAACGGCCGCGTGCTCGAGCTCGGCTGCTATTTGCAGATCACGCCGTTTCTCGAACGCCTTTGCGGCTACCGCGAGGTTCGCGGCGCGTACTACGGGCCGCCCGGCCGAACCGACCGCAAGCGGATCGAGTTCCCCGATGGTGTTTTCGAGTGCGACGTTGACCTGTTCGACGCCGAGCGCGACCGGTTCCCCTACGAGGATGGGAGCTTCGATCTCGTGATTGCCGGCGAGGTCATCGAGCACATGCTTTACGACCCGATGCACACGCTGCTCGAGTGCCGGCGTGTGCTCGCCGAGGGCGGCCGGCTGCTGATCAGTACGCCCAACGTCGGCAGCATCACAAGCGTCGCGAAAACGCTCGACGGCCACGATAATCCGCAGATCTTCTTCCTCTACAAGCGCCCGGGAGGCGAGCCCGAAGTGGGGCACATGCGTGAATACACAGCCCATGAGCTCGGCGAGCTCGTGAAGGCGGCGGGGTTCGAAGTGCAGTCGCTGTTCACCACGTTTATCGCGGAATTCGAGTCGCATCGCCCGCTGCTCGCCCTGCTACGCGACAACGGCTACGACACCGAGCATCGCGGCGAACAGAGCTGGTGCCTGGCGGTGAAACGGGAAGCGCTCCCCGTGGACCGCTACCCGTGGTTCGTATACAGCGAATGAGGGATAGCAGTTCGTCGCGGCGAGAGTTACCCGGGCCTATGCTAAGATCACGTCCCGAAAAATCATGATGCGGTTCCAAACTTTATCCGTTCTCTTCCTGGCCTGCCATAGCGTTGCCGCGTTGGCGCAAAACCCCGGCAGCGTTTCCGGGCCGCTGGTGTCCACGGACCGCTGGCCGCGCACGACCCATCTCGCCGAATGGACGCGAGACGTAATGCGAATAGAAGGCGTCGAGCAAGCTTCGGAGACCGAGCGCGGCAAGGCACTTTTCCGCTGGCTGCGGCTGTTCAACCGCATGGCGACCGGCGGGATGATTCAGGCCTACGAAGGCGAATACGGCAAGGAACGGCCCGTCCTCGACGCACACAAGCAACTGTTCGTCTATGGCTGGGGCTTCTGCGACACGACCAGCCGCATCGCCGAGGCCGCCTGGCAGGAATACAGCGGCGATGCATCCTCGGCCGAACGCGTCGTGGTGCAGCATGACAACGGCGGCTATCACACGATGTACCGCCTGCGGCTCGATGGCCGGTGGGGCGCTTTTGACCCGCGCTACGGTTATTACCTCGTCGACCGCGATGCGCCGGATGCTCGAATTCTCGATTGGGCCGCCGTCGGAGACGACGGCAATATCCGGAAGAATCAAACCTACCGCAACCGCAGTCAGCCGTTTTTTGAGTTTTTCGGGCTGGAATGGGAGCGGGCGTTTCTGATCAATCCGCGCTACTTCGCCGACGAACCGGCCTGGATCGCCGCCGGAGAGCCCGTCGAATGCGTTTTTGGGAACCGCCAATATGAGCCGGGCACGCCCTTTCACCACATGGATTTCCGGCTGCCGCCCGGCATGAAGATCGAGAGATTTTGGGACAACTCGGCGCGGAAATTCTATGTACCTGCCGGCGAGCATACCAGGAAAGAAGAAGCTTTCCTGCCCTCGGGCCGTTTCTACCGCGTGACCGAGACCATGAACGACGGCAACTGGCCGAAGCACGACCCGAACTATCAGAAGGCAAAGCCGTATCTTGCGACCGTGCCGAGCGACGAAGGCTACAACGACCAGGTCGCCGGCGGTAAAACGATCGGCCAGGCCTGGGGACGGCTCACCTACGAACCGGATTTGAGTGATGCGAGGTTCCTGGAAATCCTGACCGCGGATTCCAATCTGGCTCACTCCGCCCAGGCTCCCTATTTGCGAACCGCCGACGGCCAAACTGCCGGCTCGGCCACGTTCGATTTCTACTCGCCGTATGTATTGGTGGACGGCACGCTGCGCGGCGAGCTGGCGGGAAACGCGACGATCGAGATGCGCACTTTGCAGGCTAAAGCCAGCAACCGCGACCAGCTAGACGTCTGGTCGCCATGGCAAACATTGAGCGAGGCGCCCGGGCGCTTCGAAGTTGCTCTGGGCCGTGAGCGTTTCAACGGGCGCGATGTGAGCCTGCACGGTATTTATCGTTTTCAGTTGCGTGTAAAGGCCACCGGTGGCGGCACGGCCTCAGGTCTCAGCGCTCTGCAACTGGAAGCCCACTTCGAGAACGGCATCATGTCGATTCCGCAGATCTTCGAGGGATTCAACACGGTTCGGTTCAAGGTGAATGATGGATCGAAGCTGAATGGTCCCATCGAAGTGACCTATCGCTATGAGACGGCGGCGGGGGAACGCTCGCACCGCCAGGTGTTGCAGCCGTCGGACTTTCGAGGCAACGAGGCTAACTACGTTCTCGATGCACCGGGCTTAATTCGCTGCAATTCGCTGGCGGTCGTGTATTAGTGCAAGGTAGTGCAAGGGGACAGTCACCCCTGGACACACTTGCTCCCGAGGCGGAAAGAGCTCGAGAGAGGTGACTGTCCCCCGGGGCGCCCATCACCGAAAAAGCTCAGCGTGGCTGCCGGTACGGACGAGAATGAGATCCTGTTCCGTCAGCTTGTACAGCAGAAGCCAATCCGGCTCGATGTGGCAGTCCCAATGATTCGCCCATCTGCCGCGCAACCGATGAGCCGGCAGCGGGCGGGTAGCGGTAGCTGGTCCTGCAGAAGGTCAACGATGACCTCGAGTTTGTCCAGGTCTTTGCCTTGCTTCCTGACGCGGCGCAGATCCCTCACGAACACGGTCGTCGTGAAAAGGGCCAGCGGCATCAGAGTTGGCGGCGAAGCTCGTCGAACGAGCCGTAACGCCGCAGCGTCTCGGGAGAGTTAGCTTCCCGCATGGCGGCGAGTGTTTCTTCATTGGGCACGACGACGGGGAATGGCAACCCGCGGTGCAACACGACTTGGTTCAGAAAAAGCCGGATGGCCTCGGTGGTCGAGATACCGATGTCCGAGAAGATGCGCTCGACCGACTTTTTGAGCCTGGGATCGACACGCGCATGGATCATCTGGGTCTTGGTCGTTCGGCTTGGCATCCGCCCCTATTGTATCTCATTTGAGATACAACCTGAGTGCAAGGGGACAGTCACCCCTGGACACACTTGCTCCCGAGGCGGAAAGAGCTCGAGAGGGGTGACTGTCCCCCGGGCGCCAGGCAGAATGCCCACCCACGGCGAGCTATTACTCCGTTCTTAACGCATCCAGTGGATTCACCGCGCCGGCTTTTCGCGCGGGAACCGCGCTGGCGAGCAAACATACAAGCAGCAGCACCACGGCGGCGGCTGCGATGGTAGCAGTGTCCATTGGACGCACGCCGAACAACTGGCTTTCGATGAAGCGGCCCAGCGCCCACGACGCCGGCAGCGCGATCGCCAGGCCGAGCGCCGCTAGCATCGCCGCCTCGCGGACAATCAGCCCTCCGGCCGACCAGCGCGGCGCGCCGAGCGCCAGGCGAATGCCGATTTCTTTGGTGCGGCGCGCCGCTGAGAACGACAGCACGCCGTAGAGGCCGATCATCGCCAGCAGCGTCGCAATGACCGCGAACGCCACGGCCAGCGCCCCGAGCAAACGTTCGGTCATGAGCATGCGGTCGAGTTGAGCGTCGATGGTTCGCAGCGACATGATCGTCAAGGCCGGGTCGACCTCGCGCACGGCGGCCCGAATCGCCCCTGCCGCTGCTTGCGAGGAGCTGCGCGTCCGCAGGTAGAACACGCCGCCGCCGGAAGGCAGCTCCCACAACGGGAAAAAGATCTGCGGCTCGGCTTCGCGCAGGCCGCGGTCTTGGAACGTCGTCACCACGCCGACGATCTCAATGTCCGCGACGGTGTCGGGCCGGTCGCCGAAGCCGATTCGCGCGCCGAGCGGCTCAGCCGCCTTGAGATATTTGCGAACGAATTCTTCGTTGACGATGGCCGACCGCAGGTTGAACTCTGCGGTGTCTTGCGCATCGCGGCTGTCGAAGTTGCGGCCGCGCGTTACCTTCACGCCGAGGGTCTCGAAGAAGTCCGGACTGATCGCGTTCATTGGAATGCTTTCCTCGGTGGCAATGCGCTCGCCGAACTCGACGGTAACGAAGTTGTTCCACGATCCTCCTGTCAGGATGTCCCGCATAACGACGGCCGCGTGTTCGACCTCCGGCAGCGATTCGACGGCGGCGAGCAGCCGCTGGCTCAGGGCCTTCGACTCATAGTTGCCCATTCCATAGCCGAGTTGGGTGAGGCGAAACGTCATCAGATTCGCCGTTGCGAAACCGGTTCCCTGGGCTCGCAGCGTTGCGAGCGAGCGGACGAACAGACCCGCGCCGACCAGCAGGATCAGCGCCAGCGCGAACTGCCCCACGACGAGCGCCTTTCGAAGGCCGAGACCTCCCGCTACCGCCAGCGACTGCTGCTTCAGCGCGGTTACGGGCCGGACCGACGCCGCGTAGATCGCCGGCGCCAGCCCGGAAACAAGCGTAGTCAGCGCGGCCACCGCCAAAGCGAACAGCAGGACGCGAAGGTCAATGCCCGCGTCCAACGCCGTGCCGGACGCGCCCTGCTGCGGCAAGAACGACAGAATCGCGTGGCCGACCGGCGGCGCGAGCAACACACCCGCTAAACATCCCGCGGCGGCGAGCAACGCGCTCTCGACGAACTGTTCGGTCAGGATGCGCCGGCGGGACGCTCCCAGAGCCGCCCGCAACGCGGTCGCGCGGCGGCGGGCCAGCGTCCTGGCGAGCGACAGGTTCGCGACGTTGAGGCAGGCGAGCAGCAGGATCAGCGCCGTCGCCGCCAGCAGCACCAGCATGGGCTGCTGGATCTGCCTGCCCATGCGCGATTGCCCTTGCGCGCCGGGCAGCACGTCGAGGCGCGACGCCATGTACTCCGTCATCTGCTGCTGTGTTGTCTGCGGCCAGCCTTCGCGCTGGGTGTCCGCTTGGAGGTAGGCTTTGAACCACGGTTCGAGGCGCGCCGCTGCCTGCTCGCGGCTGATACCGGGCTTGAGCCGGCCGAACACGTGCACAAAGCGGGTTCTGCGGTCCATGAGCGAGTCCTGGCCCAGCGTCGCGCGGCGCTTCATCATCGTTGGGATCCAGATTGCCGGCACGACGCTCCAGTCCGTTCCCTGAAACCCTTGCTCGGCGACTCCGATCACCGTCATCGGGTAGGCATTCATCTGGATTTGCTTACCGACGATCGCGGGGTCGGCGCCGAAGCGTGTGCGCCAATAGTCGTAAGAAAGAACGACGACCGGGTGCGCGTCGGGATCGACGTCGTCGGAATCGCCGATCAGCCGTCCGGCGGCCGGGCGCACACCAAGCGTCGAGAAGTAGCCGCCGCTCACGATATCGACGGTGACCGGTTCCGAGACGTCGCCGGTCGAGACACTCACGTCAGCCGGCGAGCGCGCGAACAGGTCGACAAAGAGATCGTTCTCGGCGCGCAGATCGCGGTAGAACAGATACGGCAGCAAGCTGCCCCAGCCGTTGCCGCCGCCGATGAAGCGGCCGTTCCAGTCGAGTTGCACGAGCTCCTCGGGCTTCTCGACAGGCAGCGCGCGCCAGAGCGCCTGGTCGGCGAGCGAAAAGATGGCGGTGTTGACGCCGATACCGAGCGCCAGCGACAGGATCACAGTGGCGGTCGAGGCCGGCGAGCTTTTCATTTGACGCCAGGCGTAGCGGATGTCGCGCTTCAGGTGATCGAACCACATCCAGCGGTTGGATTCGTAGAAGCGCTCGCGGCTGTGGGTGACGTTGCCGAAGGCGCGGCGGGCGGCGGCGAGGGCCTGCTCGCGGTCCATGCCTTCGGCGACGAGCCGGTCGGCTTCGATCTCAATGTGCGCCTGGATCTCTGCTCCGAAGTCTTCTTCGCTGCGGTCTGGTTTTGTGGACATGTTGTTTGCCTTGGTGATCTCGATGCTTTAGACGCGTCGCATACTCTGGCGTTTGTGAATCACGGCGCCTTACTGCGGCGGACCTCTGTGATTCCCGATATCGCCGCAGGCGATCCGAGCCCTACCCGCTAGGGTGAGGCCACCATCGGCTCACGTTGATTCCTGCGGAGAAGCTCACTGTTCCTTGTAGCGAGGCTTCGATAATTCCTTGCGGAGAGGCCTGGGCTGCACTTCCACACAGCGTGGCCCCACCCTTGCGGGTAGGGCTCGGATCGCCTTCGGCGATATTGCAGCACGCCGTTACGGCCGATTGACGGCCTGCCGGCCACGGCTTGCTCACGCGCTGCCCTGTTTCTGGCGCAACGCTTCTACTCCTGGCGCAGCGCCTCGGTCGGACTGACGTTGACCGCCCGCGCGGCCGGCCCGACACAAGCAAGAACCGCCGCCGCAATCGTCAGGCCGGCAACTCCAGCAAACACCGCGGCATCGGTCGGCGAAATCTCATACAGCAGGCTTTCGAGCCAACAGGTGGCGAGCGCGGCGACGGCGCATCCTGCGACGGCTCCCGCGGCGGTGAGGCGGACCGCGCGGCCGAGGACGGACGCCAGAATTTCACGGCTCCGCGCTCCGAGCGCGATGCGGATGCCGATCTCTCTCGTGCGCTGCGCGACCACGTAGCTCAGCACACCGTAGATGCCGATGACGGCCAGCAACAGCGCGGTCCAGCCGAAGGCCGACATCAGCAACATCGCAAAGCGTTCGCGGGCGATGGCGCCGGCGACGATCTCCTCGAGCTGGCTCGCGTGATGCACCACCAGCGTGGGATCAATGGCTGCGATCTCAGCCTCGATCGCAGCGAACAGCGCAGCCGGATCGCCTTCGGCCTTCACCACCTGGATGAGCGCCCAATTGCGGTCTGCGGCGAACTGATCGTGCGTGACATAGGATTTGACGGAAGAAGCGATGCGGTGGTCATGGCGAGTATCGCCGACAACTCCCACTATGGTTCGATCGGCTTGCGCGACGTGGATGGTCTGGCCGACGGCGCTGGCATCAGGCCAGTGCCGGCGGGCGAGAGACTCGCTGACGATCGTCACCGGCGGGGAATCCGCATGGTCCTGCAGACCGAACAGGCGGCCTTCGACGAGCCGTATACCCAACGCCTTGAAGTACGAACCCTGCACGATGCG
>JBBDWJ010000242.1:0-17746 GCA_040902925.1 Bryobacterales bacterium | reverse complement strand
CAGCGCAAACCCGATGTTGCCGGCTTCAGTCATGGTGTACTTGACCTCCGGCACGCTGTCGCGAATCCTCTGCTCCAGCCGCTGGCTCACTTCATTGGTGACCTCAACTCGAGTGCCGGGCTCCAGCTCAACCTCGATATCGAGGGTTCCCTCGTCGAGCTCCGGCTCCAGTTCGACCCCGATGAGCGGCGACAGGTACAAAGCCCCCGCAAACAGGCCGACGGCCACACCGCCGACGACCACGCGGTGATCCAGGGCCCACGACACAATGCCGCCGTAGCCATCCGCCATGCGCTCCTGGAAATCGCCGGCCCACTTCCGCAGTCCTTTGGAGCCGCCCTTGGCGCCGACGTGCAGGAACCGCGAACTCAGCAAGGGAACGATCGTGATCGAGATCAACAGCGAGCAGAACAGAGCGAACGAAACGACCCAGGCCAACTGCTGGAACGTTTGGGCCGAGTAGCCACCCATGAACAGCACCGGCACAAAGACCGCCACCGTCGTCAGGGTGGAGGCCGTGATGGCCATGACGACTTCGCGGCTGCCCACCACGGCGGCTTCCTTCGCGCTCTTGCCCTCCTCGCGGTGCCGGAAGATGCTTTCCAGGACAACAATCGAGTTGTCCACGAGCATGCCGACGCCCAACGCCAGGCCGCCGAACGATACCGTGTTCAGCGTGAAGCCGTTGAAGTACATCAAAGCGAAAGTGGCGATCACCGAGATGGGAATCGCCGTGCCGATGATTAGGGTGCTCGTAAGGCTGCGCAGGAAAAACAGCAACACAACCACAGCCAAGCCACCGCCGACCACGGTGGCCCCCTTCACGTTGTCGATCGACGCCTGGATGAACTGCGCCGAATCCCAGGGGGAATCGACCGAAATGCCGGGGTAGTCCTGCTGGATCTTGGCGATCTCCTCGTGCACCTGCTCGGACACTTCTACGGTGTTGGCCCCCGACTGCTTGTAGATGAACATGCGCACGGCCTGCTTGCCGTTGACGCCCACCATATAGCGAACGTCTTCGTGCGCGTCCTCGACGGTCGCAATGTCGCGGATATAGACCGGCACGCCGTTGCGGTTCTCGACGCCAACGCTGAGAATGTCGTCAACGGTTTTGAACTCGCCTTGGGTCCGCAGCAAAACCTCATAACGCCCTTCGTGAACGGGGCCGACAGGGCGGTTCAGGTTTTCCTCCCGCAGCGTCTGGACCACCTGCGCCATCGACAGATCGAGAGCACGCAATTTCTTCAGCGACAGGTTAACGTGAACCTGCCGGCGCAGCCCGCCGCTGACGCGCACTTGGGCGATGCCGGGGACACGCTCCATGCGGTATTGAATGCTCTTCTCGGCGAAATGCCGCAGTTCTTTGGCATCCATCTTCTCCGACGCCAGCGTCAGGAACATGATGGGAAACTGCGAGATGTCGAATTTGTAAAGCGTCGGCGGGTCGATGTCGTCGGGTAGGGCGTCACGGCGCCGGTCGAGGCGGGCGCGCAAATCGTTGGCGGCTTCGTCTAGATCGGTTCCGTAGGAGTAACGCAACCGGACGCTGGCGTTGCCCTCCGAAGCCGACGAGGTGATCTCCTCCAGGCCCGGCGCCGAGGCCAGCGATTGCTCCAGGGGGCGCGCCACGAGCGTTTCCATCTCTTCCGGCGCCACGCCCTGGTACGTCACATTCACGCTGAGCGTGGGGTACTCGGTTTCCGGCATCAAATCGACCGGAATCCGCCAGAATGCGATCGCTCCAAGCAGGATGGCGACCAGGCAAGCCATCAGCACAGTCACTGGGCGATGGATGGAGAATTCGGAAATACTCATAAGATCCTCTCGCTAGGCACGCGCCCCTCCCGAAGCGCGCTTCACCAGTTTTTTCTTTCGCAACCGTCCCGGCAGTAACTCTGCCGCCCCTTGGCTGCCACCGGCCAAAACCGGCGCTACTCAATTCGTCGAGCCCGAGGGCGTAGCGCCCCCGGTTTGAGCCGGCGGCTGATTCCGGGCGGAACGCCGCTGCTCCTCGCTGCCGCCGGCCCGCGTGCCTTGTTCGCGCCCGGCCCCTTCACCCGCTCCAGCCGCGCGAACGAGGTCTCCTTCGCGGATCATCGTGGCGCCGCGGCCGACGATGGTAGTGCCGGCATCGAGATTGGCCAATACTTCGACCTGATCCTCCCGCGTCATGCCGGTTTCGATGGCTCGAAAGACCGGCCGGTCGCCTTCCAGTACGTAAACGCCCGGCTGCTGCCCGCGGTAAACCAGGCCGTCACGGGGAATCAACGTCGCCTCGCGCGTCGAGCCCAGGTCGAGCCGGATGCGCGCGAACATCTCCGCTTTCAGCACCCGGTTGCCATTGGGAATATCGATCTCGATCAGGGCGCTACGCGTCGCCGCGTCCAGCACCGGCGAAATGCGCGCCACGCGGCCCGTAAATGGCTCATCGGGTATCGCATCGACCGTGACAATCGCCACATTCCCCACCCGCAGCTTGCCGATGCTGCGCTCTGGGACGTTGCCCAGCGTCACCATTGTCGACAGATTGACGAGTTGGATCACCGGCGTGTTGGGGTTGACCAGGGCGCCTACGTCCACGTAGCGCTGCGACACCACGCCGCTCATGGGCGCATAGATTTTGGTTTGGGCGAGCCGGATATGCAGCTCGCGCAGCTCCGCTTCGGCCTGAGTTTTCTGGGCCTCCGCCAAGTTGGTTTGGGCGTCGAAAACGGCCACGCTGGTCTTTTGCTGCTCGAATTCCTGGGGTGAGATCAGGCCGTCTTTGAACAGGTCTTCGGATCGCTGCAGCGTCGCCAAGGCGTTCTGGTGCTCCGCCTTGCGCTGCGTCAGCGAAGCGGCTGTAACGCCGATCGCCGCTTCGGCGCGGCGCACCTGCTGCTGCAGCTCGTCATCGTCGAGTTCCGCGATCAGATCGCCCTTTTGCAAGACGTCGCCGATCCGGAAGTAGGTCTCCTGCACCCGGCCGGTCGCCTGCGGTGTGACGTTGACCTGCTCCTTCGGCTTGAGCGCGCCGGTCAGCAGCAGTTCCTCACGAACCTGGCCGACCTTCGATTCGGTCAGGTCAACGCTGACGACCCGGGCTCCGCCGCCCTTTTTTTTCTTCGATTTAGGGTCGGCCTGCTCCTGCTTGATCTCGTACACGCGCCAACCAGCCACGAACACGAGGCCCGCCCCGATCAGGATCGCCAGACTCCGCTTTGCCCATTTGTTCACGGCAGAAAATCTCCTCTGAGCCGGCGTACCTTCCTGGAAGGGCCACCGCGTGTTGCTTGGAAGGCGCTTTTCGGGGCCCGCAGGCCTTAAAACGGCCGTAGAACCCGAGAAAACTCGTCAGCGGGGCAAAATTGCCCTCCCTATCTTACCCAAAGGTTCTTCCCGGTAGACTAGGGCTTTCGCCGGAGGGGTAGCGCTTCCCCGATCCCAGCTTTGCAGCTGGTGCTGCTAGAAAGGGCGTCCTGCTATAAGGGATGGTTACCTCGTCAGGCAGGTGCGGGTAGGCGCCTGCAGGGTCTGAGGGCGGGTCAGCGAACGTTCAGGCTGCAATGGCCGGCCGGCTACGGGATGATGGGGAGAAAGAAGTTATCCACCAGGCGACGGTTCATCGAGATCCGGCAACTCCTCGCGTGAGAGCAACAGGCGGATGGACCGGGCTTGTCCGGGAATCCGCTCGATGAAGCCGTTGGCCTCCAGCGTCAGAACCATCTGGTGGACGGACGGCGGCGTGACCCCGAAGTATCGTTGCATCTCGGCCTCCGACGGAGCCCGCCCATTTACCTTCGTGGAGTAATAGATGAAAGCCAGATACTGGCCCTGCTTAGACGTGTAGGCCCTCTTCCCCACAACTTTAGAACGGCACGTCGTCGTCGGTAATGCCCTGGTCGTCATCGCTGGGGCTGGGGCCGCTGGGGCTGGGGCCGCTGCCACCTTGCGCTCCTGCCGTGGCCGTGCGCCGCGCAGGCGCGAAGTCATCTCCCGAGCCGGCGTCGTCGCCTCGCCCGCCGAGCAGGATCACGCCGCCCGCGTCGGCGACTACTTCGGTCATGTAGCGCTTGTTGCCGCTCTGGTCTTCCCAACTGCGCGTCTGCAGGCGGCCTTCGACGTAAATCCGCTTGCCCTTCTGCAGGTAATTGGCCAGGTTCTCCGCCCGCCACAACACGATGTTGTGCCAGTCGGTCTCGTCTTTCCATTCGCCGGTCTGCTGATCTTTGGTGCGGCGCGTCGTAGCCACTGAGAAGTTCGTCACGGAGGCTCCGCTGGGGGTGAAGCGCGTTTCGGCGTCCTTGCCCAGGTTGCCGATCAACATGACTTTATTCAAACCGCGGGATGCCATGGCTTCAAGTTACAACTTGAGGCTTTCTGGGCGCAAGGAAACATCACGAAAGAGCTGATTTGGTTTCGCTCCGCGAGTACGGCTGTGATCGGGGAATCTTTCGGCGATCGAAAAACGCCGTGGCGAAACCGCGCCGAAATCCGGTACCCTACGCCCCGATGGGATACACCGGCCGCAAACAAGCCCTCCTCGAGAACGACCGCGTACGCCTGACGCTGCTCCCGGGCGGCGGACACATCGCCGCCATGACGCTGAAGGGCAACGGCGTCAACGCGCTTTGGGACCCGCCCTGGGAAACCATCGAGCCGTCCTCGTACGGCCGAGGATCTTTCCCGCAGTTCGGACGCGGGCCCGAGTCCCGCCTGCTCGCTGGTATTGCCGGCCACAACCTTTGCTTCGATTTTTTTGGCCCGCCGTCGGATACCGAGCAAGGCGCCGGATTCACCGTGCATGGCGAAGCGTCCGTGGCGAACTGGGACGTTGCTGTCGAAGCCGGGGCAATGGCGGCGACGGCCGAACTGCCCCTGGCAGGGATGCGCATCGAGCGTATCCTGCGCCTCAATCAAGGCTCCCAAGTGGTCACCGTCACCGAAACCGCAGAAAATCTCACGGCGGTGGACCGGCCGGTCGGCTGGACGCAGCACGTCACCCTGGGGCCGCCGTTCCTGGCCAAGGGCAAGACGGTGTTTCATGCGCCGGCCACGCGATCCAAGGTCCTCACCGACGTTTTTTCGCCAGGACACGACCGTTTTCGCCAGGGTGCGGAATTCGATTGGCCGCTGGCGCCGTTGGCCCTCGGCGGCGAGACCGACTTGCGGATCACCGTGGACACGCCCGTTTCCGGAGCCTACACGGCCCACCTCATGAGCCGCGACGTCGAGCATGCCTATTTCACCGCGTACAACCCCGGCCTGAAAACCGTGTTCGGCTATGTCTGGAAACGCAGCGATTTCCCTTGGCTCGGCATCTGGGAGGAAAACCGTTCCCGTGAACAGGAACCCTGGAACGCCCAGACCTTCGTGCGCGGCATGGAGTTCGGTGTATCGCCGTTTCCGGAAAGCCGCCGCGCCATGGTGGACCGTGGACCGCTGTTCGGGGAAACGGGATTTCGTTGGATTCCGGCGCGCGGACGCGTCCAGGTGGAGTACTGGCTGTTCATCGCCGAATCCGCGGCGCCCGTGGAATCGGTTGAATGGAAACAAGGCCGGCTCCAGGGCTCCAATTTTCAGTTGGCGGTCTAAGCGCAGGCCGCGGCCCGTTGAACGAGCCGACGGGCAATCAACCGCCCGCGCACTTGAGCCGACCCTGGTTGACGGGGATTTCTTGCCGGATTCTTGGTTGACCGGACTACGGTTGGGTCTGACTGTAGCTGACCGGCCGGGGTTCAGGCGGGACCGGGCGGACGGCCTTGGCGGGCTACATCGGGGCAGGGAGCGGGCCTGGGGCGGGGCCGGCTCGCCGGGCATGGTGCGCGCGGGCTCGCTGCCCGGCGCTGAGTTCATGCCCCACCCAGTCGAGAAACCCCTCGCCAAAAAGCCGCACCGTTTCCCAGTCGGTGTAGTCGAAATCCTGCGACGTGTCGGTGTCTGCGCCGGCGCGCTTGCTGATGTTTTTCATGACGGCGCGGGTCATCAGGCCATACTGGCTGTAGCGTAAGGCTCCCGCAAAAACCGCAGTCAGCCCGGGCCGCCAAGCGGTCTCGCGCACAAAATCACGGACATACTCCACCGCCTCGGCACGGTCCTCGGGGCGGGCGGCCGCGGCGGCGAGACTCACCGAGAAGAACGCGCAGGGCCGGCCAATCAGCTCGTCCATGCGGGCTTGAACGAACCCAACCACGCCCGGATGGTGCTTGCCAAAGTACACCGACGCGCCGACGATGACGGCGTCAAAAAAGCGCGTCGAAAAGCTCGACGGCATTTTTTCGCAGTCCATCACCTGGACTTGATGCTCCTGCGACAGCGCCACGTCAACCAAACGGTCGACGATGCGGACCGTGTGGCCGCCGCTGCTGCCGTAAACGATGAGCAGATTCATGGCCAATGCCAACGGGTCAAAGCGATCCTTGTGGCCAGGCAATCTTGCCTGTGATGCACAGCCAGGGTTGCCTGTGATGGACGGGCTTCGCCGACCCGGGAGCGGCACGAGTACCGGTTCGCACGGCGGTGCCGCCGAAGCTGAGACGCAGCGTCGCCACGTTGACCGCGTTTAGGCTCTCATCGCCCCAAAACCCTGAAACTCCGGATGGGGGCGAGAGCCGGGACGAGAGCCGCAGATCGGCTCTCAAACTCGCGCTGAACCTCGTCGGTCCGCAGCGCCACCCCAAAGACTTTCGCTTCGTCGAGCGCGAAGCGCAGATAGTACCCACCGAACCACGAAGCCCGCGCCATGGTGAGCGGCGACGTTGTTTGCGGCGTGAACGCGGCGGGCCGGAACGATCCCTCCCGCTTCCCATCGATGTAAAAAAACGCTCGCTGCGACAGGTCGTCGAAGCTGAGCGCTACGTGATGCCAGCGGTCGATTTCCAAGCGGCCCTCCGAGACGACCCAGCTTGAAAACGAGGGCCTGCCCCAGATCGAAAGGATGAGCCGGCCATCGCTGCGTACGCCGCCAAACCAGCCGCGATAGTCGCCATCGAAATTCGAGAACAGAACCCCCCAATCCCGCGGGTAGGCATCCAGTTGAATCCAGGCCGAAAAGGTAAAGCTGGGGGAGGCGAAATCGCCATGCGGCGCGACGGACGCATAGTCCGCGCCGCCGAATAGCAGGGCATTGCCGTTCATGCCGCTGAGTTGCGAGAGGCCGTTTCCGTGCAGGGCGGCTTCGTGGTTACTACTGCTGTAGTCGTGAAGGCTGCCTGTGGCTTCCGCCCCCAAGCCTCCCAGCCGCCAATGTGCTACGGGGGCCGCCGGAGCGTCGCTGGCCGGCGGGGAGAATTTGGCGAGATCAGCTTGGACCTGCGCCGGGGTCCAAATGTCGCCGACTAGGCTCGTCTCGTCGATCGCAAAGTGAAGATAGTACCCATCCCACCATGAGGCCCTGCCGAACGTGAGCGGCCCGGCTTTGGGGGCGGATCCCGTAAACGATGCCGCTGCTTCGAGTTGACCATCGACGTAGAGCGCGGCTGCCCCGCCGGTAAGGTCGAGGCTGACGGTAACCGCGCGCCATTCGCCGGGAGCCAGCGCCCGCGGCGAAACCAGCCACAGCAGCTCCCCTACGGGTCCTGTGGCCTTGGGCCCGCGAACCAACAGCACCAGGTTTCCGGCTTCGAGCACACCCAGCAGCCAGCCCTGTTGGGTCTCGGGGTCGAGCGTCGAAGCGACGACTCCCAGGGTGCTCGGGTACTCTTCGAGCTTCAGCCAGGTCCGCAAGGTCACACGCGGCCCGGAGAACTCTTGGGCGGAGGGAACGGCGGCAAAAGACGTGGCCCCGTCAAAGATGCGGGCCCTTCCTTGCACTCCGGCCACGTGCAGCGTGCCTGGCCCGAGTGTTACGCCGTGATGCTCGCCCGCCGAGTCGTCGGCTAATGTGATGCCGGGGCCGCGCCCCTCCTCGTCAAATGACCACACAGCCAGCGGGCCGGGAGCTTCTATCGTCGTTTTAACTACAATCGTAGTCATAATGTCTGGCTGCTGCACGGCTTGGAAAAGAACCGCTCCCTGATGGATGCCGGGATTCAGCCCCAAGGGGGCGACTGAGATCTGGACGAACGAGGGGGTCACCCCCGACGCCGGCAACAGGTTCAGCCAGGCCGCGCCTTGGGTGACTCTCGCCGTCCAGGGCATGCCCTGCCCCTGGGCTCCCCCTGGCGCGAAGAGCCTAACGGTTTGGGCCGGCGGCGCTCCGGATGTGGCGAAGAAGCTCAAAGCGGGGGGATCGGCAGCAAGCCGCCGCGGTTCGGGGCCGAGGCGGACAACGCGGATGTTGTCGAGGTACCAGCCCTCGTGGTCATTTTCGAGGCTATCGAAGGTGTCGAAGTCGAAGCGCAGCCGGATGGTCTGCCCGGCGAAGTGGCTGAGGTTCACACGGTACCGAACGAAGCCAATGCCGGGCGTCGGATGGGCGAGGTGCGTCACTACCCACCAGCTTGCGCCGCCGTCGGGGCTTGCCATCAGACGGCCCGAATCGGCATTGAGAAACGGCCCAAAAGTCCCGCCGAGATCCATGGGGCGGTTGAAGCCTTCGGTGCGCAGAAACTGGTCCCACTCGACCATTGCACCGGTGGCGCCGGCTAGATCGATGGGCGGCGAGGTCAGGCTGCCGCGGTTGCGGGCGCCGGTTTGGTAGCTGCCCTGAGCTTCCTGGCCGTACCACCAGGAAAACGCGCCCGACGCGGATCGGCGGCTGGTGCGGTGCCACTGCCCGCCCGCGGTCCATGATGTCGCGGCTGATTCGGCGCCTTCTTCGAGCAGCATCGAGCCGGTGGCGGCGGGCGGTCCGCCGCAGGCGGCCGGCAAGTCGAACGACTCGAAGACGCTGAGCGCGGTGTCGTTGGCCTGGCCGTCCTGAATCGGATTGAGGGCCGCCCAAAAACCAAAGCCGCGCGCGGCGAACACGGCCCACACGCCGCACTGGTTCGCGCCGCCCAGTCCGCCGGCCTGGGCGGCTTGCAGGATCGCGTCACGCGCATCGAGCATCGAGGGCCGCCGCGGCGTCAGATGGAGCGCGGCGGTGAGCAGGTGCTCGAAATCGTCGCGGCCCAGGGCCTGGCGCAGGTCCCACAACACCGTGGCCCAGATCTCTCCGTCGCGGTGAACTTGCGGCAGCCCCACAAGCAGGCCGCCCGAGTTCGCGATCACGGTCGGGCGTAGCGTCCCGAAGCGGCCGAAGGTGTAGGGGCTTTGGTCGTAGGCGACGGTGCGGACGCCCGTGGCGGGGTTGCGGCTGGCGTACTCGCCGATGACGGGGTCGCCGGTGAACGACGCGGCGTAGGCGTCGCTCCAGCCTTCTCCCATCGCGCCGCTCTGCCACAGCGACAGGCCGTTGGCGCTGGCGGGTCCGCCGATCAAACGGATCGTGAGCCCGTGGACGTACTCATGCGTAAGGATGTCGGCGTCGAAGGCCGTGTCGCGCCGCAGGCCGGCAAACAGACCCAGCTCCATGCGCGGCGCGATGCCGTCGGGAGCGGCCGTAAACGTGGCGTTGTTGAGCGCCGCCGGATCCTGAAGGTCGATGCGGACCGCATCGCCCGCCGCGCCGCCGCGCCCGAAGTTGTCGGCCTGGAAATTTCCGGCCGCCTCGTCGAACCCGAGCCGGTAGAGCCAATCGTGGAGCGAATTCGCCCAGTAGAAAGCGTTGGCGAGCGCGGCGTCGCGGTCCGCGGCGGCGTCGTTTGCCCGGTCGTAGGAATCCCGGAAAGGAAACTCGAAGCGGCTTTGTGCGGCGAGGGCCCTCCGGTCGCAGAGATTGTCGCCGTCAGCGTCAAGGCAGACGTCGGCGTTGTTTCCCAACGTCTGTTGGCCTTCCACCCAGCAGCGCTGGCGCGCGGGCCCGGAGCGGAATTGCTGCGGGTAGACTTCCGCCGGACAGTCGCCATGAGAAGCAGGCCAGCCGGCAAAAGACTCCGAGGTTTGCGGTCCCTTCGACGGACTAGCGCGGTCGGCGGCGCGGAATACCAGGCCCTCGGGGCGTTCCTGGTGAACCAGACCACGGCTGAACAACAGCCGTCCGTCGAGCGCATCCACGACGACCCAGTAGGCTTGGCCGCCGCCCAGGTCGACGTACATCTGCCAGGCCGGCAGCGTCTGTTGCCCGATCACAAACCAAGTCAGGCTGACGGCCGCCGGCGATACCAACGCTGCTGAACGAAAAACGGCAGCCTGCGCTGGGTCGCTTCCGGTTTCGGCAACGGCCAGGGGCGGGTCCTGTTCGCCTAACGCTTCCAGGGCGCCGGTGAGCGCTTGGCGGGCCGTCCAGCGCGGCTCATCGGTCACAGGGATGGGCAGGAAGGTCCACGGCCGCGTCAGGCGCCAGATCCGCCCTTGATCGTCGATGTGGACCTGAACCTCGGCATCGAAAAAAGGGATTTCCCGGTAGGCCGGCTGAAAGGTCAGGTGCGTCAGTCCCAGGCGCGGACTGCGCGAGCGGCTCAACAGGACCAAATCCGGCGGCATCGGAGGCGAGGCGGACCGCGCGCGCGGCAGGGGACGAGAAGCGTCGAGGAAGCGGCGCGCAATGTCCTCGGGATCGCCGGGTTGAGACGCCGTTAGCGGGCCCTGGAGCGAGTAAATCGCCCCCGAAGAGGGGGAGGCCGGCGCCGGGCCTGGGGTCTCGGCAGCGGCTCCGTTCGCGGGCGGCGCCGTGTTAGCGGGAGGCGATGTGGCGGATTGCGTGCGGACGCGGCCGGCACGCTCCCTGATGTCGTAATGGGAGTACCCGGGATCGGGCGCCCTGCGGAGTTGGCCGTTCGACGGCGGCGCCAGCGCCAAAACCAGCACCGCCGGCAAAACAAGCTTTCGGCAGGCGCTCCAGCCGGGGCAAGCGTAGAGACAACGCCGAGACAACGCCCCCGCCCGGGCCGCGACTGGACAGTGGGAAGAGCAGCCACGAGCGGGGTTGTTTTCCGAATAGCCGCTCATTCAACTCGTTTCGGGACGCAGCGAGCGCCCTCGTCCGTCACTCGCGGCGGATCGACTGCAAGCAGGCACACCGCTGCTTGAGTTCAATCGGCTCGCCCGGTTTCTCACTTCATAGGGCAGTTGGCCTAAGCTAGGACTACATGGCGACATTGGCGATTCGAGGCGGCAAACCTTTACGTGAACAGCCCTTTCCCTCCTGGCCGGTTTCGGGGCCGCTCGAGCGGGAACTTCTCGATCAGGTGCTGGCCTCGGAGAGCTGGGGCGGCTACAGCGAGCTGGTGGGGCGTTTTGAGCAGCTCTTCGCCGCGTTGCACAGTTGCGACTTTGGGATTGCGACGGCGAACGGATCGGTCGCCATCGAGGTCGCGCTACAGGCGGCGGGAATCGGCGCGGGCGACGAGGTCATTGTTCCAGCCCATAGCTTCATCGCGACGGCCTCGTCGGTAGCGAGGGTGGGCGGCGTGCCGGTTTTTGCCGACATCCTGCCCGACACCTATAACCTCGATTACCGCAAGCTCAAGACGGCCCTCAGTGAGAAGACAAAGGCTGTGATCGTGGTCCATTTCGGCGGCGTGCTCGCTGACATGGACCGTATCGGCGACCTCGCCAGGAACCGCAAGATCCTGGTGCTCGAAGACGCGGCGCACGCCCACGGCGCCGAATGGCACGGCCAGCGCGCCGGCAGTATGGGACTTGCGGGGACGTTCAGCTTCCAGAACTCGAAGCCGATGACTGCCGGTGAGGGCGGCATTGTAGTCACCAACGACACGGGGTTTGCCGAGCGGGCGCGCTCTTTCGTCAATTGCGGACGGCGCGAAGGGCGCGGCTGGTTCGAGCATTTTGAGCTGGCCACCAACTACCGCATGAGCGGCTTTCAGGCGGCGGTGCTGCTGGCGCAGCTGGAGCGGCTGCCGGAGCAGGTGCGCGCCCGGGCAGAGAATCTCAAGGTGATTCAGGAAAGCCTGGCGGCGCCCGGCCTGTATTTCCAGACAGCGCCCGCGGGGGCCAACGTACAGACTCTTTATCTGCTTGTCGGCCGCGTCGATGAGGACGTGTTCGGCATCGGCCGAGACGAGTTTGTGGCGGCGCTCGAAGCCGAAGGCATTCCCTGCCGGCCGTTTTACCCGCATCCGCTTTATGCCAACGCGCTGTTTCGCAACGTGCCGCATCGCGTCGAGCCCTGCCCAGTAGCCGAACGCGCCTGCAAGGACTCGTTTTGGCTGCCGCAGCGCGTACTGATGGGAAGCAAGGAAGACGCGCTCGACATCACGCGGGCCATCGCGAAGATCTACGACGTCGTGAAACCGAAGCCAAAAAAGAGCACGGCGAAGGGTGTCAACGGGTCGGCGAAGGCTTCGTGAAGGATTCGGAGCTCAATCGATTCGAACGTTCGGCCGCCGCGCACTCGAACAAAATCTCAGAGGACAGGGTGTTGCTTCGCGAGCCCTTGCGCCCGCGAAGCAGCGCCCTGTCAACCATCTTTAAATGGGTATTCCACCCGGGGCTCGCGCCCCGGGCTACTGCCATGCCGCCCCTACGGGGCTGGCTCACCGCTGCTCGTCGAGCTCGGCGGCGTGGCGGACGCGTCACGAAGGCTCGAGTCGTGCCAGGCCACGTGAGCGTCTCCGCTATACGTCGCTGCGCTTCATCTGTTCGGCGATGAAGTCGCTGGCTCTCCAGGCCACCGCCAGGATCGTCAGGGTGGGGTTCTTTTCCGTTGCGGTGGGAAACGCGGAGCCATCCACGACAAACAGGTTTTTGACTTCGTGCATCTGGCAATGGCCGTTGAGGGCCGACCGCTTGGGGTCGCGGCCCATGCGGCAGGTGCCGTGCTCGTGGATCGCCGCTCCGAAAAAATCGATGTCGCCGCGCGTGTAGGGCAGCGCCTCGGCCTTCATCTCGTGGAGAATCTCTTCGACGGTGTCGTAGGCGTCGGCGACGATTTTGTGCTCGTTGTCGCCGATGTTGTAGTCGATGCGCAGAACCGGCAGTCCGTAGCGGTCTTTTTGCGTGCCTTCGACGGTGACGAAGTTGCTGGCCCGCGGTAGCACTTCGGCGTAGGGGTGAAACTGCAGCATCGCAGGGTAGCGCTGTTTGACCGACTTCTTGAAATCGAGCCCGAAGCCTTGCAACTGTTTCGCATACGACGTGTCGGTGTGGCAGCCGGTGTTCCAGAGCTGCACGCCAAAACCGCGCAAGTAGTCATTCTTGCGGCCAGGCCGGTCGAAGCGCGGCAGGTAGATGTGAGCCCCGCTGATGCCGTCGTCGTTGGTTGAGGGCCTGCCCATCAGCTCGGGCGCGAAAGCACGCACATGGAAGCGCACCTGGTCGCAAAGGTATTTGCCGATGACGCCTGAGCCGTTGCCGATGCCGTTGGGATATTGCCTGGACTTCGAGTTGAGCAGGATGCGCGTCGAGTCAAGGCACGAAGCGGCCACGATGACCCGCTTGGCGGCGACGGTGCGCTCGGCCCCTGTTTGGCGGTCGAAATATTGCACTCCCGACGCCAAGCCCTCATCGTTGACCAGCACGCGGCCGACGACGGCGTTTTCGATGATTTTCAAGTTGCCGGTTTTTTCGGCGAACGGAATGAGGTGATCGGCGGAGTTGAAGAAACTGGCTGTGTCGCAGCCCCGCCCGCACGCGCCGCAGTAGTGGCAGGCGGCGAAACCACGGTGATCGCGAGTGAGGACCGCGCGGCGTCCGCTGACGACTTTGATGCCGCGGCGCGCGGCGGCTTTTCGAATCAGCATCTCGCCGCAGCGCGGGCGCGGCGGCGGCATGTGAAATTCGCTGCCCGGCAGCCAGGGCTCGTTCGAATCGTCGGCGCAGACTCCGATCAGCTTGTCGACGTTGTCGTAGTAGGGCGCGATGTCTTTGTAGCGGAAGGGCCAGTCGATCTCCCATCCATCTTTAGCGGGCTCGTCGAAATTTAAATCGGAATAGCGCAGCGAGACGCGTCCCCAGATGTTGGTCTTGCCACCGACGCCCCACACGCGCCACCAATCGTAGAAACGGCCGTCGGCCCACTCATAGGGCTGATCGTTGCGGTCGAGCACGAATTGCGGAGGCTGCTCGCCGCGGCTGCGGCGCTCGCGCGCTTGCCATGGCGAGACGTGCGTCCAGAAATCGCCGCGAAAAAAACGTCCGCCGGCTTCGAGCAGCAACACCTTGACGCCTTTGCGGGTGAGGTTCCAGGCGGTGATGCCGCCGGCCGCGCCGCTGCCGATGACGACGACGTCGTGCTCGAACTCTTGCGCCACTACTGATGCTCCTCGTGCTGGCAGCCGGGGAATTCCCGCAGGTAGGTGTTGCCCTGGTAGCCAAGCTCCTGCGCGAGGCCGATTTCGGTCGAGTAGTAGGCATCGACCGTCATGTCCTTGAGGAGCTGGAAAAATTCGCCGCGCTCGCCGGCAGCCTCGCTGTACTGGGTGAGCAGGTTGACACGGGCCGCTTGGTCGAGGCCGCTGAAGCCATCCTTTTCGAGCATTTCGAGCCCGGCGGTTAACGTCGTGCGACGCTGCTGCGCGCGCGTCAGAGACTCGTCGATGAGCTGATCGGCGCCGGCAGCGGCTGCGCCCGGCGTATCGGACGGCGGAATGATCAGGTCCACGAGCGCTGTCAGCATCTGGTACTGCGCCGCGCTCAGGTTTTGCGGCGTGTAGACTTGAGCCTGAAGCGAGGGCGGCGACAACGCTGTGGTGGCGGCTGTGGCGGCGGCGATCTGGACGAGGACTGCGCGGCGGGTCGGCTGCTCGGCCATGACGCTCCTATTCTACTCGCCTACTGGGATGCCGGCGGTTCTTTCTTGGTTTCGGATTCGTCGTTTCCGGCGGGCGCTGTTTCGCCAGGCTCTGCTTCGGTGGGGTCGGCCTCCGTGTCGGCTTGCCCTCCCCGAATGATCCGGCCGAACTGATTCCCGGAAACTTCGCCGTGCTGCCAGAATCCGGCGTAGGAGTCACGATAGAACAGCACTCTCGCCGTGAACGTGCCCAGGCCTGGGATGGTGGCGTCGGTGAGGCTGACTAGCGGGGTGTCGCCAGCCCACAGCAGCTTGACGGGCACCGGGACCGTGACGTCGTGATCGCCGTACTGAATGCGGGCCTGGAAAATCCAGATGTCGCCGCCGACCTTCGAGACCGACTCTATGGTGTATTTCTCCTGGCGGATTCTTGTATCGCCACTGCGGTTGACCGTGAACGAGCCGTCGAGGACTACGTTGGCCATGGATGCGGCGAACTCTTTTTCCAGGGTTTCCTGTTTGCTTTCGGCGGCGGTGTTTGGGGTGCTCGAGCATCCCAGCAGAAGCGTGATTAGGATGCAGAGCATCCAGCATCGGCTGATGTGGTTTATTTTTGTTTGCATCCGGGCTCCTTTGGGGGCTGCGTCTGATGGTCGCAGGCTGCCTGGTTCTTGTTTAGGTTCATCTGCGTGCCGTGGTGAGGCTGCAGGCTGTTAACTACAGTCGCCGCTTTGCGGCGAGGGACAGGCGGGAGCGCCCGTCCCCACTTGCTGGCCGTCCCTACGTGCGCGCTTGGCGCATCCGCTGCTTGCGCTGCTAGCTTTCTTCCACTTCGTAGCGTACGGCTTTGCCCGCGGCCAGTTTCAGGCCTCGCTTACCGTTGAGAAAAGCCACGATTTCTTCGCCCAGCCATTCGAGTGCATGCGGTGAAAGCAACCCCGACTTGCGGAGCTCCGCTGTTGATGTAAAGCGCCCCCGCAACAGGCGAATGTAAGCGTCGGAGTCGACCAGGTAGCGCACGGGCACCTGGTGCTCGCCCGCGAGCAGCCCGACGAAGCATTTCAACACGGCCAGGGCCGGCGTTTCCTCGGAGTCGGATTCGAGGCGGCGTGGCGGCGTGACGCGCTTTTCTGGAGGCGCGGCCGCACCGCGGCGAATCGCCTTGAGCAGACCATCGGCCCCGATATCGCGCATCCGCGAGCCCAGGCCGCGGAAATTCGAAAGCTCCTCGGGCGTCGAGGGCTGGGCCGAAGCGAGCTTCACCAGCACCTGATCCTCAGCCAGCCAACGGCGCGGCACGTCGGCTTTGCGCACGCGCTCCTCGCGCCAGGCCACAAGTTCACGCAGTACCGTATATTCCTGCGCGTCGAGGCGGCGGGAAAGCGCCATCTGGCGCGTCATTTCCTCCGGGTCAGGATTGTATCGCGATGGGTTGCCTAACTCTTCCGAGAGCTTGAGCGCCCAATCGCGCCGGCCTCGCGCGTCGAGCTCGGCCAGCAGCTTCTCGGCCGCTTCCACGAGGTGCTCGACGTCGGCCAGGGCGTAGTCGGCCATCGCCGCCGGCAGCGGCCGCTTCAGCCAGTCGGTTCGCGTGTGCCCTTTGGCGAGGCGGATGTTCAACAGCTTGCGCATCAGGTTGGAGAGGCCGACCTGGTCGCCGTGGCCAGTGAGGGCCGCCGCAACCGCGGTGTCGAGCACCGGCGCGGCCACGATGCCGTAGCCGTTGTAGAGGCATTCCTGGTCCTGTTCGACGGCGTGGGCTACCTTCAGCACTTTGGGGTCAGTGAAGACGTCCAGCAGCGGCTGCAAGTCGCGCTTGGAGAGGCTAAGGGGATCGACGAGCCAGGCTTGCTCGCGGTCGGCGACCTGGATCAGGCCGAGTTGGGGAAAGAAGGTACGCTCACGCAGGAATTCCGTGTCGAAGGCGATCACCGGCTGTCCGGCAAAACCTTCGGCGAGCTTGGCGACCGCCTTGGGAGTCTGGATCAGTTTTTCGTGCGAGTCTGGCGCCGCCGCCTTCTGGGGCGCCGCTTTGCGCTGAGGCATTCGTGCTTCTTTCTTCGAACCAGGAAAGCGGAGTCCAACCGGGCCAAGAGCGCCCAGGGTGTCGATGCTATTGCCGGAGGGGACGGCAACCCGACTCCCCGCAAAGCAAGGGTTCAGGTCAAAGTACAAATTGTACGCGATGGGGCAAGGGGGCTACCGGTGGCCCCGCGCAATGGGACCCGGCGAACCTTGCTTGATATAATCGGGGCGCTTCCCGGGCGGACGCCACCAGGCGTCTTGCGAGGGCGGCCGCAACAAGTTCAGCATGCCCCGAATTCCTGTTTTCGCTTGCCTTTTGGTAGCCCTCTCGATGGGCGGCTGCCAGCAGGCCGCGGGGCCCTATCCCTCGCGGGAGATCAAGCTCATCGTGCAGGCCTCTCCGGGCGGGATTTCGGACACCGTTTCGCGGTTCATGGCGAGTCTGGCCGAGAAAGACCTGGGCGTCCCGGTAGTGTGCGAAAACAAACCTGGGGCGAGCGGGGCTTTGGCTTTTTCGTACGTGACGCGGCAAGCGCCCGATGGTTATACGCTGGGGCACGCGCCGGTCGAAATTGCCATGGTGCGGGCGCTGGGCTACGCCGACATCGGGCCCCGGGATATGGAGCTGATCTGCCTGGTTTCACGGACTCCCCCGGCGCTGGTGGTGCAGACCGATGCGCCATGGAAGACGCTGGACGAGTTCGTGGCGGCGGCGCGGGCCAAACCCGGCGAGTTGATCATGGCCAACTCGGGCATCGGCTCGATCTGGCATTTCAACACTTTGCTGCTGCAGCGCGAGGCGGGTCTACAGGTGACGCATCTGCCCTATCCGGGCACTTCCGGCGCGGTAGTGTCGCTGCTGGGCGGGCACGTCGACGCGATGGTGGCCGGCGTCGGCGAAGTGGTCGCGAACGTGGAATCGGGGCATTTGCGGGTGCTGGCGGTACTCGACCAGAAGCGCTCGGATGTGTTTCCGGATGCGCCGACGACCTACGAACTCGGCTACGCGATCGGGACTCCTGCCTGGAGCGGATTTTTCGCGCCCAAGGGCCTGCCCGACGACCA
>JBBDWJ010000241.1:0-17780 GCA_040902925.1 Bryobacterales bacterium | reverse complement strand
GTCGGCGCTACTCGGGGGCTCCCTCAGGCTCGTCGCGCACTCCTGTGGTCATCGTCAGTGCAATCACCCGCCCTTGGCTCTTGATGGGGCTGACCTGAGTCAGCAGCGGGCCGCCAACCGGGCCGCCAAGCACGCCGCCTCTACTCTCAAATCGGGCGGCTTTGCCCGACGAGAGGACTTTCCGCAGGCATCGCGTCAGGCTAGGATGATCCCGGCGGTGAAGGAAATCATAGATGTTATCCCCGACGGCGACCTGTTTGGCCAGGCTGGCCACGGTACGGTTGAGAAACAGAACTTTGCCTTCCGGATCACTGCTAAGAATGAAATCCGGCAGCGGATCGACCAGCGCACGCCACACGCCTTCGGCTTCCTGCCCGCGCTTGACCGTGTCGATATCCACCAGTATCAGCACGGCGCCGTCAATTTTTTGGTTCTCGGTGCGATAAGGGCGGATGCGCATCGAATACCAATTACCCCGCAGGTCCTGGATCTGTCTCTCGATGGGTACGATCGTATCGATGACCTCCGCGATGAGGCTTTCCAGATCCGCGAGTTTGAGGTCGGTCTTGATGTGGCTCAGGGGGCGGCCGACATCGGCGGGGATCAGGTTGAGCACGCTTTGCGCGGTCGGCGTGATGCGCCGGATATGCAAGTCGTGGCTCACCATCACCATCCCGACGTCGGAGGCAGCAATCAGGTTCTGCAGGTCGTTGTTCGCCAGCGAGAGCTCCGTGATGCGGTTCTGAAGCTCTTCGTTGACCGTGGTCAGCTCCTCGTTGGTGGCCTGCAGCTCTTCGCGGGCGGTTTCCATCTCTTCGTTGGTGCTCTGCAGCTCTTCATTGGCGGAGAGTACTTCTTCGTTGGCCGATTGCAGCTCTTCGTTGGAGGCCTCCTGCTCCTCGATGATCGAATGCAGATCCTCCTGAGTGGCGGCCAGTTCCTTGCGTAAGGCCTGGATTTCCTTGTGCGCCCCGCGGGCGCCGCCCTTGCCGCGCCCACCCGGTTCGGGCGCGCTTTGGGGCGCCGGCTTCGCGCGGGCGGTCACGTCGTCGAACAGGATCAGGTAGCAGATTTCGGCCGGGTTGCCGCTGCCGAGCGGTATGACCTCCAAGTCCACGCTGCGAATGCCGCCGTTGACGCCAAACTCCACCCCTTCCCTACGGGCCGCCGAGCCGCTCTTCCTGGCCTGGTAGACGGCCGCGCGCAGATCGATGACCAAACCCCGGCGGGCCATTCGGAACAAGTTGAGGCTGGCTTCGCCGGGTGACGGTTCCAGGTAGGCGCTGGTGTGTCCCCGGAACTGCATGATCTCGAACGCCGAATTAACCACCACTCCGGGCAGGGAGTAGCGGGTCAGCACGACGCGGTCGGCTTCCTTGCCAACGTCGGGGGCCTGCTGCGCATCGCGGCCCGGCCCATTTGGCAACCGGCGAGTTCCTGAGCCTACGTCCGTCTGGGGCAGAACAAACTGCCAGTGGACTGAGGCTGGCAGCTTGACGAAGATCCGATGCTTCTTCGTGAGCTGCTCGAACAACTCACCGGCCGCGCTGGTAGTCTCCGAAGCGCCCAGCATGAGAAACCCACCCGGTTTCAGCGCGTAGTGAAACGTCGTTAGCACACGGCGCTGCGGCGCTGTCCCGAGATAGATCAGCACGTTGCGGCAACTGACCAGGTCCAGGCGCGAAAACGGCGGGTCTTTCACCAGGTTCTGCGGCGCGAAGACGCACACGTCGCGCACCTGTTTGCTGACCTGAAAGCCGCCCTCGGTCTTCGCGAAAAACCGCCGCAAGCGCTCGGCCGAGACGTCGATGGCAATGTTTTCCGAATAGAAGCCCTCGCGCGCCCGCTTGACGGCCCCTTGGCTAACGTCAGTCGCGAAAACCTCCAGCCGCGGATTCGGCCCGTACCCGCCGAGCGCCTCCAGAAAGCAGATCGCTATCGAATAGGCTTCCTCACCGGTGGCGCAGCCGGGTACCCAGGCTCGAATCGGCACGTCGGCCGGGCGCTCCGCCACCAGCTTGGGGATGACATCCTGCTGCAGAAACTGGAACGCCTCCTCGTCGCGGAAAAAGCTGGTGACGCTGATCAGCAGGTCCTGGTAGAGCGCCTCCAGCTCGGCGCTGTTCGTCTCCAGGAAAGTCAGGTAACCGTCCAGCCGTTCGATCTTTTGGAGCAGCATGCGGCGCGCGACGCGGCGTTTGATCGTCGTGGGCTTGTAGAACGAAAAGTCGACGCCCGTTGCCCCGCGGATCAATCCAAAGATCTGGCTCAACCCGTCTTGAGGCGTATCCTCTACGACTGTGGGCTCGGCATGCGTCCTGCTGACGTAGGGATGACGAGCGATGCGCGTGATCTCGATGGCGATCTGCTCCGGGGAAAGCACGAAGTCCGCGGAACCCGCGTACGCCGCGCTGCGCGGCATGTCGGCGTAGCGCGCCGACGCCTCGTCCTGCGCGAACGTAATGCCGCCTTCGGCCTTGATCGCCGTCAGCCCCAGCGTGCCGTCAGTGCCGGTCCCCGAAAGCAGCACCCCGATGGCCCCGCTCTTACGGTTCAGCGCCAGCGAGCGGAAGAAGAAATCGATGGCCATCGGCGCGCGGCGGTCCAACGGGAGCGGGCTGACCTCGATCAACCCGTCCCTGATCGACAGGTTCATGTTGGGGGGAATGACGTAGACGCAGTTCGCTCTGACCGGGGTAGTCTCGTTGACCTGCGAAACGGTCATCGACGTGGTCTTGGCCAGCAGCTCGGTGAGCATGCTTTTGTGCGTTTGGCTAAGGTGCGAGACCATCGCGAAGGCCATGCCGGTGTCGCTCGGCAGCGCCCCCAGCAACTGCGTAAACGCCTCCAGGCCGCCGGCCGAAGCGCCGATGCCGACAATGGGCACGAATTCATCTCGAGACCCGCGGGGGCGCGTTGCTTTGGCCTTTTTTGATGCTGGAGTTTTGGCTTTCGTGGCCGCTTGCTTGAGCGCGGGGCCGGGTTTGGATTTAGCCTCCGCGGCGGACTCGGCGGCTCGTGTTTTGGCTTTGTTATCGCGTACGGTTTTCTTGTTTTGCAGCGGCTGGGCGTCTGCTGCTTTGGGCGCCTTGGGCGGCGGGGAGTGCTTCGGCTTGCTTGGCCGGTTTGAGGTTCTGTTGGAACCGGATCGTCGTTTGGCCACGGGCTCCTCCAAGAACGTGCTGGCAAGAACGTGCTGGCTGCGACTACAGTAGCAAAGGCGGCCACGGGCAACACGCGCTCGCGAGACAAAAATCCCGAACGAACCCGGAGGAGCGGCCGGGAGCCGCGCCCAACCTGCTTTACATCACGGATGCTGCCTTGCTACCGCCGCGCCCGGGCTTATCGGTTGCGGGAATCAACGGAGCGCGGGAACCAGCCAGCGTAACAAGGTCCACCTTGTATAACGGGGTGTGGGCATCGTTTTCCAGACTGTTAGAATGCGGGCTCACGCTAATCACCGGGAGGATCGCGAACCTATGAAACGTATCCAAATCTTGTCGGCCTCTTTGGCTTTGCTGGCGGCGATTGCGCTTTGGACCGCCGGAAACAACCCGGCGCCGGCGCAGACCGGAGACGCGCTGCTGGATGGCTACCTGCTGGTCGAGGTCGCTTCGGTCGCCGACGCGGTCGAGCAGGTGCTGGGGCGCCGCTCGCACATGTCGAGCGACATTCAGCCGCTGTTTCCCTCGAAATTCGCTGGCCGGGCGGTGACCGTCTTGCTGAAAAAGGAAGAGCACAAAGAAGGCGGCAAGGCGTTCCAGGGCGCGCTCGACGCCATCGACAACGGCGGCCCGGGTTCGGTTTACGTGATGGTGGTCGAGGGCGGCAAAGATATCGCCGGCATCGGCGGGCTGATGGGAACCACGATGAAGGTGCGCGGCTTCGCCGGGGCGATCCTCGACGCCGGCGTGCGCGATACGCCGCAGTTGCGCAAAATCCAGTTTCCCGTGTTCAGCCACGGGCCGGTGCCGTCGACTTCGATCAATCATTACCGCTTCGTGGCCGCGAACGGCAAAGTCATGTGCGCCGGCGTCGAGGTCAACGGCGGCGACATCGTCGTGGCCGATGAAGACGGCGTCGCCGTGGTGCCCAAAGACAACGCCAAGGAAATCCTGACCAAAGCGCAGGAACTCGACCATACCGAGCACCAGATGTACCCGTTCATTGAAAAATTCAAGTCGATCAAGAAAGCCGTGGAGGAGTTCGGCAGGATTTAGTTTTTTTCACCACAGATGCACACGGATGCACACGGACAAGGATCGATAACGATTTGGAAACCGAACGGGAGGGCAGATAGACCGGAAATTCATCCGTGTTCCTCTGTGTCATCCGTGGTTCCAATTCCCAGTTCCGTGGCTCCCCAAGGCTTAATGCCCGACCGCAACCCCCTACCCGAGATTCCTGAACTGCTCGCGATCCCCGCGGGCGAGTACGACATGGGGCAAGCCGATGGCCGCGCTGAGGAGCGGCCGGTGCATCGCGTTCGTGTCTCGCCTTTTTCCCTCGCCCTCTTTCAGGTGACCAACGCGCAGTACGATTTGTTTGTGCTCTCGACAGGCCGCAATCCTGCTCGTTTCCGGAGCGCAGCGGATTTTTGTGCGCCAACCCTGCCGGTTGTCGGGCCCACATGGCCGGATGCGGCCGCGTATTGCGAATGGCTGAGCGCAAGAACCGGCCGGCGGTTTCGCCTACCGACAGAGGCGGAGTGGGAGTGGGCGGCGCGCGGCGGCGTTGTGGGCAAATTGTATCCGTGGGGAGATGAGCCGCCGGAGACGCGCCCCGCCTATTCCGAACGCTGGCTGCGTGGGCCCGAGGCCGTCGGTCTCTCCGCGCCGAACGGCTATGGGCTGTTCGACATGTGCGAGAACGTCCACGAATGGTGTTCGGATTGGTATGACCCCGATTACTACGTGTGCTCGCCGCAAGAGAATCCGGCCGGGCCGGCCTCGGGAACGCGGCGATCCTCGCGAGGCGGCGCCTGGCGGCATCAGATCAAGATTGCGCGTTGCGCGGCGCGCAGCAGCATCCCCCCCGAACTCGAATATTCGGATTACGGATTTCGCGTGGCGTGCGATTGACCCCGTTGCAGGCGTCAGTCTCTTTTGAAGATCAACACATATTGATGCGGCAGGTGATCGAACTGCCTTTCGAACTCGAACCCGGCGGCGCGGATTTCCGCGGCAAAGCCGTCCCGGTCGAGCCGGATGTGTTCCTCGAGGCGCTCTTTGGTCATGCGCGGATGCTTGCGGCTGCGGTAGAAATCGACGACCGCCAGACGCCCGCCGGGCTTGAGAGAGTTACGCAGGCTCGCCAGCACCTCGCCTGGATAGTTGAAGTGGTGATACACGTCGAGGATGAGCGCCAGGTCGATCGCGCCCGCCTCGAGCTTCGCGTCCTTCTCGTTGCCGAGAACGGTTGTGACGTTCTTCCAGCCGTGCTCGTCGATCTTGTGCTGCGCCTTTTCCAGGAAGTCAGGGAAAATGTCTTCCGCATACACGCGGCCTTGCGGACCCACGGCCGCTGCGAGATAGGGCAGCATGAAGCCGACACCGGTGCCGATGTCGGCGACGACATCGCCTGGCTTGACGCCGATGGCGGCAAGCAACTCGCGCGGTTTTTGGTTTTCCTCGCGGTCGGGATTGTCGAGGTTTTGCGCGACGCGGCTGCGGTCCTGGCTGGTTTCATAACCGCGGTTCGCCTGTTCGGCAACTTGCGTCCATGCGGTTCCGGCCGCCAGAATCAGCGGCAGGATCATTTGAGGCAGACAAACGCAACGCACCGGGAACCTCCCCTATGCCGCGGCTCTCAAGGCGCGGCCGGTTCTAGCGTCCAAGTTGTTATCATAGCCTCCCGGTCAAAGGCGCGGGACCTGTGGGCAGCGCCTTTGTGGGGTATTCATAGTAATTCGTCCTGTGCGAACGGGGGCCCTTGGGGAGCGTTTTGGGGCCGTGAATCAAACCGGAAAGAACAACATGAACAAAGACAGCTTGATCGCGATCGATGCGGCCTCGAAGGCTTGGGAGGAAAGGTTCAATGAGCAGACCGGCGTGACGCTGCACCGCAAAGAGCTCTATATCGATCCGGACACCGGCATGGAAGTGCGGATCGTGCGTTACCCGAAAGGGTTCGTGAATCCGCTACACACTCACCACTGCGCCCACGGTATGTATGTGCTCGAAGGAATTCTGCAAACACACGAAGGCCGTTATGGGCCGGGCCATTTCGTCTGGTTCCCCGAAGGCGGCCGCATGGAGCACGGCGCCACGGCCGAGCAGGACGTGACAGTTTTGTTCATCACCAACAAGCCGTTTGATATTCACTACCAGCAGAAGTAGTTTTCCAAAGCACAAATAGGTTTTGGTTGCTCGTGAGTCCGGCGGCCCGACGAATGCAAGGGTGGGATCTGGCGTTTGGCGTTTTGGCCCGGGAAGAGCGCCCGTGGGACCGCTACTCGTGCTGGTCCTGGGCAGGCGTACCGGCTCACCGTCTCCTCAGAACCGCGGGTGCTGGGGCCGCGGGCTGCGGTTCTGAAATTCGTTTGGATAAAATACTCCTTAGATGAGTGACGCTGAAGAGACCCGACCACCCGAGGAACCGAAGGTTAAAGTGAGCGACCGCCGGCGTTTCACTGCCGAAGGCCAGGCACGCGACCCCGCGGAGGTCGACCCCGAGCCGGCGGCCGCGAAAGCGCCCGAGACCGGAACTCCTCTGGCCGGCAGCCCCGCCACCCCGCCCGGCAGCGCGGCGTCTTCGCCCCACCCTCAGACCGCCCCTGAGCCTCCTCGGGCGCAAGCCAGAGGCAGAGGGGTGCCGCCGGCGAGCATCGAGCTGCTCGTGCTGTCGCTGGCCATGCAAGCGCAGATGGAGCTTGGCCTGGGAGAGCCGCAAGAAGGCCACGTGCCGAATCTCGACATTGCGCGCCATACCATCGACCTGCTGGCGATCCTGCAGCAGAAGACCAAGGGCAATCTGACGCTCGACGAGCAAAGGCTGCTCGAAAATACCCTCACCGAGCTGCGCTACCGCTATGTGCAAGCGCTGGAGACGATCAACCAGCGGGCGAAGGCGTGAGTAATCCGCGGGGCGGCTGTTCGTCGGCGCGCGCCCCGTCCGCGACACCTTTCAACGCCATGCCGGACCGCGATGGAATCACGATCACCGTGCTGGGCTCAGGCACCAGTGTCGGGGTTCCCGTGATTGGCTGCGACTGCCCGGTGTGCCGCTCCGACGACCCGCACGACAAACGGCAGCGGCCTTCGGTGCTGGTGAGCTATTGGGACGGCTCGCGTGCTCGCAACGTACTCATCGACACCACTCCCGATTTGCGGCAGCAGGCGCTTCAGGCCGGCTTTCGTAGCCTCGACGCTATCTTGTTCACGCACGCACACGCCGATCACATCATGGGTCTCGACGACGTGCGGCCCTTCAACTACGGCCGCGAGGAACGGATACCGGTCTATGCGTCGGCCGAGACTCTTGGCCACCTCGACCGCGTCTTTCCGTACGCCTTCCGCGGGGAAGCCAGACACCCCGGAGGTAGCCCGCGCGTCGCCGGGCATGTCATCCATGGCGAACCGCTGGATCTGTTCGGCCTCTCGTTCCGGCCCGTTCCGATCAAGCATGGGCCGCTCGACGTTCTGGGGTTTCAGTTTGGCCGCGCGGCCTATCTGACCGATCACAGCGAGATTCCGCCGTCATCGATCGAAATGCTGCGGGACCTTGACGTGCTGTTTCTGGATGCTCTGCGCCACGTGCCGCACCCGATGCATTTCACCGTCGAGCAGGCGCTGGCCGTCGTCGAGGAATTGAAGCCGCGGCAGGCTTTTTTTACTCATATAAGCTGCCATTTGCCGCACGAGGAAACCAACGCCAGCCTGCCCGGCCATGTGCGGCTCGCCCATGACGGACTGCAGGTGGAAGCCGCCCGGGGGTCGCATTGATTTCGACTGCCGCGGAGCTCGAGTCTCTTCCTGTGCTTCCGCCCTGCGCGCTCGCCATCGGCAACTTCGATGGCGTTCATTTGGGGCATCGCAAGATTCTCGAAGAAACGCGCGCACTGGCGGCCGAGCACGGTCTGCAAGCCGTCGTGCTGACTTTTGATCCGCATCCGATGACGGTTGTGGCTCCCGCGCGCCTTCCAAAACTGCTCACCTCGATCGACCAGCGGCGCGCGTTGTTCGAGCAATGCGGCTTTGACCGCACGGTGGTTCTGAAGTTTACGAAGGAAGTGGCCTGCTTGAGCGCCGAGCAGTTCATCGAGCAGGTGCTGGTCGGCAAACTGCACGCGCGCTGGGTGGTTGTCGGCGAGAACTTTCGTTTTGGTCATCGCGGCGCGGGAAACATCGGTGTCTTGCGGGACCTTGGAAGGCAGCACGCCTATGACGCCCTGAGCGTCGACCCAGTGCTTATCGGAGGCGAACCCGTCAGCAGCACGCGCGTCCGAAGCCTGCTGCGCGAAGGCCGTGTCGCTCAAGTTCGAAAACTGCTCTGCCGCCCTTTCGCGCTCGAAGGCCCGATTGTTCACGGCCACGGCGTGGGGTCACGGCAGACCGTTCCCACGCTCAACCTACAGCCGGAGGCCGAAATCTGGCCCGCCACCGGGGTCTATGTGACCTCGACTCGCGAGCCGTCAACCGGCCGCCGCTGGGAGTCGGTCACCAACATCGGCAGCCGGCCGACGTTCAACGGCAACGAGCAGACCGTCGAGACTTTCCTGCTGTCTCCGCTGGAAGGAGAAACGCCGCGCCGCATCGAGCTGGCCTTTCACTGGCGGCTGCGGGACGAGAAACGATTCGACTCCCCCGCAAGCCTGCGGCTGCAAATTCTGAGCGACGCAACGCGGGCGAAACGGTTTTTTCGACTGCTGGCGCTTGTGGAGCTGAATGTGGAGCTGAATCAACAAGCGGAGCAAAACAAACAAGCTGTATAGCGTTTTGGAATTACGCCGACGAAGATCACGCTGCTTTTGCGAGCCTAGTCGCGAGAGATGAAGAAACGCGCCGGAGTTGCTAGGATCAAAGTCTTGGGCGCACTCGGCGGACCCCGCGACGGGCCGACTCTCGCCGGTGCTGAGCTTCCTGCCGATAAGTCCAAAAGCAGGCCTGTCCGGCGCCGCGGCCAGCGACTCCCAAAGTATATTTTCTAAAAGCTTGAAATCGAGGTTCCGGAATCGAAATGAAACTCTCCCCCGCGAAGATCCAAAACATGCAAGCGCTCTCCAACGACCGCGGCGTCATCGCCGCCGCCGCCATGGACCAGCGCGGCTCGCTGCTCAAATCCATCGCCGCGAGCAAGGGCATCGGCCAGGATGCTGTCACCGACGAGATGATGAAGGAGTTCAAGGTCGCCGTCTCGAAAGTGCTTACCCCCCACGCCAGCGCCATCCTGCTCGACCCGGAATGGGGGCTGGAAGCCGCCGCGGCCCGCTCCAAGAACGCCGGCCTGCTGCTGGCTTATGAAAAAAGCGGCTACGACAACACCCAGCCCGGCCGCCGCGCCGATCTGCTCCCCGACGTTTCCGGCCGCCGCATCAAGAACATGGGCGCCAACGCGGTGAAGGTGCTGATCTATTACACGCCGTTCGAAGACGCCGCGGTCAACGAGGAAAAGCACGCCTTCATCGAACGTATCGGCGATGAGTGCCGCGCCAACGACCTGCCTTTCTTTTTGGAGTTCGTCGGCTATGATCCGGCGGGCGGCGACGAGAAGGGTCTCGAATACGCCAAGAAAAAGCCGCAAATCGTTTCCGGCAGCATGAAAGAATTCTCCAAGGAGCAGTACGGCGTCGACGTGCTGAAAGTCGAGATTCCCGTGAACCTGACGTTCGCCGAAGGCTCCAGTGTTTACGGCGGGCAGAAGGCCTACAGCAAAGATGAGGCGCTCGAGCAGTACCGCAAGGCCGCCGAAGTCGCCACGCGGCCATTCATCTACCTCAGCGCCGGCGTCAGCAATCAGCAGTTCACCGAGTCGCTGCGCTGGGCGGGCGAAGCGGGCGTGAGTTTCTCGGGCGTGCTTTGCGGCCGCGCTACCTGGAAAGAAGGCATTCCGGTCTACGGCAAGAAGGGCCCCGCCGCGCTCGAGGATTGGCTCAACGACGAAGGAGTCAAGAACATTCAGGCGGTCAACGCCTGCCTGGATGTGGCCAGACCCTGGTACGCGTTCTACGGGGCGAAGAGCGCCGACGAATTGGCCGCCTAGAAGCATTCCCGGACTATCGGCGTCCGCGAAGCGAGAGAATCAGCCGAGCGACTTGGTTTCTGGAACGCAAATTCCTCTGTGGACACGCTTTCGGTTGCCTTTCTGATCGCCGGACTTATTCTCCTCGTCGCGGGCGCTGAACTGCTCGTACGGGGAGCGGCCAGCCTTGCCGCCGCTCTCAAAATCTCGCCCCTCGTTGTTGGACTCACCGTCGTCGCTTACGGCACCAGCGCTCCGGAGCTGGCCGTCAGCGTCGGCGCCACCTTCAGCGGCCAGACTGACGTTGCTTTGGGCAACGTGGTCGGCAGCAACATCTTCAACGTTCTTCTGATTCTCGGCCTCTCCGCCGTTGTCACACCGCTCGTCGTGGCGCAGAAACTCGTGCGCTTTGACGTTTGGGTGATGATCGGCGCCTCTCTGCTCACCTACGCAATGGCGTGGGACCTCGTGATCAGCCGGCTGGAAGGAGTGCTGCTTCTACTTGGAGGCGTCGCCTACACCGCCTGGCTGATTTGGGAAGCGCGCTCCGAAGATTTCGTAAGCGAAAACAATAGGGAGTTCGGGGCTCAGGAGCCGGGAGACTCGCTTGCCCGAAATATCGGGTTCATTGTGCTCGGTCTTGTCCTTCTGGTGCTGGGCTCAAGATGGCTCGTCGAGGGGGCAACCACGTTCGCCCGTGCCATGGGCATCAGCGAACTGGTCATCGGCCTGACGCTGGTGGCCGGCGGGACGTCACTCCCCGAACTCGCAACGTCGGTGCTCGCCAGCCTTCGCGGCCAGCGGAGTATCGCCGTCGGCAACATCGTTGGCAGCAACATTTTCAACCTCTTCGTCGTGCTGGGCGCCAGTGGAGCTCTGCCTTCGGGCGGCGTACCCGTTGCCGCTTCGGCGCTGGCTCTCGATATCCCGATCATGGTCGCGGTAGCGCTCGCCTGCCTGCCTATCTTCTTTACGGGATACCGAATCGACCGTTGGGAAGGATTTCTTTTCCTGGGGTATTACGCCGCCTATACCGTCTATCTGATCCTCCACGGCTCGCGAAGCGAAGTCTTGGAGGCTTACGCCGCCGCAATGCTCTGGTTTGTGCTGCCCCTCACCGTAGTGACCCTGCTCACTGTGTCACTGCGGGCGATGAGAGCAAAGTAGCGCTGATTCGCTCCGATTCGAAACCGCGCCCGTTCCAACCGCGGCCTGGTTCAGAGCGCCGGCCGGCATTTTGCGCCCCTGAACCGCGGGTCCGCCGCTCCCACCGGCCCAGGGATAAATCGCTAACGGAATCAATGACTTCGCCAGCCCGGCGGTCCGTAGGCAGTTCTTCGGCCCGCGCCCGGCGGCCCGGTGCGGAAAATAGCCAGCGCCTTGCCAAAATGCCGCCTGTCCATCGCCCCGGCCCCGATGCTATACTGAAACAGCTTCCGAGAAGGCACTTTCCAGCCAACACCTTTCGGGATTTTTTCTTCTATAGCGGAGAGTGTGCGTCTGTCTTCGTCAGGCGCCGGAGGAATAACCTGTGCCTAAACTGAAATCGCATCGTGGCGCAAGCAAGCGCTTCAAGCTGACCGGCTCCGGCAAGGTCAAACGAAGCCATTCGCTAAAAAACCACATTCTGACCAAGAAGTCGACCAAACGAAAGCGGCATCTGCGCAAGAGCGCGTTGGTAAGCCCAACGATGGAAAAGGCGATACGGGGAATGATCTCCGTCTAACGCCCCTTAGCGAGCGGACAGCGCCCGTGGCACGTGCCTGTTTCGCCGCTGCGCAAAAGCTGCTGATTTGACCCAACCAGGAGGAAACCGTGCCCCGAGTAACACGCGGTACTAAACGCCGCCAACGCCGTAAGAAGATCCTCGGCAAGGCGAAGGGTTATTTCCAAGCCAAGAGCAAGCTTTACCGCTATGCCAAAGAAGCGGTTGACCGCGCCGAGAAGTTCGCATACGTCGGCCGCAAGCTCAAAAAGCGCGACTTTCGCTCGCTGTGGATCATCCGCATTAGCGCCGCCTCGCGCAATTTAGGGCTTTCCTACAGCCGTCTGATGCACGGGCTGAAGGCGGCTGGCATCGAGGTCAACCGCAAGATGCTGGCGGAGATGGCGGTGCACGATCCGGCGTCCTTCCAACAATTGGCGGCTGCGGCACAAACCGCATTGGGACTGCCGGTGACCGCACCGGCGCCTAAACCCGCCGCGGAAGCTAAGCCCGCCAAGGCCAAACCGGCCAAAGCCAAAGCAGCGGCCGGCGAGGACGAAAAGCCAGCCGCGAACCAGCCTGCCGCCGAGGAAGAGTCCGCTCCCGCCTCCAAACCTTCCGACGAGTAGGATGGAGTTGCGGAGATGGCGATCGACGAAAAAACCGCGGCCAAGTTGACCGATTTGTTGGCGGCCGGCGAATCTGTCGAAACCCTCTACCAGGAGCTGCGTTCCAGCTTCGAAGCCGAAAAGGCTGCGGTTTCGAATCAGGAGCAGTTCAAGCACCTGCGCGACCGCTGGTTGGGGCGCAAGAACGGCCTGCTCGCCTCGACCAACGACAACTGGCTCAAAGCCGCGCCGCGCGAGCTCAAGCGCGACGTCGGGCGTCTGCAAAACGAAACCAAAGCCCGCCTGGAAGCCAGCCTCGCCGAGCTGAAAGAAAAAATCGATTCTTCCATCGACGCCGGCGAGAAGCTCGATGTGACGCTGCCCGGGCCGGCGCGAGAGATCGGCGCGCGCCATCCGGTTCGCATGGTCCTCGAGGAGATGCTCTACATCTTCCGCGGGCTGGGATACTCTGTCGCCGAAGGCCCCGAAATCGAGAGCTTCTACTACAACTTCGAGGCGCTGGGCTTCCCAAAAGACCATCCGGCGGTCGACGAGATGGACACCATCTTCGTCACCGACCAGATGCTGTTGCGCACGCACACCTCGCCCATTCAAGTGCGCATCATGGAGAGCCGCAAGCCGCCGCTCCGCTACGCCGTGGCGGGGAAAGTCTACCGGCATGACGCGCCCGACTCGACGCACAGCCCGATGTTTCACCAGCTCGAAATCTTCGCGGTAGGCGAGAACGTCACCTTCCGCGATCTCAAGGGCACGCTCGACCACTTTCTGAAAAAATTCTTCGGGCCGGATATCAAGACGCGCTTCCGGCCAAGTTTTTTCCCGTTCACCGAGCCGAGCGCCGAGGTGGATATCACCTGCATTTTCTGCGCCGGCCGAGGCTGCCGCATCTGCAAGCAGACCGGCTTCATCGAAGTGCTCGGCTGCGGCATGATTGACCCCGAGGTCTTCCGGCACGTCGGGTACGACCCCGACCGCTACAGCGGGTTCGCCGCCGGTATCGGCCTCGACCGCTTTGCGCTGCTGAAGTACGACATCGACGACATTCAGATCCTGTTCCAGGGGGACGTGCGGTTCCTCCGCCAGTTCCGATAGTGCGGTTCCGGAAATGCGAATCCTACTCAGTTGGCTGCAGGAGTTCGTGGACATCCCCGAGTATCCGGATGGATTGGCCCACGAGCTCACCATGGCGGGCATGGCCGTCGATGCGGTGATCGAGGAGCAAGGCGAAACGATCCTCGAGTTCGACATCACCAGCAACCGGCCAGACGCGATGAACCATCTGGGGATGGCGCGCGAGATCGCCTCAATTTTTCAACGCCCGCTGCGCCTGCCTAAAACGGATGTTCTCGAGGCGGAGCCGGCCGCCTCCTCGAAGGCATCGATCGAGATCGCGGATCCGGACCTTTGCCCGCGGTATTCCGGCCGCGTGGTTCTCGGCGTCGAGGTAAAACCCTCGCCCGACTGGATCCGCCGCCGGCTCGAGCTGTGCGGCGTCCGCAGCATCAACAACATCGCCGACCTCACCAACTACGTCCTGCTCGAGGTCGGCCACCCGACGCACGCCTTCGATCTCGACCTGCTCGATGAATCGAAGATCATTGTGCGGCGCGCAAAAGCGGGAGAGGTGCTGCGTACGCTCGATGGCGTGGACCGCACCCTTTCGAGCGACCATCTGGTGATCGCCGACGCCATGCGCGCGGTTGCCCTGGCGGGCGTCATGGGCGGCCTCGAATGCGAGATTTCCGACTCCACGCAGAATGTGCTGATCGAAAGCGCCTGGTTCGACCCCGGCTCGATCCGCCGCACGTCGCGGTATTTCGGGATGCATACCGAAGCGTCGCACCGCTTCGAGCGCGGCGCCGACCGCGAGGCGACGGTGTTCGCGGCCGATCGTATCGCCGGAATGCTGAGTCAGGTCAGCGCCGGAACCGTGCTGCGAGGTTGTCTGGACGCGCACCCCCAGCCGCATACGCCGCGGAATGTCCTCTTGCGCAGCGGCGCTATCGAGCGCCTGTTGGGCCTGGCGGTCCCCGCAGAGGAAGTGGAGCGCATCCTGCGCGCGCTGGGATTCGGCATCGCCCCGAACACTGGCGGCTGGGAAGTGAAGGTGCCATCCTACCGCCTCGACGTGAATCGCGAGGTAGACGTCATCGAAGAAGTGGCCAGGGTCTACGGCTACGACCAGTTCGCGCCCAAGCTGCCCGCGCTGGGCGTGCCAGCCGAACCGGCCCCGCTTAGCGAAGAAGAGACGCGGCTGCGCAACATCGCCCGCGCGCTGGGGTACAACGAGACGATCGCCTACTCGTTTATCTCGACCGAAGAGGCCGAGGAGTTCGGCGCTTGGCCGGCGGTGCGGCTTCGCAACCCGGTGTCGGAACTGTGGGACGTGATGCGGAATACGGCCGTCCCGCCGATGCTGAAGGCGCTCGAATGGAATCTGAACCGTAATGAGTCGAGCGTCCGGTTGGTCGAGATCGGGCGGCTCTATCGCAGCGAAGACAGCGGCTTTCAGGAACCGCCCGTCCTGACGCTCGGCGCCACCGGACTGGCCCGCCCGCGGACGTTCAGTGAGCCCGGCAAGCCGTACGATTTCTATGAGTTCAAGGCGGACTTGGCACAGTTTCTGACCGCCTTCGAGATCCATCAACTGAGCTTCGAAGCGCGCGAGCTGCCGCCTTACTACGCCGCTGGGCGCGCCGCCCGCGTAGTGGCGGACGGCTCCGTCGTCGCCTATCTGGGCGAGTTGGACCCGAAACTGGCCGCCTCGCGTAAGCTGCGCCAGCCCGTCTTTATCGCCGAGGTGCAGCTCGACCGCCTCTACAAGCTTGGCTTCCGGCGGCCCCAGCACCGTGCACTGTCGCGTGTCCCCGCGGTCTCCCGCGATTTCTCGTTGCTGGTTCCCGAAGGGGTCGCTTTCGAGGAAGTGCGCGCGGCGGTAGGCCGCCACCCGGAGTTGACCGCTCTCGAGCCGGTCGAAATCTTCAGCGGCGCCCAGGTTCCCGAGGGGCGCTACAGTCTGCTTCTGCGGGCGACCTGGCAGCGTTCGGCCGAGAGCTTTACCGACGACGAAGTCAACCGCCACGCCGAGCAGATCATCCAGGATTTGCGCAAGAAACTCGGCGTCGAGCTGCGGTCCTGACGCCCCCTTCGGGCGTTTTGGCAGCCGTAGCCTTTGCCACTCCTGTTTACGCTATTTCTGAAAGCCTACGCGAAATCTGCGATAGGATAAGGGGCAGGCTGAACGAGAATCATGGAACCCGAGACCACGACTTCCCAGTCCGCAGTCGACAATTTCGATTCCCTGTTGGAGCTCGAGGAACGCATCCAAGGCATCGCGGATCGCTTTGCCGAAGCTCGCCGCGCGCAGCAATCCGCGGAGCAGACCGCGGCTCGGCTCGAGAGCATCGTTTCCGAGCAGGATGAAAAGATCATCCGCCTGCAAGTCGAGATCGAAGAGCTGCGCAACGAGCGCAACAAGGTTCGCGCGCGCATCGAAACCTTGCTAGGCAGAATCGAGTCGCTGTAGGTTTTCGGGTCCGGATTCTTTTCGGCGCAGCAGTCCAGCCCGGCTGCTCTCGGACAAGCGGGTTAGAGACTCCTTCCGAGGTACTGTCATGCCGCAAAGCAAAGGAACGCAGGTACAGATTTTCGGGCAAGTCTATCATCTGCGCGGCAGCGAAGATCCCGAATACGCCCGGCGTGTGGCGCGCCTGGTGGACGATCGGATGAACGCCATCGCCAACCAGATGGCGACCGCCGACAGCTTTCGGGTGGCGGTGCTGGCCGCCCTGCATGTCGCGGATGAGTACCTGCGTCTCCAAGAGCAGCACGCTCGCTACAAAACTCAGGTAGCGGCCAAGAGCGACCGCTTGGTTTCCCTGCTGGATGAGATCGAAGTGGGCCGCGACGGGGCGTCGTTGGCGGCGGGCCGCTAGAATTCCAGCCCCGCTTGATTCCCATTGGCTGCGCCTCGGCAACCTGCCCGAGCAATCCACCCTCCCGAGCTGTTGGGTTTTTCCCTGCCAAGCACCGGGGACCGCGTAACGGAGAAGCATGCGAATTCTTTTCGTCGGCGACATTGTAGGCCGCCCCGGCCGCCGCGTCTTCACCGACCGGCTCGAAGGCATCGTCTCAGCGCGTCATATCGACCTTGTCGTTGTTAACTGCGAGAACTCCGCCGCGGGTTTCGGCGTGACGCCCGATCTGGCCGAGCAGTTGCTGGACGCCGGCGCGCACGTGCTGACTTCGGGCAACCATATCTGGGACAAGAAAGCGATCTTCGACTACTTTCCAACCCAACCCCGCCTGCTGCGCCCCGCCAATTACCCCAAGGCGCCGGGCAGCGGGCTCTATGTCGGAAGCACGCCCGCGGGGGTGCGCTTTGCCGTGCTCAACCTCCAAGGGCGTACCTATCTGCCGGCGATCGAATGCCCGTTTCGCACCGTGGACACGATGCTCGAAAATCTCGATGCCGATATCCGCGTCCGGTTCGTCGACTTCCACGCCGAAGTAACCAGCGAAAAAATCGCCTTCGGGTGGCATTTGGATGGCCGCGTGTCGGCCATGGTGGGAACGCACACGCACGTCACAACGGCGGATGAGCGCGTGCTGCCGGGCGGCACGGCGTATATCACCGACGTCGGCATGACCGGGCCGCATGACTCGGTCATCGGCATGGATAAGGTGGGCTCGCTGCGGCGTTTCCTGACCGGTCAGCCGGCGCGATTTGAACCGGCGGTGGATGACGTACGCCTCAACTCGGTGATCGTCGATATCGATGAAACGACCGGGCGGGCACTGTCGATCGAGAGGTATTCCTGCCGCGAAGCGTAGATCGTAAGAATCACTCGCTTTTGCGGATTCGATAGGCGCAGCGTTCCCCGCCGCTGAGCAGGTGCTGGGTCCGTTCGACGCTCACATCCTCCCCCAGCGACTGGCGAAACACGTCCAGTTCGGCCTGACACAGCCCAGTGCAGCTTTTCGCGGCTTCGCAGATCGGGCAGTTATGTTCGATGAGCAGAAAGGCGCCGCGGCTTTCCGGGACACATTCGGCCATGTAGCCTTCAGCGTTTCGCTGCCGCGCCAGCGCCTCGACGCGTTTCTTGAGCGGAGCGCCCGCCGCTGGAAGCAGTTGGCTGTAGGCTTCCGCTTGCCGCCGCGCCCGAGCCTGCACCAGCCGCTGCAGGCCTTCCTCGCCAAATGATTCGCGCACCGTGTCGATCAGATCCAGTGTGAGATCAGCGTGCCGGTCAGGAAAAATCTCCTGG
>JBBDWJ010000240.1:0-17890 GCA_040902925.1 Bryobacterales bacterium | reverse complement strand
CGAGGGCGGCCGCACTATCGGCGCCGGCACCGTCAGCGAGATTGTCGAGTAATCAACATGGCCACCAGGGAACGCATACGAATCCGGCTCAAGGCCTACGACAATCGAGTGCTCGACCAGTCGACCGGCGAGATCGTCGACACGGCGCGGCGCACCGGCGCTCAGGTGGCGGGACCGATTCCGCTGCCTACGGTGAAGAAGAAGTTCACGGTGTTGCGGTCGCCGCACGCCGACAAGCGCTCGCGAGAGCAGTTTGAGATCCGCACCCACAAGCGCCTGCTCGACATTCTCGAGCCGACGCAGGAAACGGTCGACGCGTTGATGAGGCTCGATCTGCCGGCCGGCGTGGATGTCGAGATCAAGGCTTTTGGCGGGTAGCGGACGCGGGCCATCCCGGAATGAGCTTGTGGCTTGGGCTCGTGCGACTCTGTTTAGGCTAAGACGACGCAGCAGGTAGCGAAATGGCGCCAGGAATATTAGGAAGAAAGATCGGCATGACGCAGTTCTTCACGCCCGACGGCAAGGTCGTTCCGGCGACCGCGTTGCAGGCGGGTCCCTGCGTGGTCGTGCAGCGAAAGACCTCGGACAAAGACGGCTATGAGGCCGTGCAGTTGGGCCTGGTCGAATTCGTCAAGCCGGCGCGCGTGAACAAGCCGACGGCCGGGCACTTCAAGAAGGCCGGCGTCGAGCCGGGACCGCTGCTGCGCGAGCTGCGCGTTAACGGCGGCCTGGGCGGCGACCTGAAAGCGGGCGATCGCGTTTTGGCAAGCGATTTCCAGGTTGGCGAAATCGTCGATGTCGTAGGACGCAGCAAGGGCCGCGGATTCGCTGGCGTCGTCAAGAGGCACAAGTTTCGCGGCGGCCCCGACACGCACGGCTCGATGTCGCACCGTGCTCCGGGTTCGGTTGGCGCAAGTTCGTATCCGTCGCGGGTTATCAAAGGCACCCGCATGGGCGGCCATATGGGTAACGCCCGCAAGACTGCGCGCAACCTCGAGATCGTCGAAGTCCATGCGGATGATCACGTGATTCTGGTCCGCGGCGCGGTACCGGGACCGAGCGGCAGCTACGTCATGCTGCGGCGGGCGAGGTAGGTGAGCCATGCCGAATGTGGATGTATTGGATCTAAAGAATAAAAAGGTAGGCACCGTCGAGTTGCCCGATGCCGTGTTCGGCGTCGAGGTCAACGAAGCGCTCATCTACCAGGCCGTGCACCACTACCAGGCCGGCCGGCGGGCAGGCACGCACAGCACCAAGACGCGCGGCGAGGTCTCCGGCGCCGGCCGCAAGTTGTGGCGGCAGAAGGGCACCGGCCGGGCGAGAGTTGGTTCGATCCGCTCGCCGCTGTGGCGGCATGGTGGCACCGTGCACGGACCACAGCCGCGCGACTATAGCTACAAGCTGCCCAAGAAAATGCTAATCGGCGCGATGCGCTCGGCGCTGTCGGCGCAGTTGGCCGCGGGCGGGCTCAAGGTTGTCAAGGCGTTCGAGGTTGACAGCCACAAGACGCGGGAGTTCAGCAAGGTGCTGAGCGCTCTCGAGACCGGCGCGACGGTTCTGCTGGTCGATGACGGCGACAATCGCAATCTTGCGCTGTCGAGCCGTAATCTTCCCGGCGTGACGCTGGTGCGAAGCCGCGATTTGCATCCTTATCATCTGCTGCGGCACGAGCAGGTCATTTTCTCGCAGGCCGCGGTCGAGAAATGCGGCGAGGTGTTGGCGTGAGTCCCTATCAGGTCATTCAAAGCCCGGTGATTACGGAAAAGAGCGAGGGCAAGCGGGCGCTCGAGCGGACGCTGTGTTTCCGGGTGCACCGGTCGGCGACCAAGACGGATATCAAAAACGCCGTCCAGCATGTGTTCAAGGTAAAGGTCGAGACCGTGCGGACCGCTGGCTATCTCGGCAAGTTGCGGCGCCGCGGGGCGTTCGCGGGATACCGGCCGGACTGGAAAAAAGCCTACGTCAAGCTCCAGGAAGGCGAGCGGATGGTGGAGTACGCGCAGGTCTGAGCGCGCCCCGTTACGCGTAAGAGGCAAAAGCGATGCCGATTAAAAGCTACAGGCCAACCACGCCGACCCGACGGTTCCAGACGACGGTGCTGCGCGACGAAATCACGCGCCAGCGGCCCGAAAAGTCGCTCGTCGAAGGGAAGAAGCGCACCGGCGGCCGCAACAGCACGGGCTCGATCACGATCTGGTTCCGGGGCGGCGGCCACAAGAAGCGTTACCGGGAAGTCGATTTCAAGCGTGACAAGACGGGCGTGCCTGCTCGGGTCGCGACGATCGAATACGATCCGAACCGCTCGGCCAACCTCGCGCTGCTGCACTATGCCGACGGCGAGAAGCGCTACATCCTGCAGCCGGCGGGGCTGAAGGTCGGCATGAAGATCATGTCGGGCCCCGAGGCAGACATTCTGGTGGGCAACGCTTTGCCGATCAAGAACATTCCGCCGGGGACGCTGGTGCACAACGTCGAGTTGAAGCCGGGCAAGGGCGGCCAGATGGCGCGCTCGGCCGGCTCGGAGGCGCGGCTGATTTCGAAGGAAGCCGGCTATGCGCTGCTGAAGCTGCCTTCGGGCGAAGTGCGCCGCGTACTGGTCGACTGCCTCGCCACGATCGGGCAGGTTGGCAACGTCGACCACTCTAACATTTCGTTTGGAAAGGCTGGCCGCACGCGCTGGATGGGAAAGCGTCCCCATAACCGCGGCGTGACGATGAACCCGGTGGATCACCCGCACGGCGGCGGTGAAGGCAAGACTTCGGGCGGCCGCAATCCGGTGACGCCCTGGGGCCGGCCGACGCGCGGTTACAAGACCCGCAACAACAGCCGTACCGACAAATATATCGCCGCCCGCCGCGGGCAGAAGAAAATGCAGTAGCCGAGGGTAGCTAATGGGCCGTTCGCTCAAAAAAGGACCGTTTTTCGACGAGCACTTGAACCGCAAGGTGGAAGCTCTCAACGCCAAAAACGACAAGAAGGTCGTCAAGACCTGGTCGCGGCGCTCGACGATCATCCCCGAGTGGGTAAGTCACACGATCGCGGTCCATAACGGCCGCAAGTTCATTCCGGTGTTTATCACCGAGAACATGGTGGGCCATAAGCTCGGGGAGTTCGCCCCGACGCGCACGTTCAAGGGCCATTCGGGCGCCAAGGCTGGCAGGCCCTCCTAGGCGGGGACATCGAGTCATGCAAGCAACGGCAAAGATGAACTACATCCGGGTTTCTCCGCAGAAGGCCCGGCTGGTGGTGGACACAATCCGCGGCCGCAAGGTGGGCGACGCGCTGACGATACTCGCCACCAGCAACAAGCGTGTCGCGCCGCAGGTCGCCAAGGTACTACGCTCGGCGGTTGCCAATGCTGAGAACTTGGGCGACGTCGATGTCGACGATCTGGTCGTCGCCGAGGTCTACGTGAACGAGGGCCCGCGGATGAAGCGCATCCGGGCGGCTCCCATGGGCCGCGCCTATCGCTACCATCACCGCCTGGCGCATATTGTGGTGATCGTGGACGACGGCCAGTCCGGGAAAGAAAACGCAGAGGAATAGGGAGCGAGTCCACGATGGGTCAAAAGGTACATCCGTACGGGTTCCGGCTCGGCTACACAAAGACTTGGCGCTCGCGCTGGTTTGCGAACCATGGCTACGCGACCCTGCTGCACGAGGATTTGAAGATCAAGCGTGAGCTGCGGGGGCGCCTCAAGGCGGCCGGCATCAGCTCTGTCGAGATCGACCGGCCCGGTAACAAGCTACGCATCACGATTCGCACGGCGCGGCCCGGCATCATCATCGGCCGCCGCGGCTCGGAAATTGAAAAGCTCAAGGCTGAGTTGCAGAAGCGCACCAACCGTGAGGTCTACATTGACATTCAGGAAGTGCATCGTCCCGAGCTCGATGCGCAATTGGTCTCTGAGTCGGTGGCGCTACAGATCGAAAAGCGCGTCGCCTTTCGCCGCGCGATGCGCAAGGCGGTCGATTCGGCGCAACGGTTCGGTTGCAAGGGGATCAAGGTGTGGGTCGCTGGGCGGTTGAACGGGCACGAGATTGCCCGTACCGAGTGGTATCTGCAAGGCCGTCTGCCGCTGCAGACGCTGCGCGCCGACATCGACTATGGGTTTTCCGAAGCCTATACAACGTACGGTGTGATCGGCGTCAAGTGCTGGATTTACAAGGGCGATATTATCGAGCACAAGCAGGGTTCCGCGCTGGGTCATACAGCCGAGGATCTCGAGCCGGCTCGCCGCCGCGAAGCGCGTTCGGCCGCCGAGCGAGAGCGCGAGAGAATCCGCTCACGGCCGGCCGAGCAGCGTCCCGAAGAGCGCAGGCCGACGCCCGCCGCCGCGCCAAGCGCGCCGGCTGCGGACCCCAGGACCGAGTCCAGCGAAAGCGGCGCTCCGATTCGTCCGCCGTTGGCCGGACCGGAAGCCCCTGCCGCTTCGAGCGGCGCGGTGAAGCCGTCGGGACCGCCCGCCGGACCCGCCGATGCGGCTGAAGGCGGCAAGGAAAACAAAGAGTAGGTTGCGCCGGCGGTTTCGGGCCGCTTGTCAGACAGAGGAACGACGACTATGTTGATGCCGAAAAAAGTCAAGTTCCGCAAGGTCCACCGCGGAAAGCGCCGCGGCAAGGCCTGGCGGGGTTCGGGTCTCGACTTCGGTGATTTTGGGCTGAAAGCGCTCGAAGTGGCCTGGATCACCGACCGGCAGATCGAAGCGGCCCGCGTTGCGATCACGCGCCATATCAAGCGCGGAGGCAAGTTGTGGATCCGGATTTTTCCGGACAAGCCGATCACCAAAAAGCCGGCCGAAACCCGCATGGGAAAAGGTAAAGGCGCGCCCGATCAGTGGGTGGCGGTGGTCAAGCCCGGCCGCATGATGTTTGAAGTCGAGGGAGTGCCGGAGGATCTGGCGCGCGCGGCGATGAAGCTGGCCGCGCAGAAGCTGCCGATCGAGACCAAGTTCATCAGCCGTAACTCGGGAGGGCTGCTATGAAGGCTGGAAATTTTCGCGACCTGGACGGCGATGAGCTGGCCGCCAAGGAACGCGAGGCCCGCGAGCAGTTGTTTCGCTTGCGGTTCCAAATCCAGATGGGTCAGAGCGATGGTTTGAAGAAGTATCGCGCCCTCAAAAAGGACCTGGCGCGGATCTTGACCGTAAGACGCGAGACCGAGCTCGCCCGGAAGTCGTAAGGAAATCAGATGGCGGAAACTCAGCAGCAGAAGCGCCACAAGACCGAAAAGGTTGGCACCGTAGTCTCGGCCAAGATGGCCAAGACGATCGTGGTCGAGGTCAGCCGGCGCGTGCCGCACCGGTTGTACCGGCGCATCGTTTCGCGCAAGAGCAAGTTCTACGCGCACGACGAAGAAGGACTGGCGAAGTTGGGCGATCGCGTGCGCATCGTCGAATCGCGGCCGCTCAGCAAGCTGAAGCGCTGGCGGCTGACCGAAGTGGTCTGGAAGGCCGCCCAGGTCGAGGTCAGCTCGGAAGAGTCGACTGAATCCAGCGAGAGCTGATCAGCAGAAGGACAACGCGATGATTGGCATGCAGACAAGGCTGGAGGTGGCCGACAACTCCGGCGCCCGGCGCTTGCAATGTATCCTGCCGCGAGGCGGCGATACGGGCTCGAAAGCCGGCTTGGGCGACGTGGTGACGGCCTCGGTGAAGGAGGCGGCTCCGGATTCGAACGTCAAAAAGGGTTCGGTGGTGCGGGCGGTGATTGTGCGAATGCGTAAGGAAACCAGGCGCCGGGACGGCACCTATATTCGCTTCGACAATAACGCCGCGGTGCTCATCAACGAACTGGGCGAGCCGATTGGCACGCGCGTTTTCGGACCGGTGGCGCGCGAGTTGCGCGAAAAGAAGTTCATGAAGATTGTCTCGCTAGCGCCGGAAGTGCTTTGAATGGCGCCGCAGAAACTTTGAGCTGGGACTTTGAGCCGGGACTTTAAGATGGAACGGCCCGGCCGCTTTGGCGGCCCACTGACGCGGACGTAGAAACGAAACGGACACAGCAGTCCAACGGGATTCGAACGATGCCAGGAACGAAGATTCGCAAGGACGATATTGTGCAGGTCATCGCCGGCCGCGACCGCGGCAAGCAGGGCCGCGTGCTGCAGGTCGATCGCAAGAAGAACCGCATCCTGGTCGAGCACGTCATGATGGCCAAAAAGCACGTTCGCCCGAACCCTCAGAAGCAGATCAAGGGCGGCATCGCCGAGCGTGAGGCGGCGATCCACATTTCGAACGTCATGCTGGTCGCCTCAGGCAAGCCCGTGCGGCTCGGCGCGCGCGTCGACGCCGAGGGTGGCCGCACGCGGATCGGCCGCCACGGCGGCGAGGAGATCGATCTCAGTTGAGCCCGGCGTTTGCCGCTGCTCGACAAGATGGTGCCAACCGATGACGAGGCTGAAACAGAAATACGAAGGCGTAGTCGTGCCGGAGCTGCAAAAGCAGTTCGGCTATTCGAGCCCGATGGCGATTCCGAAGGTCGCCAAGGTGCATGTCAATCTCGGTCTGGGCGAGGCGATTTCGAACCCGAAGCTGCTGGACGCGGCCGCCAAAGAGCTGGGCATGATTACCGGCCAGAAGCCGGTGGTGACCAAGGCGCGCAAATCGATCGCCAACTTCAAGCTGCGCCAAGGCATGCCCATCGGATGCGCGGTCACGCTGCGCGGGGATCGCATGTATGAGTTTCTCGACCGCCTGATCAGTATCGCCATGCCGCGCATTCGCGACTTCCGGGGTGTCTCGCCGAAGGCGTTTGACGGCCGCGGCAATTACACGCTTGGCCTCAAGGAGCAGACGATTTTCCCCGAGATCGACTACTCCAAAGTCGACAACGTGAAAGGGATGAACATCACCATCGTCACAACGGCGCGCAACGATTCCGAGGCGCTGTCGCTGTTGCGCGGGATGGGGATGCCGTTTCGGCGCTGACCGGCGCGGCAGGAATAAATTATGGCCACTACCGCCAAAGTCGCTAAAGAGCAAAAGAAGCCCAAGTTCAAGATTCGCTTACGGAACCGTTGCCAGCGTTGCGGCCGCCCGAGAGGTTACATCCGCAAGTTTCGTTTGTGCCGCATCTGTTTTCGAGGACTGGCGCTTCTGGGCGAGCTGCCCGGAGTCGTCAAGAGCAGTTGGTAGTGAGGGCTGCCGCGCAACCGTGCCGGAGGATGAAGCATGTTTTTTGATCCGATTTCCGATTTGCTGACTAGGGTTCGCAATGCGCTGGGCGCGCATCAGTCGAAAGTGGAAGTTCCGGCCTCGCGGCTGAAGATCGAGATCGTGCGCATCCTCAAGGAAGAAGGCTACATTGCCAACTACCGCGTGGCTGACGACGAGGGCAAACGGACCATCAAGATCTATCTGAAGTATCAGCCGGATCGCACGCCGGTGATCAGCCGCCTGGAGCGGGTCTCCAAGCCTGGCCGGCGGGTCTACTCGGGGTCGAAGGAGATTCCCAGGGTGATCGGCGGCATGGGCATCAATATCGTGACGACTTCGCACGGCGTCATGACCGACAAGCAGGCGCGCAAAGCCGGCGTCGGCGGCGAAATCTTGTGTTGTATCTATTAAGGCGCGTATGTCGAGAGTAGGCACTAAACCGATTCCCATTCCGAAAGAAGCGAAGCTAGACCTCGCTTCGGGCGTGCTCAAGGTGAAGGGCCCCAAAGGCGAGCTGAGCTGCCCGATTCCCAAGGGTGTCGAATTCAAGGTCGCCGATGGCGAACTCGAAATCACCCGCCAGGGCGACGAGCATGCCGCGGTGCATGGGTTGGCGCGGGCGCTGGCGCAGAACGCCGTTACGGGCGTGACCAAGGGCTTTACGCGGGATCTCGAAATCGTTGGCGTCGGCTACCGAGCCAACGCCGCCGGGCGAGTGATCGTTTTCAGCCTGGGATACTCGCATCCGATCGAGTTTTTGCTGCCGACAGGCATCGACGTCAAGCTGGAAGGCCAGACCAAGCTTCAGGTCAGCGGCATCGACCGCCAACTGGTCGGGCAGACCGCGGCGAACATCCGCGCGTTGCGTCCGCCGGAGCCCTACAAGAACAAGGGCGTGCGGTATTCGGATGAGGTGCTTCGCAAGAAGGAAGGCAAGACAGGCGCGAAGTAGCCGGGCAGGCACGGAATTTAGCTGGAGCAGGCCAGTATGTATCATCAAACGACAAAACGGGAAGGACGGCAGCGTATCCACAGCCGGATTCGCAACCGGCTGAGCGGCACGCCCGAGCGGCCGCGGCTGGCGATTTTCCGTTCCCTCAAGCACATCTACGCGCAAGTCATCGACGACTCCACCGGCAAAACGCTGGTCGCCGTCGCCACGGTGACCAAGGGCGCCACGAAAGACTCCAAGGCAGCTTATGGCGGCAATGCCGCGGCGGCGAAGCTGATCGGCAAGCAGATCGCCGAGAAGGCTTTGAAGGCGGGAATCAAGGACGTGGTCTTCGACCGCGGCGGACACCGTTATCATGGCCGGGTTAAAGCTCTGGCCGAGGCTGCCCGCGAGGCGGGCTTGCGCTTTTGAAGGGTAGAGCATGTTACAAACGCACAAAATCGACGCTGCGGAGTTGAACCTCAAAGACCAGGTGGTGAGCATTAACCGTGTCACCAAAGTGGTCAAGGGCGGTAAGAACCTGAGCTTCTCGGCGCTGGTGGTCGTGGGCGACCCGGAAAAGCACATCGTCGGTTTTGCCAAGGGTAAAGCCAAAGAAGTGCCGGCGGCGATTCGCAAGGCAATTGAGAAGGCGAAGAAGAATCTGGTGCGCGTCCACACGCTCGAGCACACCATTCCCCATGTCGTGCTCGGTCGTTTCGGCGCCGGGCAGGTGTTGCTCAAGCCCGCCCGGGTCGGTAAGGGAACCATCGCCGGGGGCCCGGTGCGCGCGGTCGTCGAAGCAGCGGGCATTCAGAACGTGCTGACCAAGTCGATCGGATCGAAGAATCCGCACAACGTCATCAAGGCGACGTTCGACGCTCTCAAGCAGTTGCGGGACCGCAAAGAAGTGGCCGCCATGCGCGGTATCGACGCGCAAGCGCAGTAGAGGTTTCCATGGCGCAGACATTGAAGATCCGGCAGATCCGAAGCATCATCGGCGTTCCCGAAAAGTTGAGGAAAGTCGTGCGCGGACTGGGCCTGCGCAAAATCGACCATACGGTTGAGAGGCCCGACAATCCGGCCACTTGGGGCATGGTCCGCAAAGTGCCGCACCTGGTCGAGGTAGTGAAATGAATTTGAGTCAACTGCATCCTCCGGCCGGTTCGCGCCACCGCCCTAAGCGGGTAGGCCGCGGTCCGGGATCGGGCCTGGGTAAGACGGCCGGCCGCGGCGAGAAGGGCCAGAAATCGCGTTCCGGTTACAGCCGCAAGCGCGGCTTTGAAGGCGGCCAGATGCCGCTGGTGCGGCGCGTGCCCAAGCGGGGTTTCCACAATATCTTCCGCAAGGAATACGCCATCATCAACGTCGGGCGCCTGGAGAAGATCGACAGTGAGGAAGTCACGCCGCAGAGCCTGCTCAAGAGCGGCGTGATATCGAGCCTGCGCGACGGCCTGAAGATTCTCGGCGACGGCGAACTGACACGGGCGGTGAAAGTTTCCGCGCACCGCATCTCGAAGGCTGCCCGCGAGAAGATCGAGGCGGCCGGGGGTAAGGTCGAGGTCCTGACGAGTGTCGAGCGACCCCGCGAGAAGGCATCGGCTGAACAGCCGGATGCAGCGGGAGCGAAGAACCGAAAGTCCGCCAAGCCGGCGAAAGCCAAGGGCGCGGCGCAAAAGGCTGCGAAAAAACCATCGCTGAAAGTGGAATCGGCGCCCAAGCCCAAAGCGGCCAAGCCGAAGGCGGCTTCGGAAGGCGGGGCTGCGGCGGAGCCGGCCAAAGCCGCCAAGAAGAAGGCGGATGGCGGCGCCAGTAAGAAAAAGTAGGCCATGAAACTCGTTGACACCATCGTCAATGTCTTCCGCATTCCGGATCTGCGCAGGCGGATCCTGTTTACGCTGGCCATGCTCGGCGTGTACCGCCTGGGCGCCTGGATCCCCACGCCCGGTGTGGATACGGCGCAGTTGCAGGAGCTTTTCCAGCAGGCGGCCGGCACGGCGCTGGGTTTCATCAACCTGTTCTCGGGCGGTCAGCTCGAGCGGCTGACGATCTTCGCACTGGGCATCATGCCCTACATTACGGCGTCGATCATCCTGCAGTTGCTTACGGTCGTCATTCCGACTCTCGAGAAGCTTCAGAAGGAAGGCGAACTGGGCCGCCGCAAGATCACGCAGTGGACGCGCTATCTGACCATCGCGCTCAGCATCATCCAGTCGACGACGATCGCGCTGAGCGTGCAGGGCAGCGGGCTGGCCTACCACCCCGGCTTCGGCTTCATCGCCATGACGATCATCACGCTGACCACCGGCACGGCGTTCATTATGTGGCTTGGCGAGCAGATCACCGAGCGCGGCATCGGCAACGGCATGTCGTTGATCATCTTCGCCGGCATCGTCGTGGGATTGCCCTCCGCCATCGGCAATCTCTATGAGAACGTCTTCGTCACGCGGGAGTGGAGCGTTATCCAGTTGGCGCTGATCCTGATCGTGATGATCGGCGTGGTGGGGTTCATTGTGCTGGTCGAGCGCGGCGAGCGCCGCATCCCGGTGCAGTACGCCCGCCGCGTGGTCGGGCGCCGCATGATGGGCGGCCAATCGACGCACCTGCCTTTGAAGGTCAACTCCGGCGGCGTGATTCCGGTCATCTTCGCGTCTTCGATTTTGGCGTTTCCCCAGACGCTGGCGCTGATGCCCGCGGTTCAGCAGAGCCCCTATTTGAGCAGCCTGCTGCAATCGATCTCGTTCGGGGAGCCGCTTTACGAATTGCTTTACGTCACCGGCATCGTCTTTTTCTGTTTCTTCTACGTATCGATCATCTTCAACCCCAGCGAAGTCGCCGACAACATGCGCAAATACGGCGGCTTCATTCCGGGCATTCGTTCGGGGCGGCCGACGGCTGACCATATCAACGACATCCTGACGAAGATTACGCTGGTGGGCGGGTTATATCTGGCGCTGATTTCGCTCATCCCCGACGTCATGATTAGCGGCATCAAGCTGCATCACATGCCGCTGATCGGCGACTGGGCCGATGCGTCGATGCCGCGCTGGTTTCTCGATGGGCTAGGCGTCACGTTCTATTTCGGCGGCACGTCGCTGCTGATCGTCGTGGGCGTCGCGATGGACACGGTGAATCAAATCGAGGCGCAGTTGATTATGCGCCACTATGAAGGTTTTACGCCGCGCGCAGGGCGCATTCGCGGGCGGCGATCGTAGGAAATGAAGGTTTGGCGGCGTGCATGATCCATGGGGCCGCGCACGGCGCCCCGTGGGCGGCAGTTCGAGCAGCGGCTGGCGCGGTTGGTCATTAAAATCGCGATTGGCTATAATGAAGCTAACAAACGGATTACTGGCTGGCGACTGTGCCCGGACTGTGGCGCCATCTAGAACACACACTCGAACCCGCCGAAGCTTTCTGACGTTTGTAAACTTCTGCCAAGCGCGTGTGGCGATATGCAGCGGCGATCGCGTTGAGGTAGGCTGCGATCTTCCGGCCGCGGGCCGCCGCGTGTACTCTTGGCTTTCCTTGCCTGTGGCGTCGCCAGTTGGAAAAAGGCATCGGTCGACCGATGCCGCCGGCCCGTTCGTGCGCATCCTGAACGAAGCATGATTATTCGTAAGAGCCCGTCGGAGTTGGAGAAGATGCGCGCCAGCGGTCGTTTGGTGGCTCAAATCCTCAGTGTGCTGCGCCAGCGGGTAGAGCCCGGGATTTCGACGCACGACCTGGAAGTTGTAGCGGAAAAGATGGTATCGGACGCCGGCGCTCGTGCCGCTTTCAAGGGCTACTATGTGCCGGCCGCGGGCAAGCGATATCCCTGCGTATTGTGTACCTCGATCAATGAAGAGGTCGTGCATGGGATTCCCTCCCGCAAGCGCGTGCTGAAGGAGGGGGACATCGTAAAGATCGATATCGGTGTCCAGTTGGACGGCTACTACGGCGATTCGGCCACCACAGTGGCGGTCGGAAAGATCGCGCCCGAGACCCAGCGGCTCATGAACGTGACTCGTGAGGCTCTGGATCGGGCGATCGAACAGATGCGAGTCGGCAGCAAGCTCTTCGATGTCTGCGGCGCCGTGCAGCAGCACGTCGAGCGGAATGGGTTTTCGGTGGTCCGCGAGTTTGTTGGCCACGGCATTGGAACCAAGCTGCACGAAGAGCCGCACGTGCCGAATTATGTGGATCCGAAAGTGAGCAACCCGCGGCTGCGGCCGGGCGTGGTGCTCGCAGTCGAGCCGATGGTCTGCGCTGGGACGCCCGAGACCCGGGTGCTGGCGGACCGTTGGACAGCGGTAACCGTGGATGGCGCGCCCGCCGCGCATTTCGAGCATTGCGTCGCGGTGACCGAAGACGGGCCGTGGATTTTGACCGAACCGTAGGGACGCCGATGGCGAAGGCCTCCGAGAAGCGCGGCGGCATGCGCGGAACGATCGTAGAGAGTTTGCCGAACGATTTGTTTCGAGTCCGGCTCGACGATCAGAATACGCTGCTGGCGCATGTGGGAACGCGTAGCGGCAACGATTTTTTGCGGCTGCTGCCGGGTGATCGAGTGGAGGTCGAACCCTCCGCCAGCGATCGGCGGCGCGGCCGTATCACCGAGCGGTGTAAGACATGAAAGTACGAGCGTCCGTCAAAAGGTTGTGCAAGGACTGCAAGATCATCCGGCGCAAAGGCGTCGTGAGGGTGCAGTGTGTCAACCCGAAGCATAAGCAGAGGCAGGGCTGAGGCTCTGCCGGGAGAAGGCCAATGGCACGATTGGAAGGCGTCGATTTACCGAACAACAAGCGGGCTGAAATTGCCTTGACGGCGATCTATGGGATCGGGTTGACCCGCTCCCGCTCGTTGCTCTACCGCGCCGGTATCGATTTTGGTAAGAAGATGGGCGATCTCGACGACAACGAGATCACCGCCTTGCGCAAGCTGCTCGAAGACGAAGGCGCTGTCGAGGGCGATCTGCGCAAAGAAGTCGCCATGAACATCCGGCGGCTGATGGAAATCGGCTGCTATCGGGGGCTGCGGCATCGCCGTGGGCTGCCGGTGCGCGGTCAGCGAACCCACACCAACTCGCGAACGCGCAAAGGGCCGCGGCGCGGCGCCGTCGCCGGCAAGAAAAAGGCAACCAAGAAGTAACCGGATAGGTCGAACGCGGAACGGGAAACTATGGCAAAAGCAGCAGCAAAGGGCAAAAGCGGAAAAAAGAAGTTCAAGAGCCGCACCAAAAAGACGGTGCCGGTGGGGGTCGTTCACATTCAAGCGACGTTCAACAACACGATCGTGACGATCACCGACCTGGATGGCAACGTGTTGTCGTGGTCCAGTTCGGGCTCCCTCGGCTTCCGCGGCTCGCAGAAGGGAACGCCCTTTGCCGCGCAGCAGGCCAGTCTGACCGCGGCGAACGCCGCCAAGGATCACGGCTTGCGGCAGGTTTCGGTTCGCGTCAAGGGACCCGGCGGTGGACGCGAGTCGGCGATTCGCGCGTTTTCGACGGTTGGCATTCACGTCACGCATATCCGCGACGTCACGCCCATACCGCACAACGGTTGCCGGCCGCCCAAAAAGAGACGTGTTTGATGCAGTAATCCTGCCGGGCCGGATGGCCGCGGCGGGCATAGAGACTACCAGGTGAACGAGCAAAGGTTTTTGAAAAGCACATGGCACGACATATAGGACCAGTTTGCCGGCTGTGCCGGCGGGAAGGTTTAAAGCTTTTCCTGAAGGGCGAACGCTGCTATGGGCCCAGTTGCGCGATTGAGAAACGCAACTACGTACCCGGCCAGCACGGCAAGAGCCGTCGCCCTAAGAAGCTTTCCGGCTACGGCACGCAGCTTCGGGAAAAGCAGCGCGTGCGCCGCATTTACGGCGTGCTCGAGCGGCAGTTCCGGAATTACTATCAGAAGGCCGTGCAGATGAAAGGCGTGGTGGGTGAAAACCTGCTCGCATTGCTCGAGCGCCGCCTCGACAGCGTGATCTACCGCATCGGTTTCGCTGCTAGCCGCTCGCAGGCGCGCCAGATCGTGCGGCATGGCCACGTTCAGGTGAACGGGCACAAGGTGGATATCCCTTCGTACACCGTAAAGCCCGGCGATATCGTCGAACTTGCCGAGCCGAGCCGCACACACGCCGGCGTACTGGCGGCCCTGGACGCTTCGTCCCACGCCATGGCGCCGAGTTGGATCGAGTTCGACCGCGAAGCCTTTAGGGCCAAGGTCACTGCGATGCCGCGGCGCGAAGAGTTGGTCCAAATCCCGGTCAATGAGCAATTGATCGTGGAACTTTATTCCCGGTAGTTCCGGGCCGAGCCCTAGGGCCGGCGGTTAGTCCCATTTCCTAAGGGGAAAAAAGGCATGTGGAAAGGTTTCCAAAGGCCCAAAAGGCTTGCTGTTGACGGCGATTTGCTGACCGAAGTGTACGGCAAATTCACCGCGCAGCCGTTCGAGCGTGGATTTGGCACTACCATCGGGAACTCCCTGCGGCGCGCGCTGCTGAGTTCGATCGAAGGCGCCGCGATTACGGCGGTGAAGATCGAAGGGATTTCCCACGAGTTTAGCCCGATCCCGGGTGTGGTCGAAGACGCCACCGACATCATCCTCAATCTGAAGCAGATTCCGCTGAAGCTGCACGCCGAGGGCGCCCGCACGATTCGCGTGCGCGCGACCGAGCCTGGGCCGGTCTACAGCGGCCAGATCGAGGCGGATTCGGAAGTCGCGATCCTCGATCCCAAGGTATATATCGCAACCGTCAGCGAAGGCGGTCTGCTGGACGTCGAGATGCGCGTCAAGCTCGGCCGCGGCTACGTAAGCGCCGAGAAGAACTTCGACGAAGATCTGGCGCTAGGCTATATCCCGATCGATTCCGTGCATTCGCCGGTCCGCAAGGTCAATTATGCGGTCGAAGCCGCCCGCCTTGGGCAGATGACCGACTATGACAAGTTGAGCGTGGAAGTCTGGACCAACGGAGCGGTCACTCCCCAGGATGCAATCGGCCTGGCGGCGAAGCTGATTAAAGATCACATGACGATCTTCATCAACTTCGAGGAAGAGGCCGCCGCCGAAGAGACGCCTACCGAGAGCGCCGCCGACCGCTTCAACGAGCATCTCAACCGCTCGGTGGAAGAGCTCGAGTTGAGCGTGCGCTCCTACAATTGCCTGAAGAACGCCAACATTCAGACGATCGGCGACTTGGTGCAGCGGACCGAGGCCGACATGCTGAAGACCAAGAACTTCGGCCGCAAATCGCTCAACGAGATCAAAGAGATTCTCACAGCCATGGGCCTGTCCCTCGGCATGCGATTTGACGAGCACGGCCGTCTGGTCACACCGCCCGGCGCGGTAGGGATCGGCGAGGAAGATGGCGCCAACGACGAAGAAGAAGAGGCCGAAGTCGGCTCCGAATGAAGCAGGCTATAGAGAAGAAGCAGGGTATAGAAAATGCGACACAGGAAAGGCGGCTATAAGCTTCAACGGGACAGCAGCGCCCGCAAGGCGTTGCTGCGCGGCTTGGCCACCAGCATCATTCTTCACGACCGCGTAGTGACGACCGTCACGAAGGCGAAAGCGGTTCGCCCTTTCGTGGAGAAGATCATTACGCTGGCCAAGCGCGACACGCTGCATGCTCGGAGGCAGGCAGCGGCTTCCTTGGTATCCCCTGTGGCTGTCAAGAAGCTGTTCGAGACGTTAGGGCCTCGCTTTTCCGAGCGGCCCGGCGGTTACACGCGCATCATGCGCTTGGGATTTCGCAAGGGAGACGGCGCCGAGGAAGCGATGATCGAAGTGCTTGGTTCCGAGCTCAAAAAACGCGCCGCGGAGCGCCGCCTGCGCCGCGAGGACCGCATGAAGCGCGCGCAGGAGCAGGGGCCGGAAGCCGACAGCTCATCGGAAGAGAAGAAGTAAAATCTTTGCGGCGTTAACGTGATTTTTGCTCTCCCCGACTGAGGCCCCGATGGTGGGCCTCGTCTCGTTTTAGACAGGCTTCCGCGAAACAGTGTGGAAGGGCTCTTTTCTGCCGCTAATTTGGTTGCTGCAGACTGAATTTAAGTCTATTTTTCGGCGTTAGTACCATCTTTTGTCGGCGTAGAATAGAATCATGAGGGCGCGCAGGTCAGCCTTACTCCTCGTATTTGTGCTGCTTGGCGCGGGATGTCAGTCCAAATCCCAGGACGGCGTCGCGGCGGTCGTCAACGGCTACACGATCACTCGCGCAGAGCTCGAGCAATACTTCCAAAGCCAGGTTGATCAAACCCAAGCCCCCACCTCCGAAGACGAGCAAGCAATGTTGCGGCTCAATCTCTTGCGGGAGGTGATTGACCGCCAAATCATGCTGCAGCGGGCTGAAAAGCTTGGGCTCATGGCTGTCGATTCCGAAGTGGATGCCCGAATCAAAGAGTTTCGCTCGCCCTACGACAGCGACGCGGCCTTTGAAAAGTACCTTCAGAGCAGGGCGATGAGCGTCGAAGACCTCAGGACCGAGGTGCGGCGAACGCTGACGATCGAGAAGCTGTTCAACAAGGAAGTCACCTCTCGCATTTCGGTCGCTGACGCCGAACTAAAGTCGTTCTACGAAGAGAACAAAGCCAGCTTCAACCTTCCTGAACAACAGGTTCACTTGGCCCAAATCGTCGTTACCGCCAAGCCGGAAGTTCCCGTGCCCAACCTGCTCAACGACGACGCCCGTGACGTCGAGACGGCGCAAGCGAAAATCGAAATGATCGCTCAGAGGCTGCAGAACGGCGAAGATTTCGCCCACGTCGCGCAAAACCTCTCCGAGGATTCGGTTTCGACGGCCAGCGGCGGCGACTTAGGCTTTATTCCGCAATCCTCGCTTGAAGAGGCGGATCTCACGCTGCGCAGAGTCGTGGCGTCCCTGTCACCGGGCGAGATCTCTCCCGTCATCAAGATGGGCGACGAGTTTCGCATCATCCGCCTGATTTCGATTGAGCCCGCGGGGCAGCGGGATTTTTCCGACCCGCGCGTGCAGCAAACTCTGCGCGAAACCTTGCTCAACAGAAAAGATCAATTGCTCAAGGCCGCTTATCTTGAAGTGGCGCGCGACGAGGCGAGGGTCGAGAATTACCTGGCGCAGCAGGTAGTCGAGCAGTTTGGGGCTTCGGACTGACCTCGCGCACATCGAGCAACCGGAGTGCCGCAAGCATCCTGGTTAAGTAGAGTCGCAGCGTGCTACGCACGGGATGCGGCCACGCTCAGTCGACAGTGAATTAGTTTGCCGAAGCCCGGGCCGGTTTGGCTTCCTCGAGTAGCAGCGGTTGCCGCATTTCCTTCCCCGCGCCACCCATTTCTTCCACCTTGTCCACGCCGTCTGCCGTGATGGCGTAGCGGCCGTTATCCGGTCCGACGACATGGCCCTTTTGCTTGAGATACCAAAGCGTGAACTCGAGATGCTCGCTCGGGCACCCTAACAGTTCCTCGAGATCCCGAATCATGATGCCCGGCTGGCGTGGCGTCTCGATCATCTTGGTGTAGAGCAGGGAGAGAATGCCCCAGCGTTTCCGTTTCTCTCCTTCGACGCCCTGCACCGACTTGGATTGATCGAAGATTTTCCAACGGACCGCCCGCGCGGCCTGATGTTTCACATCGTAAGCCGCGCGCTTCTCGGCGTCGACGAGGATACGATAGGCCTGCAGTACACGCTGGAAGACCTTTTCATCTCCCGTGTCGCTATTGTCGGGATGGTAGCGTTGAGCCAGCATGCGGTAGACCCGTTGGATCGTCTCCGTATCGGCGTTGGGACTGATCTGCAAAAGCTCGTAGTAGTCGTCGATGTCGGTTTCGGCGGCGGCCTCGTCGCCCAG
>JBBDWJ010000239.1:0-17912 GCA_040902925.1 Bryobacterales bacterium | reverse complement strand
ACGCGCCGGCGATCACGCTGGGCGTTTTGCTGTCGTTTCTGAGCCACGAAAGTTTTGCGTATCTCAGCGACAAGAGCTTTTAGTTCTGAGTGAGGAACCTCTATGGATAAGCGTCTGCTGACAGTCGTGATGGTGGCGGTGCTGGTAGCGCTGGTCATCACCGCGGTGTTTTATCAAATCACAGTCGGCCGCAAGCCGAGTCAGGCCGAGTTTGCGACCAAGGAACTGGTGGTGGCGACCCGCGAGCTGCCGATGGGAGCCAAGATCACGGCCGCCGATGTGCGGCTGATCGACTACCCCGAGCAGGCCTATCCGGCGGGCGGCTTCGACAGCATCGACAACGTGCTGGAGCGCTCGGTGATGCAGCCGATTCTGATCAACGAGCCGGTCGTCGGCGGCCGCGTGACCGAGCCGGGCGGCGGCGTCGGGCTGACGACAAGGATTCCCGAAGGCATGCGCGCCGTGGCGGTGGCGGTCAACCAAGTCAGCAGCGTATCGGGCTTCATTCTGCCGGGCTCGAAAGTGGACGTGCTTTTGACCGGCCAGCCGCTCAGCGAGGAAGGCCGCGCGACGACGACGGTGATCGAGAACCTCGAGGTGCTTTCGACGGCCCACAAGGTCGAGCCGGGCGCCGACGGACGGCCCGAGAACGTGCCGGTCGTCAACCTGCTGGTGACGCCCGAGCAGGCCGAACTGCTGACGTTGGCGGCGGTCGAAGGGCGCATCCAACTGGTGCTGCGCAATCCCAACGATAAGGAAGAGACGGCCGCGAAGCGCGACATTGCGCGCGCCGACGATTTGTTCGCCAAAGGCCTGGTCAAGAAACCGCTCGCGTCGGCGGGGTCCCCGCGGCCGCGGCCGATCGTGGCAGCGGCGCCGCCGCCGCCTCCGCCGGTGCACGAGATCGAGATGATTCGCGGCAACCAGCGTTCGGTGGAGACGATTCCCTAACAGCGGCCGCGGTTGCGGCCGGTGGAACGCCGTGATCGAAAGCCGGGATAGAGAACTAGGGATCGAAAAAGTCGGGATCGAAAACTATTGATGCTCGCGAATAGGACAAACAAGGTGCTTGCTATGTTACTGTGCCCCCCGAAACTCATCCGCAACCTCCGAGCCGGGCTCTCCAGACTGTCCAGCGGCGCTTTCACGCCGCGGCGGCTGCGATCGCTGACGGCGGCTTTGCTGGCGGCTTGCCTGCTCGGGGCGCCGACGCCGGCGGCCGAACCGCGCCAACAGGCGCCGGTCGGCGACGAGATCCCGCTGATGGTGGGACGCTCGGTCGTGCTCGACCATCCCGACGAGATCGCGCGCGTGGCGATCACCGACGATGGCATCGCCGACGCGGTGGCCATCTCGACCCGCGAAGTGCTCATCAACGCCAAAGCGCCCGGCGCGACGACGCTGGTGATCTGGTCGCGCTCGGGGGACCGCAATTTCTTCACGATCAACGTCAACGTCGATGTCGGCCAGTTGCAGGATCACATTCGCGCCACTTTCCCGGGCGAGTCGATCCGCGTGCTGGGCTCGAAAGGCATCATTACGCTGACCGGCAACGCCTCCGATCCGGCTGTTGCCGAGCGCGTCGTGGCGATGGCGGCGAGCCTAGGCGGTACGGTGGTCGACAATCTCGAACTGCCGGTGCCGGCCGCCGAACGGCAGATCATTCTGCGGGTGCGCTTTGCCGAAGTGCAGCGTTCGGCGCTGAACGATTTTGGCGTCAACCTGCTGTCGACTGGCGCGCTGAATACGCCCGGCATCATCACCACGCAGCAGTTCGGCGGTCCTTCGATCCCCGGCGTGCAGGGCTCGATCGGCCAGCCGACGACCGGTTTTCCGACCTCGATTTCGGTGGGCGACGTGCTGAACATCTTCGCCTTCCGGCCCGATTTGAACCTTGGCGCGATGCTGCGCTACCTGCAGAACAACAATTTGCTCGAGATTCTGGCCGAGCCCAACATCGTGACGACCTCGGGCAAGGAAGCGCAGTTGCTGGTGGGCGGCGAATTCCCGGTGCCGGTGCTGCAAGGCGGCGCCTCGGCGGGCGCGGTGACGATCCAGTTCCGGCAGTTCGGCATCCGCATCGACTTCAAGCCGCAGATGACGGCGCGGGGCTCGATTCAGATGACGGTGGTGCCCGAGGTCAGCGCACTCGATTTCGCCAACGCGGTGAGCTTTTCGGGCTTCCTGATTCCGGCGCTGTCGACGCGGCGGGTATCGACCGATGTCGAGCTGATGCCGGGCCAGAGTTTCGTGATCGCCGGGCTGGTGGATCAGCGCGTCACCGAGACGGTGAACAAGATCCCGGGCCTGTCGGCGATTCCGCTGGTGGGCAAGATTTTCACCAGCCATTCGAAAACGAAGAACAACACCGAGCTGTTGGTGCTGGTGACGCCGGAATTTCCGCAGCCCCTCGAGCCGGGCCAGCCGCTGCCCGACATCGTTCGGCCCGTGGACCCGATGCCGCTGCTCCCAGAGGAATTCGAGCATCAGAAGCAGCACCGCCGGCCCGCCGAACAAGCGCCAGGAGTACAGGTGAAGCCCTAAGCAGTCCGAGCGCTCCGCAGACCTAGCGCTGGAGAAAGCACGGAGAAAGCACGATCGTATGGAACCTCAGGGAATCCAGAACCGGGCGGAATTGGTCGCCATGCTGATCTGCCCCAATCGCGGGCTGGCCCAGCAGTTCAGCGCCACGATCCCGGAAACCAAGGCGTTCAATTTGATCGCCGATATCAAGCGTTATCCGACGCCGCAGCAGCTCGATCAGCGGCTGCGGCAGTTGCGGCCCGACGTGGTTCTTCTGGATCTGAGCGCCGAGACCGAAACGGCGCTGGGGTTGATCGCGGCGGTGGCGGCTTTCCGCCCCACCATCCATCTGATTGGCCTCGACGAGCGCAATGACGCCAACGTCATTATCCGTTCGCTGCGCGCCGGCGCCACTGAATTTCTGTGCGCGCCGTTTGATATCGAGTCGCAGACCACCGTCATCACGCGCGTGTTGAGGCTGCGCGAGACCGAAGACAAGACGACGCCCGAGCGCGGCAAGGTGCTGGCGTTCGTCGGCGCCAAGGCCGGCATGGGGACGACAACGATCGCCATCAACACCGCCTTCGCGCTCTCGCAAGAGGGCAAGCAGAAGGTGTTGCTGTCGGATCTCGACCTGATCGGCGGCACGATCTCGTTCGCGCTGCGGCTGAACCACAGCTATAGCGTGCTCGACGCGCTCAGGCATTCGGAAAAACTCGACACCACGCTGTGGACGGCGCTGGTGGCGCGCCGCGACGGCGTCGACGTGCTGCTGGCGCCCGACCGGCCCGAGCTGATCAATCTCGAAGGCCACCGCGTACACGAAGTCATCGAGTACATGCGCAGTTTTTATCAGGCCGTCGTCATCGACCTGCCGTCGGTCTACGACCGCGTCTCGCAGGCGACGCTCGGCGAAGCCGACCGCATCTATATCGTTTGCAACCCCGAGCTGCCGTCGCTGCACATGACCCGCAAGGCGATTTCGACGATGGAGCAGATGGGTTTCACGCGCGACCAGTTCTCGCTGCTGGTGAACCGCATGAGCCGCAAGCAGGAGCTCGGCGCGCAGGACATGGAAAAGGTTTTCAATTTTCCGATCTCGAAATTGTTCCCCGAAGACTACGGCGCCGCGCACCGCGCGCTGACGGTCGGCAAGCCGATCGCCAGCAGTTGCGAGCTGGGCCGCATGCTGGAACAGTTCGGCGCTTCGATTTTTGGGACCGGCAAAGACGCCAAGAAGAAGGGAATGGGCGCGCTCAATCTCAAAGCGCTGCTCTCAGAAGGCTGAGCTGAGGCCCGCGCAGAGAGAGGAACAGAACACGAATGCCTCTGACACCCGAAGTACGAACGCCCGGTGACCTGACCTGGGAAGAGCGGCTGCGCCGCGGCACCAACCGCTCGCGGCTGACGCTCAACCCCGAGTACCAGGAGCTCAAGTTCAAGCTGCACCGCAAGCTGCTCGACAAGATCAACCTCGAGGCGCTGGCGACGATCGAGAACCAGAAGGTTCGCGTCGAAGTCCGTAACGCGCTGATGTCGCTGATGGACGAGGAGTCCACGCTGCTCAGCTCGCTCGAGCGGCAGCAGATCTGCGACGAAGTGCTCGATGAAGTTTTCGGCCTGGGGCCGCTCGAGCCGCTGCTGCAGGACCCGACGATCTCGGATATTTTGGTCAACACCCACAAGCAGGTCTACGTCGAGCGCAAAGGCCAGCTCGAGCTGACCAACGTCACCTTCAAGGACAACAACCACCTGCTGCGGATCATCGACAAGATCGTGTCGCAGGTCGGCCGCCGCGTCGACGAGTCGTCGCCGATGGTCGATGCGCGGCTGTCGGACGGTTCGCGCGTCAACGCCATCATTCCGCCGCTGGCGGTTGACGGGCCGCTGCTGTCGATTCGCCGTTTCGGCACCGAAAAGCTGATGCCCGAGGATCTGGTCGCGAAAAAATCGATGACCCAGGGCATGTTCGACCTGCTCAAGGGCGCCGTGTCGGCGCGCCTGAACGTCATCGTCGCCGGCGGTACGGGTTCGGGAAAAACGACCATGCTCAACGGTCTTTCGGCGTTCATCTCGCCGAAGGAACGCGTGGTGACGATCGAAGACGCCGCCGAGCTGCAGTTGAAGCAGCCGCATGTGGTGCGCCTCGAGACGCGGCCGCCCAACCTCGAAGGCAAAGGCGCCATCCGGCAGCGCGAGCTGCTGGTCAACGCGCTGCGTATGCGTCCCGACCGCATCGTCGTTGGGGAGTGCCGCGGCGAAGAAGCGCTCGACATGTTGCAGGCGATGAACACCGGCCACGACGGCTCGATGACCACGATTCACGCCAACACGCCGCGGGACGTTATCTCGCGCCTGGAAGTCATGGTGACGCTGGCGTCGTCGTCGCTCCCGGTGACCGCGATCCGGGCGCAGATTTCTTCGGCCATCGACGTCATCGTGCAGGTCGAGCGGCTTTCCGACGGTTCGCGCCGCTGCCGCTCGATTACCGAAGTGACCACGATGGAAGGCGACACGGTCATGCTGCAGGATCTGTTCGTGTTCGAAAAGCTCGGATTGTCGCAGGAAGGCCGCATTATCGGCCGCTTCGCCGCCACCGGCATCCGGCCGCGTTTTTACGAGCGGCTGCTGGCGGCCGGGCTGCGCCTGCCCGCCGAGATCTTCGAGGAGTCGGTCGAGATCGGCGGATAAGCGGGATATAGCTATGCTTTTGTTCCTTATCTTTTTTACCGTCATCGCGCTGTTCATGGTAGCGACCGTGGTGATCGCCTATAAGGTGATGCACCGCCGCGACATCGACCAGATGAAGAATCTCGTCTCGGGACGCGCGTCGCTGGATAAGGGAAAAGGCGGCAGCGCGACGACGCTGATCAAAGACGATACGCTCAACGCCCGGCAGGCGCTAGCGCGGATGTTCCTGGGCAAGAACCTCAACGAGAAACTGCGCGATTACATCGAGCAGGGCGGTTTGGATTGGGACCCCGCCCGCACGGTCTATTCGTCGCTGCTGCTGGCGGTTTTGGGCTTCAACCTGTTTTGGTACTTCATCCCGCGCGGCCAGCCGATCGCCGTCTTGGGCGTTTTGCTTGGCGCCGGCGCGCCGTTCTTCTTTATTTTTCAGAAACGCCGCGCGCGGCTGCGGGCGTTCGAGGAGCAGTTTCCCGACGCGCTCGAGTTCGTGTCGCGCGCCATGCGCACCGGCCACGCGTTTTCGGTTTCGCTCGAGATGCTGCACAAGGAATACGCCGCGCCGCTGGGCGTCGAGTTCCGGCGCACCTTCGAGGAGCAGAACCTCGGCCTGCCGCTGGAGGTGGCGCTGGAGAGGCTGGGCACGCGCATCCCGCTGCTCGACGTGAAATTTTTCGTGTCTTCGGTGCTGTTGCAGAAGCGCACCGGCGGCAACCTGGCGTCGCTGCTGGACAACCTGGCGTACCTGATCCGGGAGCGCTTTAAGCTGCGCGGCCGGATTCGCGCCATCAGCGCGCACGGCCGGATTTCGGGCCTGGTGCTGTCGATGATTCCGCTGGCGGTGGCGATCATGATGTTCTACACCAACCCGGACTATGTGCTGTTTTTTCTCGACGACCCCGATGGCAAGCTGATGATGGCGGTCTGTATCATGCTGCAGTTTTTAGGGTTCGTCTCGATCAAGAAGATTACGGACATCGGAGTCTAACGAATGAGCGCGCTATTTGCCTCGATCTTCTTGTTCCTGGTCATCACGGCGCTGTTGTCGCTGCTGGGCTTCAAGTTCTGGGTGCAGCCCAAGGCGGCTCTGGAACGGGTGATGGGCGACGTCGAAGTCGCGCAGCAGAGCGTGCGCCACCCCAGCCTGGGGTTTCGCGACATGTTGTCGAGGATCGGCAACATCGTTCCGGCCAATCCGACCGACATCGGCATTCTGCAAAAGCGGTTGATGTCGGCGGGCCTGCGGGGCAAAGGGGCGCTGAAGCTGCTCTACGGCATCAAGGGCATTCTGTGCGTGACGTTCACGGTGTTGGCGTCGGGCCTGCTGTTCGGGCTCGAGATGCAGAGCGAGATGACGATCTTCCAGATTCTCGCCGCGGGCGGGTTTGGCTGGGCGGCGCCGAACCTCATCGTCAGCCGGTTGGCGAATCGCCGCAAGACGGCCATTCGCAAAGGGCTGCCCAACGCCCTCGACATGCTGGTGATCTGCGTCGAGTCGGGGTTGGGCCTCGATCAGGCGCTGATGCAGGTCAGCAAGGAGCTGCACCACGCGCACAAGGAAATCAGCGACGAGTTTGCGGTGTTGAACCTCGAGATGCGCGCCGGCAAGCGCCGCGCCGAGGCGCTCCACAACCTGGGCGAGCGCACCGATGTCGACGAGCTCAAGAAGATGGTTGGCGTGCTGGTGCAGGCCGACCGTTTCGGAACGAGCATTTCGCAGACGCTGCGGAATTTCTCAGATTATATGCGGGTTCAGGCGCGGCAGGAGGCGGAGGAGAAAGCGGCCAAGATCGGCGTCAAGCTGGTGTTCCCGATTTTCTTCTTTATTCTGCCGTCCCTGTTTGTGGTCACCGTGGGGCCGATGATCGTGCGCGTGACGCGCGACTTCCTGCCCACGCTGATGAAGTAGCTGGATTGTTTCGAGTGCGACCCGTGATTCGGGTGCAACAAGGAGAAGGAGAGTAACAACATGATGGAAACGGCAACCATTCGCGTGATTTGCGGACTTTTGGCTGTGGCTCTGCTGGCGCTGATCATTCTGCGCCGCCGGCAACGCGCGCAGCAGGACTAATTCGGCCCGCCTGGACAAGCCGGGCTAGCGGGTTTTATCCGCGCGGCTCGGCGAAATCCGGCCGGCGGCTCGATCGAGATTGTGGTGAGCGCCGAGGTTTCCGGGGGGAAACGCGCGGCCGGTCCCTCTCCCCCAGGAGCCAAGGGACGGCCGTACGGCTACGCCGAGACAGCAGCGGAGAAATGAATTGATCAAACACGGAGCTACAGGCATGAAGAAGCCATCCCTGGTCTGGAAAGAGGCGCGGAGCCTCGTTGTGATTTTGCTGCTGAGCGGCCTGGCCGCGCAGCTCGGCGCGCAGGTGCCCTTTACCAATAGCGTTGGGCAAATCATCCCGCTCGGAGGCCACATCAACGAAGTGGCGATCGACGAGGCGCGCGGGCTGATCTACGCCGGAAACTTTTCCGCCGGCACCGTGGAAGTGGTGTCGATGGCGACCAAGCAGGTGACCGCCCGCTACACGACGGCTCCGATTGGCGCCGCGACGACCGGCATGGCGTTGTCGCCGAACAAGAAGTGGATCATCGCGACCTACGTCTCGGCCGAATCGGGGGTCTCACAGTTCCGTGGCCTGACGCGTATCAATCTGAACGATCCCACCGATAGGCTATCGATCGCCCGGGGCGACAGGCCCCTTGGGGTCGCGTTCAGCGCGGATAATATCGCGCTGATTGTCACCAATACGGGCCTCGAGTTGTTCAACCCCGAAACCGGTCAATTCCGCGAGCTTTTGGCGCTGGGCGAGACCTGCCCTAGCTGCGCCGAACTGCCCGTGGACGTGACGTTGCACCTGCCGCGGGAAGTTTCTCAAGCCAGCGTGGCGGCCTCGCTCGACGCCCGCTGGATTTTTGGGCAGACCGAAGCCTTCGTGTTCTCTTACCTGGCACGGTCGCCTGGCGTGGGCACGTTGCTGCTGCGTCCGGCCGGTTCGGTCGACGGCGCCGGAAGTTCTATCACCGACGGTTATGGGGCGCTCGTGCGCGAGCCGGTCCTCCAAGGCGTCAGCGGTTCCGCCGACGGCCTTTCGTTCATGGCTGGGCACATGCTTTTCAACCGCGCGCTGCACGTCATGGCCGATACGCCGATCGTCCCCGAGGGTTTCGATAACCCCGAGTTCATCGGCGGCAACGGCTACGACCCGGACAAGGACTACAACACCGTCTATTTTGCGTTCTCGGATCCTAATGGCCAGGCCGAATCCAACCCGGCGCACCCGATCCATAGCATCCTCTACGTGATGGACGCGGACAACCTCCGCGTGCGTCAACAGCTTAGGACGGCGGAGCAGATCACGGGCCGCATCGTCGTCACATCGGACGGCGATGAGCTTTACGCCGTCAGCGAGTCTGGTTTGATGTACGTTCCGATCGGCGGGCTCGACCAGCATCCGATGCTTGAAGTTCGCGCGGAGGATCGCTTCGTGACGTTCGAAATCGATGCTTGCGAACGCGGCGAGGGTATCACCAAGACGATTCGTATCGAGAACCCCAGCGGCGGGCCGCCGGCGCAGTTCAGCCTTACCAGCATGCTGACGAACAGCGGCCAGCGGCCGGCGATTCGTTTCCAGCCCAGTACGGGAACCACTCCGGCGGACGTGAAGGTGACCGTGGATGTGGGAGCGCTTGGGCCCGTTCAAGGCGCAACGACGATTCCGATTCAGATCAGCACCGACGCGGTGAACATTCCGCAGCCGGCTTTCATCGTTGCCAACATCAAAGCGGTCGACCAGCGCGGGACGCTGGTGCCGGCCAACGGCCGGTTTATGGAAGTGGTGGGCGACCCGTTCCGTGACCGCTACTACGCCATTGATCAGGACAACTTCGAAATCGTGGTTTTCGACAGCACCGACAACCGTGTTCTCGGACGTCTTCGCACCGGCAACACGCCCACGCAGGGGGCCGTTTCCCGCACCGGAGAGCGGCTGTTCGTCGCCAACTCTTTCTCGGAGGGTATGACGGTCGTCAACTTGAACGATCTCACGGTCGAAGGTATGGAATTTCTGCCGTGGCAAACCCTCGGTGAAGGGCACTATCCGTACTCGGTCACCGCCGACAACACAAACCGCATGGTGATTGGAGTTCGCCGCTCGCCGGCGGGCGGCATCGGCACTTGCGGCTCGCCCGGCCGGGTCGACTTCATGCACGCCATTTCGATGTCGGTCACGTCGCTCGATACATTCGGCGTCGTCACCAACTGTTACGGCGCGATCCCGGCGGTTTCGGCGACCCCGGACGGATCCCGAGTGTTGTTCGCACAAAGTGACGGCTTCATGCAGGTGTTTACCACCACGGATAACGAGATCATCTTCACCCGCCAGCAGTTCGCAGGCGGGTTGCAAGGAACCGTCGGCGCGGGCCCGGACTATTTCATCGTCGAAAACAACATCATGAACTCGTCGTTGGTGCCTCGCGGCGTGTTTCCGGACAGCTCGCCTAACGTTGTCTCCTCCGGGTTCGCGGTGACTTCGGACGGCGTCGGCGTGCGGTCGGTGCGGCCGCTGGGCGGCCAGGTGGATACCGGCGCCATTCAGCGTATCGATGCGCGCGACCCGTCCCAGACGATGGGGCAGATCCGGCTGGCTTCGCCACCGCTGGGACCCTCGGCGCGGATGTTGGAGTTGGGCTTCCCGTTCACACGCTCACTTTCGGCGTTGCGCGACGGCCGGTTGGTTTCGACCAGCAGCGCTGGCGTTGTGGAGTTGCCGAAAGGCTTCGATAGCGGCGTCGAAGTGCCTGTGGTTTCCGCGATTACCAGCGCCGCCGACTTCACCACCCAGATTGGCTCGGGCGGCCTGATCTCGATCTTTGGCCGCAACCTCGCGCCGGGAACCGCCGGGGCGGTCGATGCGCCGCTGCCGCGCACGTTGGGCAACGCCTGCGTGACGGTGAACGGCGAATCGCTGCCGCTGCTCTATGTTTCGCCGGGGCAGATCAACGCCCAGCTCCCCTTCGGCACGGTGGGACCGAGCAACGCGACGATTCATTCGGAGACCGGAATCAGCGATGTTTTCGTCACGCAGGTGGACCCGTCGGCGCCCACGATCTTCCAGGTCACCGGGCCTGATAGTTCCCAGTTTGCCGCGGTCTTCCGCTCGGAAAACTTCAAGCTGGCGACGCTGTCGAATCCTTTGCGGCCGAACGAAGTCGCCATCATCTACGCCACCGGTTTGGGCCAGGTATCTCCTTTAGCGCTGCCTGGCGTGGCGGCGACAACCGTGCCGCTGCAGGTGGTGGGCGCGACGCCAGTGGTTGAGTTCGGCGGCGTTGCGGGTGATGTGGTCTACGCCGGACTGGCGCCGGGCTTCGTTGGTCTGTATCAAATCAACGTCCATGTGCCTGGCAACGCTCCTCTCGGCTTGCAGGTGCCGCTGACCGTCACGATGGGGGCCAATACCACTGCTGTCAGCGTTCGAATTGTTGACTAACGGCCGGGGCCGCATCTCGATTCGCGGTGCGGCCCGGTCTGTTTCTAATCCGGCTTACGCAGAGCCGCCTTTAAAGAGAAGGACGCTATGAAGAAACAAATGAGATCGCTGTTGGCGGGTTCCCTGCTAGGCCTTTGCCTGTTGGCCTCCCCCGGCCTCGCGCAACAGTATGAAATCGGCGCTTTGGGACTGATTTCCGACTACACCTCGGTGAACGTGGCGAACGCCACGCAATCCGGCACCGTCGGCCCCGCCTTCGGGTTTTCGGGCGGCTTTATCCTCGGCCAGATGATGAACAACCGCTGGGGCGGCGAGTTCCGCTATATCTACTTCCGGAATGACCTCGAGCTGAACGCCGGGTCGGGCGACGCGGAACTCGGCGGCCAGTCGCACGCCATTCACTACGACGTTCTTTATTACTTCGCCGACCCCGACGTCAGGGTTCGTCCCTATGTGGCCGGCGGTTTCGGCATGAAGTACTACCAGGGAACCGGGTCGGAGGATCCGTTCCAGCCGAGCAGCAACCTGGCGCTGTTGACCAAGACCGGCGAAGTCATGCCGGCGGCGGACTTCGGCGTCGGCGTGAAGTGGCGCATCGGCAGCCGGACGACGTTCCGCCTGGAGTTCCGCGACTATATCACCGGCGTGCCGCAGAAGGTCATCGCCGCCGCGCCGGGCGCCGAGATTGACGGCAGCATCCTGCACCACTGGGCGCCGTTCTTCGGAATCACTTGGGTATTTTGATCTCTCACGCGCCTGCCGCGACCTTGCGGTAGCGGCAGGCACGCCTTGAGCCGCGGGTCCCCTGAGGGCCGCGGCCTGCGGGTCGCGCCGGGACTCATCGTTTCCCGGTTTGCCGGCCCGGCATGTGTCGAAGAGCCGACCATAAGAAAGGGCCGGCCGGAAACGTTTCCAGCGATTTACCGCCTCGCGCTTGCGGTGCTCCGTACCCCCCCACGGAAACCACAGGCGAAAAGGCCGGAAGCGAATCCGTCGGCCCTTCTTTTTTCGTGCAAGCCTTGATTTAGTGTAATCCCCTGATTTCGTGTAAGCCCCTGATGGGGTGGCATCCGTCGCCGGATTTACGCTTCTGCCCCGGCTAGCGCTCCATGGATCAAACGCCAAAGGGCGCGCCATGCCGCCTGCGGCCCGCGAGCTCAAAACAGGGTCACCCACTTAAGGATTAACTGGTGTCATAGGATACATTTTCGGGCGTCGAAGGCGTACGCGTAAGGCTTCCCCACTCGCTTGCAGGTTTGGTAACCCCAAAATCCCTCGAAAGACTGTTCTTGGCTGTCTCCGCTTCGTACTGGAGCAATCCCCACGCCGTCTGCCCGTATAGTCCCTCCGTGAGTAGCATTGCTCACGTTACATGGCGATGTAACGAAATGCTGAACCCTCTCCGTGGGACTGGAAAAACAAAGTACTAAACGTTTACACTACGGTAGGATAGAATAGAGCCTGTAGCAGGGTCCGCCTTCCGATTGCGCGTCGGTCGACAACTCCCATTCTTGCGAACGGGGTAGGACGCTAATCTTCGGCCCGGGTAGGACGTTGTAGCTCGTTGAGAGAGAAGGCCGCCGGAGCAGTCCCCCACGCCCCAGCGACGGAGTTGGTGACGTGACGCCTCTGCAAGTTGTCTATGCGGTGATCGCCGCGGCGTGTGTCGTGGTGGGTTTCCGCCTGTGGATGAGCCGTCGCAACGCGCGGGTCGTCAGAGCGTATTTGCGGGTGTTCGACGAAGTACAATCCCGCTGCATTACCGCCGAGCCGTTCTTCCGCTACCTCTGCCACCTCAAAGCCATCATCGCAACGCGGTCGAAGGACGAAGTGCTGCACTTCGACACCACGCCAGGGCAGTTGCTGGAGGCTTACGTCAAGCAGCAGATGCGCAACGCCGATCCGGAATATAAGCTGTTCGACGAGAGGCTGTGCTGGCAGCTCAAGACGTTTCCGCCGACGCGCGTCAACCTGCCGGCGACTCCCTGGATGAATGAATTCGTGGTGCGGCTGGATCAACCCACCAACGGTCCTGCTTCGGTAGCGCGAGTCGTGTCGCGGCTCGACGATGCGATCGGCTGTGTGCGGGATCTACCGCAGGAGATTCAGGTCGTGCCGGGAGTTTCGGCCGACGGCATAGTGGGAGTCCATCTGCAAGCGCCTTCCGCGGCGGAAGAAGGGCAAGAATACGTGCGCGGCTATCTGGTGCTGGCGGCGCTATGGTGTCTGCATTCGGCGCTGCTGTTGACGCACGGCCGTAGCTGGTCGCAGTTGGCGGCCGAATCCGAGCGGCTGATTCTCGCCTTTGGGCCGCCAGTTGCCGGCTACGCCTTGATGCGGATCGCGTTCTGGGTGCGTCCGGCGCACCGTGTTCCCAAGACCGGAACGGATCTCACATCGCTGCTGGTCTATTCCATGGGCGACAAGGCCGCCGCCGGCAAAGAGATCCGCGCCGGCGCCAGCATGCGCGCCTCCGCCGGGCGCTAAGGTTCCCCTCGCAAGACCTCTCTCTTCATCTGATCAACGAACACCGGCTGCATCCACAGGCCTGGACAGGTGGTAGCGCCGGTCCCTGGAGTTTGTCTTTCGATCCGCCGCTACAGGCGGATGCGGGAGAGTTAAGCTAGCGGAGTCGCCTTCAGGCGGCTTCCTCCCGGCCAAAGCCGGGCTTAGACCGGTCGTTTACGGCCGGTAGGGGGGGCCTGTTCCTGCTCCCCAGCCCGCTTCAAGCGGGCTTCCCGTTTCTTAGCTTCAGCTCGTCTCGCGTTTCCTGTCGAAAGACCGCTGAAAGCGGCCTAGGCACGATTAGCGGGCCGCTCAACCGGCCGTAAACGACCGGGCTAAAACCCGGCTTCGCCGGGCAAGGCCCGTGAACGGGCCTGCCAGACCCAACCCTGCCGCCACTTGGAGTTTGCCCGTTGTATGGGTTCCCAAAAAGCCAAACTCCAGCTGGAGTTTGGCCATTTCACTCGCGGCGGGGCAAAGATAAAGCAAGGCAAAAGGCAAAGTGCAAAAGGCAAAAGGGGTCCTGCCGCACCTGCGCGGCAGCGGCTCAGAGGGTACGAACGAAAGAGTCGATGCCTTCCGTCTTTAAACGCAATTGATATTGAGCGGCTTCTTCCTGCTTATGGAAGGGACCAATCAGAATGCGGTGCCATCCGGCCTCGGAACTATCGAGCGTGACCGAGTGGCCTTTGGCTCTCATCTCAACCAGGGCCTCGCGCGCCGGGTCGGCGTCGCGGGATGCGAGCACCTGCAGGTAGAGGGCGCCGGGTTCGACGGCGGGAACGGCGACCGTCGGATTGAGAACCCCTTGGGCTTGCGCGCCTGTTGACGGCACGCCCGTAGGCCGCGTACTCGTTGACGGCGTACTCGTAGACGTCACGTCCGTAGACGTCACGCCCGTAGACCGCGTACTGGCTGACGGCGTTGTGGACGCGGCCGCGGTTTCGGCGCGCGGCTCGGTCCTCGATCCCCGCGCGCCGGCGGGCAGCGCGGCTGCAACGCGGTCGGCTGCTTGGGCGCTCGCGGGGGCGGCCGCCGTCGTGGACGTGGACGCCGTCGCGGACAACGCGGGCTCGCTGGAAGCGGAACGGGCGGGCCCGGATTCGGCGCGCGCCATCGATTTCTCTCGCGCCGCCGCGCTCACCGAAAGATCTTCTGTTTCGATGCCGCCGCCGTTCGAGGCGGGCGCGCTAGTCTCCGGCGTGGCGGCGTCAAGAGCCGGCTCGCGCGGAACCACCGGCTCGCGTGGAACCACTGACTCGGGGGCCGGCAGCAGCGCAGACGTCGATGTTGCCGGCGCGGGCTGAAGCGTAGCGGCGGCGACCTCGTCCGCGCTTTCGCTGCCGCGGCTATAGCCTACGGTATAGCCAATCGAGAAAAACACGCCGAACAATACGACGGCGAGAAAGAAGATTTGACGGTTGCCAAGTACAAGCTCAAAATCCTCTTCTTCGTGTACGGACATAGACCTCCCTGCCAATCTTCTATTCTATATCGTCTTTTAAGGAAAAAGGTGAATGGTGGCGGCTCAGGGGTGTCCTAACGTTGCCTATGAGACCAACACCTGGGCGGTAACGCTGTGGCAAGAAAACCCGGCGTTTTCATCGTGGGCCGGCCTGGGAAAGGCCGCGCAGGAACTCCGGCCGCGGCAGCCATGCGCTGCCGGCTGGCGCCGCGGCGTCTTGTTGAGGGAGCCGCGCCGGCGGCCCGCCGCGGTTCCACTCACGAAACAGCCAGGCTGCACGCACGGCTCCGTAGAGCACCGCAAGGCAACAGCCGGCGAGGACGAGCACGGCCACCATACGAAATCGCTCGCCCGCCGAGGCTGTTGGTGGTCCGCCGCCTGGGATCCCGTCTGATATCGCACCCGGAATCATGGCCCCGCCGCTTGCATCGGCGCCCGGGCGCTCGGATCGGCCGCGCTCGCTGTTGAGCATCGTCATCGCTTCTGCTGTATTGCGGTAAACGCTGCGGGCGTCCCAAAGCATCCAGCCGCTCGCCCGGGCGTCCACGGCTGCTTTCACCTGGCCGAAAATGCTGCCCGCTGTTAGCGGCACGTGGGGCGATTCGCGATCGGGAAAGTTTTGCAGCCACGGGCGCAGCCTGTTGCTTTGGCCGTTGAGGCGGTGCGCCGCGCGCAGCAGGTTTTCATGGACGAGCTGGTAAGAACTCCGCAAGGGAATCGGAAAACGCTTGCCGGGCTCGAAATACGACGGGTAGAGCATCGGCGAGATATAGTCGACGTGCTCGGCGAACTCTTCGATTTTTTGGCCGATGACACTGGCGCGCGGCATCACGCAGACCGAGCCAAAAACGCTCGCGCTCAAGTAGACGTTGTAAGGAGCAAGCGTCTCGTCGGCGGCGCGCAGGAATTCCACCAGCGTTTGCAGACGCCGCTCATATTCGACGCGTCCGCCGCCCTCGCGGCTGAGGCCTTCGGAAGGGTAGCGGATGAAATCGAAATGGATCTCGTCGAAGCCCGCCTCGGCGGCCGCTTTGGCGACCGCGACATTGTACTCGCGCACCGCCGCTTTCGACGGGTCCGCCCAGGCGACGCCGTCGGTGTCAATGACGGGCCGCCGGCTCTGAAGACTGTGCAGCGCGAGATCGGGCTTCTTGCGCGCCAGCAGATTGTCTTTGAACAGCGCCAGCAATGCGACGGTATAAATTCCTTCCGCCTTCCAGGCGGCGACTTGCCGCGCGAGGTCTACTTTCGCGGCCTGCGAAGCGGCCTGAATTTCTCGGGCCAGCGGGTGGTCCACTTCGACATTCAAGCGTCCGTTGACGTCTTTCACGCCCAGGACTACCGTGTTGGCGGATGTCCCGCGGATCAGGCTCAGGATGCTGCCGCGCCGCGAGGCGTCGGCGACCTGCGAATGGGAGACGAAGTATCCGCGCACCTCCAGCGGATCGAGCCGCACGGTTTTGGCGGCGTCGAGCGACCAGGCGGCCTGCCGGTACCCCGGAGCCCTCACCAGCAGCCGGCGGTCTTGCTCTACGGCTTCCACCTCAAACTCGCCTGTCTCACCCGCCCGCATCGGCCGCCCGGCGTAGTAAAACCGCGCCCCGGGGATAGGCCGTCCGGTAACTCCATCGACGATCGTGCCCGTGAAAATCGCGGCCGCGGGCGGCTGCGGATCGGGCTCAGTGGCCGTTTCGGGCTGAGCCGGAGCCTCCGGCCGGGGATGCCTGAGAAACAGCAGGCCCGTCGCCGATAGCACGATCACCACCGCCATGAGCCCGACGATCCGGAAAGGCCGCCGTCCTCGGACGGGGACCGCCGGCTCGACTGTCGGCGCGTCGGCGGCAGGCTCGAAGGCCGCCGGTTTTTTTCGCGCCGCTGATTCCTGTAGCGCGGCCGGCTGCTCGCCGTTCAAGCCAGGGCGCTGTTGGCGCGACGCCTCGCCGCCGATTTCCGGCAGGTCACCCGGCGTGGGGATCTCGGGCGCCGGCTGCTCAGGCGCCGCCTGCTGGACCGCCGCGTGCTCGACCGCCGCCTGCTCGGCCGCGGCCTGGTCCGCAAGGATCTGTAGCGCGCGCTGCTCGATCGACTCGGCGGGCTTTATGACCGGCGGCTCCTTTGGGTTGGGCGCCGGCCTCCAGATGGTTCGCAGCCGGCACGTGCCGGTAACCGAGGCGGTCAGCGGAGCCAGCGCCGGCTCCAGCGGCAGCCCCAGGTCGCGATGTACGCCGCTCGCGTGCAGGCGGTTCGAGGGCTCTGGAAAGACAACCCGAACCGTGTCGATGGAGTCCGCGGGCCGGAACGATTCCGACTCCAGGCGGACCAATTCCAGACGGCGCGAGTCCGGCTCGATGCGGCCCTGCACGCACCAGATCTCGATGCCATGCTGCTGCGCCAGCCACTGCGAGGCGCTGAAAACCGCGAAGTCGTGCGAGTGGGCGACCAGCACCACGCGCTGTTTGCCGTTGACTTCCGCGTCCGGCACTTGCAGAAAGGCGCGCAGCTTGGCCGCGGGCCCCGCCGTGGGGTAGCGAAAGAAGAACTCCGGCTTCCAACCCGCCACCAGCCCGGCCGCCATCAAGCCGCGCTCGAGCAGGGCGTGCTCGCCCTCGCGCTCCACCACAACGACAACCGCCGCGCCCGCGGGGTCCAGCGCCAGCAGGTCGGCGCGCGCGTGGGGGTCGCTAAACAGTTGGATATTGGCGCCGATCAGGAAAAGCCGCTCGCCGAGCGCCCGCGCGAACTCGGCCGGGCGGGCCTTGACGGCTTCCCCGACAGCGGAAAAGACTGAATCTGACCCGGATTCCGCGGCCTTGGTGGGATGGTTTTCCTGATCCAGCTTCGTCATGCGCACGTCTTGCGGGCGTTCCGGCCTGGGGGGACGGTTTGTTGCCGGGCAACCGATCTCTCAACGAAAATGGAAAACGCTCCGGGGACGAGGAGCGTGCGGCATAGGGGGAACAGCCGAATGGTACCCCATTATACTACCTAAACTTCGATCGGCTGTCTGCCTTAGTTTTGTGTAGTCGGCCAATTGGTGTGTGGCTGACTACTGGTTTTGGGAGTGCCCTGATCTTGCGTTGGTTTCGGTTGAGTCGGTTGCGGTTGGTTTCGGTTGAGAACGTGGCGCCGGGGCCAATCCCATCGCCGCAGGCGATCCGAGCCCTACCCGCAAGGGTGGGGCAACATTTCAAAGCGATCGCGGGGTACAGTGCGGGAAAGCTGGTGGCCCCACCCTC
>JBBDWJ010000238.1:14095-17978 GCA_040902925.1 Bryobacterales bacterium | reverse complement strand
GGTCACCCTTCCCCAGGGGCAGCGGCCCGCTCACGGCTCCGGCTACGTGGGCTGGACGGCCGAGGGAAATCTGATTGTGGAGGCGACGGGCAGGCTGTATCTAAATGGGGATGAGGACCGCGCCGAAGCGATCACGCGGGTTGGATCGAGCGGCCATCCGTCGAGTTGCGGCCCCTACATCGTACACACCACGTCCCTCGAAGGGCGCTTCGAAGTTCGAGCCTACCACCTGACGGACGGGCGTTCGGAGACGCTCGTTCGAGGCTCGGGGTTCGCCTCTCCGCATTGCGCGCCTGCTGGCGACTTTCTGATTTATTCGGCGGTACAGCCCGGAGGTTGGAGCGGGTTATTCAAGATGCCGTTGCACGAGCGGGGCGGCCCCGCCAGGCAAATTACCCTCGGTGACTATACGTCGCCCGCGGTTTCCGGCGATGGCCGGCGCATTGCCGCCTTCTGGTCCGATCCTTCCGAAGTGCGTCAGACCAGGCAGACGGTCATGGCCATCTTGACCATCGACGGCGAACCAATCACCAAGCTCGCCCTGCCGCCAACCGCGGACCGAACGAAAAGCCCCCGCTGGACTCCCGATGGCCTCGCGGCCGCCTACGTCGACTTTCGCGACGGCGCGGCGAATCTATGGGCCCAGCCGATCGACGGCGGTCCGGCATACCGCCTCACGCGTCTGCAGATGGCTCGCATCTTCAGTTTCTCCTGGTCGCACGACGGAAGCCGGCTAGCGGTTGCGGTCGGCGAGGAGCCAAGCGACCTGGTGTTGCTGGCGTCGGAAGCGCCGCCGAATCACGCCCGCCGCTGACATGGATGCGGACCGAAGATCGAGGCTATCCGGCTTCGGCCCCGCGCCGGCGTCGCTCCCATCAGCCTTGCTCGTCGGCCGTGGGACCATACGAAGGAGGCACCGGGACATTGAGCAGCCGCAGATAGACCGACAACTGCCCGCGGTGATGAATGATGTGGCTCAACGTGAAATCGCGGAACACGGCGCCTCTGGGCTTTTCAAACCGCACCCGGCCCATGATCTTGAGGCGCCACGGCTCGCTCAGCGCCGCGTCGGTGGAGCCTGCCAGAGCTCGCTTGCACTCGGCCGCCCGGGCGTCGAAGGTTTTTAGCAGGTCGGCCGGCGATGCGGCACGGTAGGGCTTGAATGAACTTGGGTCAAAGTCGAATTCGTCCTTGCTGAATATGGATTCACCCCAGGCCACGCATTCGACAATGTGCGAAGCCAGGCCGCCGGCGGTAAACGATTTCTCGTGAGGCCGCCACTCGAAGCTCTCCCAGGCACACGCTCCAGATGGTTCCGTGCTGTCTGCGCTTCGTGCTCAAATTCGGTCAGGAGCGATTCGATCGCGGTCATCGTTTTAGACTCCTTGAGGATTGCGGATTCGGTTGAGGCGAAACGAACGCTCCGCGACGGAGCGGCACTGCGGGACCTGCGGCGACGCGGGACCTGCGGCGACGCGGCCATGCATCCAACGATGTCAGCTTGGCCCAGTAAACGCCGGCGCTGTTGTCAGCCGACAGCGGCGGTCATAGCCTCGTAGGCCGCCTGCTCGAGCCGGTCCAACGCATCGGCGAAAAAATGATCGCCCGATTCGATCCAGGTGAGCTGTTTGGGTTCGCCGGCACGGTCGAAGACGGCTTGCATGGCCGCTTTGGGACCGTGCTCGTCGTTAGTGCTATGGAGGAAAAACTTGGGGCCACTGCAGCGCTCGAGAAAGCTCCAGTCACTCTTCACCACGGGAGTTCCCGCGCACAGCAGCCGCTCGATCCGCAGGTTTCCGCAAAAGACTTGTGCCGCGACTCGCGAACCGAACGAGAAACCAGCGAGAGCCAAAGGCAGATCGGGATAGCGCGAGCTCATATGCTCGATAGCCGCGCGCAGGTCGTCCTGCTCGCCGATGCCGTTGGCGTGCTCGCCGCCGCTCAAGCCTACACCGCGAAAATTGAACCGCAAGACCGCCGCGCCCGAGCGCCGCGCCGCGCGCGCCAGCCGGAAGACGACTTTGTTGTGCATCGTGCCGCCAAAAAGCGGGTGCGGATGGCAGACGACCGCCGCGCGCACGATGGGCGTACCGTCGTCTGGCCCCTCATGCAGGGCTTCGAGCGGCCCCGCGGGCCCTTCGATGGTTGTCGATTCGAGAAGGCGAGCCATTTGTTGGATTTGCGAGCTGCTACTGGTTCTATGATCGAGCTGTTCCTGGTTCTATGATACGGAACCCTACAGGGGCCGGTGTCGTCATTGCTTACCTGGGCGATGTTTCGCGCGTCCCATCAGAATCCGGCCCCAGCCGCCGGGCGGCGCGTTTGCGCGCTTTGGCGGCATGTGGTGCAATGACAATTGTCGCGAACGTTTCGTTTTCAGGAGGAAGTGATGAGCATTTCGGCGCGCATACTCGCGACGGGCGTGTTTGTATTGCTATTGCCCGCCGCGATCGCGCAGAGTCTTGTTTCGGAAATCAAGCTGCGTACCGATCCGGCCGAAGTCAAGGTACGTCCGCTCGAGTCGATTGTCGTACAACTGCTGGCTTACAGCGAAGTCAGCGACGCCAGCGGCGGCAAGAAAACAGTGCGCGTGCAGCCGGCGTCAGAAATCCGGTTTACCCTCAAAGACAGCAACGGCGGCTGGCTCTCCAAGCCGTTCCGCTTTCAAGGGCAGGAGACCGAGTCCTTCTATGAACCGGAAGGGGCCGGCTTGGCTGCGATCATCTTCCGGCGCGCCACCAGCCAGTATGTGCGCCAGGACAGCACGCTCTATACGGCGCCGGAAAAAACCGGGAAATACGAGATCGAGGCCTCCCTCGACGGCAAGAGCGCCACGATCTCCATCGACGTAGACTCCAGCGCCGCGTCGCTGCGGCCCGCCGAGAAGGTTGAGTTCCCCTCGGAAGGCGCGTCTCGCGACCCCTATCGCCTGCTCGCACAGCACTATGCTCCGTTTCTCGCGCAAGAGACTTGGTTCCAGCCGAAATCGGACTACGTGGCGCGCTTCGACCTAGACGGCGACTGGCGCGGCGACAACAACTGGGAAGAGGCTGAAACCGGCAGCTCGCAAGCCTATGTTTACTACGCCACGATCGAGACGCAAACGCATTGGTTTTTGATCTATAACTTCTTCCACCCGCGCGACTATTCCGATAAATGCGTTGTCGGAACGTGCCACGAGAACGACAACGAAGGGCTGATTCTCACCGTCGAGAAAGACGGCTCGCAATTCGGACGCCTGCTGGCCATGGAAACGCTGGCGCACAACAACATCTATTCGCACCGCGCCGATTCGCGCGTTCAGAGCGGTATTCACAACCTCGATGGCGGCATCGAACTCTATGAGGGGTCGCATCCGGTTGCGTTTATCGAATCGGGCGGCCATGGCGTCTATGGGACGCTGGGCGGCCACGCCACCTTTACGCTGAGCAAGGGAGAGTTCAGCGGTGGCACCGGCGTCACCTACCTCTACAAAGGGCGGGCCGAAAGACCCAAGCACGCCAACGACCGGCTGGTTGGTTACGAGTTGCTGCCGATCTACGACCACTGGTGGCTGCCGTCGGTTAGCGGGGACGAGCGCGGCCGGCAGATGTTTGATGAATATTATCAATACATAGCCTATGGCGGACGTCCGGTGACGTCCCAGCGCCAGATCGCCGGCTCTTTCCTTGGCCGCATGCACGCCTCCAACAAAGCCAAGCCGTTCTGGGGCTGGCACGACGTTCGCACCAACAAGCAGAATGTCATCGCGCCCGGCCAGTGGGGCCTCGACCCGGCCTATTCGGTGAGCCAGAACCTCCGCATGCCGCGGCCGTTTTCGCTCGACTATGTGTTCAATCCGTATTTGGGCATCGGCGAGGCGCCAACCAATACCGTTACCGAA
>JBBDWJ010000238.1:0-13995 GCA_040902925.1 Bryobacterales bacterium | reverse complement strand
CCATGGAGCTTTATGTTCAAGGCGATGTGGTTCGTTACCGCTTCGAGGGCCAGCCTGTGTTCAATCCGTATTTGGGCATCGGCGAGGCGCCAACCAATACCGTTACCGAAGCTCAACCCGCTGGGACCGTTCCCGCCGCGACCGTTCCCGCGACTGGGGGCGGGGCAGTGGGGGTGCTGACCGAACTGCGTCCGAAACGCAGCGGCGACTACGATCCCAATTCGAAGCGCGGCCAGTTTGACCTCCGTTTTCACGTCGATCACACCATGGAGCTTTATGTTCAAGGCGATGTGGTTCGTTACCGCTTCGAGGGCCAGCCGCCGCGCGATGACGGTTCGGAATTCTCCCAGCCCATCCCGCGCGCGGTCTTCACCCGTTTTGAACTGGAGCAGAAAGACGGCCGCGGCGAGATCGTGCTGTTGGAAAAGCCCGCGCCGGAAAACGGCTACACGGCGAAGCTGCGCATCAGCGACAGCCGTAGCGGCGACGATCGCTTCCACGCGCGCCTGGCCTGGGAATCGGCCGGCGCATCCCCAGTGGCAGCGCCGCCCCCAGCTTCATCGGGTACATCCAGACCTGGTGGTAGCAGCATATTATCAAGGCACATAGACGATCTGTTGAGGGGCGAAGCCGGCTGGGAACCTCCGGGCCCGCCGCCCGCGGAGGCGGCCCCGGCGATGATCCTGCCCGGCGTGGAACTGACTTCCAGTGAAAACGATCCGAGCCGCTATAACAACGCCGCCGAAGGTCTATTCGAGTTCCGTGGCCGCGTCGATGGGTCGATCCTATTCCGGATTCGTGGCGGCAGGGTTTTCGCCGAAGCGGAAGGGGGTCGCCCGGCTGAGGTCGAGCGGTTCTCGTTCTCCCAACCGCTGCCGTCGTCGGGAGTCGCCGAGATCACCGTCGAGCGCAGCGACGGGCGCGGCGAGGTCGTACTACTGGAGCGTCCCTGGGAGGGGAACGGCTTTACGGCTGTGATCCGCGTGACGGACCCGAGCGGCGGTGACGACCGCTATCATTTCCGGCTGCAGTGGCGGCGCTAGGCCGCCACTTTGACTCTCCCTAACCGTCGCCATTGGTATCCGGTGGCGACATTGACGTCTCCTCCAATAGAGGACTCAATGATGCGTTGCGTAAGAGTAGGAGTGCCGCTACGGCAAACGGAACTGCCGCGCCGTGCTGTGCGCTCCCGCGCGTGTGCCAGATGAGCCTTTCGGGCTCGACATCGAATTTCCGGCCCGACAGAGATACAATATTCGCCGCGAGGTGAATTCGTGCCATACCCAAGCCAAGCAGCGGCACCCAAGTCGAGCCGCCGCGATTTCCTGTCTCTAGGGGCCGCGTCGTCAGCCGCTCTGCTGGCGCCATCGCTCGGCGCATTCCGCGCGTTGGCGCAAGACCAGCGCGCTCGTGCGCCGCTTACCATCCGCCGCGTCGATGCGCATGTCATCCGCATCGCATCACGAACCAACATCGTGTGCGCGCGCGTCGAGACCGATGACGGCCTGCACGGTTGGGGGGAGGGAACTACGCCTCCCACCGTCGCCCCCGTCGTGGTGCAGATTCATTCCTTTCGCGATCTGCTCGCCGGCCAAAGCGCCTGGGACATCGAACGCCTCTGGCGCCGCATGTATATCGCCGAAGAAAACACCCTCGGCGGGACGCTCTACGCCGCCATCAGCGCCATCGACATCGCCTTGTGGGACATCGTGGGCAAGAAGCTCGGCGCGCCGGTCTACCAACTACTAGGAGGTAAGATCCCCGATCGCCTGCGCATCTACACCAGCTACCGCTGGGGCAACATCCCGCGCACCGCCGACGCCTACCGCGCGCGCACCAAGGAACTGATGTCCCAGGGCGCCACGGCCGGCAAATACGACCCCTTCGGTGAATACCCGGGCCCGGACCGCCAACTGCCGACCACAACACTGAATGAAGTACGTGAGATGGTACGCGGCATCCGCGAAGCCGGCGCGGCGTTCGACATCTGCGTCGAGGCCCACGGCAAGTTCAATATGGCCTCGGCGGGACGCATCATCCAGATGCTTGAACCCTTCGACGTTTTCTTTCTGGAAGAGCCGGTACCTCCTGAAAACGTGGATGCTATGGCCTTGCTGCAGCGCTCAACGAACATCCCGATCGCCACCGGCGAAGGCGTCCACGGGCACTTCAGCTTCGGCGAGCTCGTCGCCAAGCAGTCGGCGCGGATCTGGCAGCCCGACGTGGCCCGCACCGGCGGCATCACCGCCATGAAGAAAATCGCCGCGCTAGCCGACACCGGCTACATCACCATCGCGCCACACAACCCCAACGGCCCGATCTGCACAGCCGCCAGCATGCACCTGGCCGCGTCGATCCCCAATTTTCTGATCATGGAAGAAGGCAACACGCAGACCCAACAATACGGCGACATCTTCGTGGGCGGCTGGAAGCAGAACCTATCGGGATGGACCATCCCCGAAAGCCCAGGCCTGGGGATCGACCTGAGCCCGGAGTTCCTCAAGGAGTATGAGGTGCGGCCAGAGGCTTGAGCCATTGAGCCAACCGGCGGGTTTAGGCCAGCTTCGGTACTTATTGAAGGTCCTATAAGATATATTATGTTAAATCTTGGGGTAACAATTGACTTGACTCACCTAGCTCGTCCAACGCCTCATCAATTTCACGCTTCGCACGATCAATGGTTTCGAGAGTCTGTTGATCTAGCGGCAAGGCACACCTCCATGTTAGAGTGAATGAGGTGTACCTCACTCACTCCGTTGGGGTATGCCCAAGCGTTGCTGTTATGAAACGTGCGAGTAAATCGGACAAGTCCGAACCCGGTGGTAGTCAGCCTTCAGAGTTCGAGAACTTCGTCCGTGCTGTCCAAACGATAATGGCCGTCCCAAAGGACGCCATTGACCCGCACAAGCCGATTCGCCCGCGCCAACGGACGAACCAGCCTAAGCGGAAAACTAAGAGCTAGGGCTTGCGCTTCCCGCGCCCGTCTCTCGGCCCTAGCTCGGTTGACTGTCCAATTCCCGCCCGGTCAATTCCGCAAACGTAATCCGCTTTCCGCCAATCTTCCGCAGGGCATCGGTGAAGCGGTGCCCGTCATCGGTCTTCCGCTTATTAAACCGAAATGCTTGCTCATCGGCATACGCCTGAAGGTGAAACGGCTCAACAGATACGTACGCTCCCTTCAGCGTCCGCTTGAACAGTGACCAGAAGTTCTCCAGCCCGTTGGTGTGAACGCGGCCTTTAACGTAGGCTTCGGTGTGGTCGATGAACTCGTGAGCGTAGTCGGCAACGAGTTCACGATAGGACCGCAGATCATCCGTGTACACGGCGGAGCCGGGAAGCACGTTGTCAACGATCTCAGGAATCACCGAGCTAGCCCTGCGGTCGGCAACCACTTTGACGCGGGCTTCGCCATGGCGCTCTAGAACGCCCATCACGATAGCTTTGCCGACCGTTCCGCCAGTGGCAAGCTTGCCCTTTGCGATCTTGCGGGCTTTGGTCGGCGCCTGCTCGAACATGCAAATACTCTCAGCGAAGAACAACTGGACCGCCCGCTGAACCTCGCCATCGCGGTTTTCGGATGGTGCCAGCCGGATAAAGATCTGCGGGAGATGCTGGAGCGTATCGTGCAAACCAAGGAAGTGTGGACGGCCGCACTCACCGGAGGCGAGGCGCCCAACATGGAAACTTCCGCCGAAGAACGTACGCCGCAGGCGCTGCTGACGCGCTTCGAAAAGGCGGATGCGGAGTTCAACCGATTCCTGAGCGACGTGCGGAATCGCGGAGCCTGGGATGACACCTTCATCGACGCGCTCTGCGAACCGGCCGAGACGTTCACCTTCGGCGGCATGTTCGCACACGTCATCACATTCAACACCTACCGCCGCCTGACAGCGCTGGACGCGCTCAAGCAGTTAGGAGTAAGCGTCGAAGGCGTCGGCTGCCCGACCGAGTACGAGATGAGCGTCGCGCCATGGCGCACCGAACAGGCTGTAGAGAGCAAGTAATGACGGCCGCACCAGGCTACCCACAACCGGCAAGCCCTCCTAGGCTTTCGGTTGCGTGCGGCATTTGTTCGATAGATACAGCCACGACGTACTCGCCACGTTTCGCCGTAACCCAGTTGTCACCTACGCTGCTAATTTAGCTCAGCTAGCGGTAGTGAACCGCCGTGCTGCTGTAACTCTGCCAGACAATCGAACCCTGGTCCAAACCTTGGGCCGTGAATCGCGCCGGCAGCGTGAAGTGCTGCACCAGCAGGCTTCCGGTTGGAATGTTCTGGGGTGCAAAGACAGTGCTGGCGACCATCGACGCCAGTACATCGCGCGGCACGGTGAAGGTGCCCGCTTCCACGGGCGCGGTGCAGCCGAAGGACGTAAAAATCTCCGCGTTCGGTCCCGCAAACGTGCCGCCTTGGATGATCACGAATCCTCCCGGGGTGCCTCCGGTCCAAGTCAACGTGAGGGGTTGCGTGCGGCTCACCTCCGAGATCGTGGTGTGCTCGTTCCACACCAGCGGATTGTTGGCGGCGATCGTCGCTTCGGCCACGCCGACGTCGGCCCCGCCCGGCGCGTTGAACCGGAAGGTTCCTCCAGCTTCGGGGATAATCAACTGCGCGCCCGGCGTGGCATCGTTCACCGAGAAGGCGTAGTTGAAGCCTTGCAGCATCGCCAAGGTCCTGGTCGTGCCGTCGGGCAGCGTCAGCGTCACGGAGGGTCCCGCATCGAGGCGTTTTACGATCGGCGAAGAAAACGGCTTGTCCGTTTGCCACGTGGTCACCACGCAACCAGGGTTGGCGAAGCCGCCGACAGAGCCCCAGTTGCTCGAATCAAACGGCGTGGACCGCAGGAACTGGGCGGTGGCGGAGTCTTGGATGTTCAGGCTCGCAGGCACGCCTGCGAAACCAGGCGAGTACGACCGGAACCGGCTCAAGTAAAACCACCCCAGGTTGACCTCGGTCTTTCCGCTTCCCAACAGACGATCCACGTCGGCGCTCGAGGTGAACCAGTCGGTACAAGTTCGCCCCGTGGCGGCAATCGGGATCGACGCAAAGTTGCTGATCAGGTTGCCCGTCTTGGCGTAGACGGACGCGTAACAGCCCGAGACGCCTTGAGGAATCTCGACAGCGATCTGATCGAGGCCAGGAAACGCGGACCGCCCGTGATAGACAACCCTTGCCGGCTTGTTGCCAATGAAAAACTCGAACGGAAGATTGGCAAGGTTCTGCGGCGCCGCAATAACGAGGGTTTCGTCGTTGGGATCAGGCCCTTGACCCGTACCCCAGAAATAGACGATCTGGCCGGGGTTGGCGGCGTGGGTCGGCGTGATGTAGTTGTAGTCCAGATCGTACACGGCCGCGTTGCCGAGGCCGTTCCCGCCGAGCGTTAGAATTCCGAAGGCGCTTTGCACCACGGTCAGCGCAAACGGCGGACTGGTCTGGCCGTTGTAGGTCACCGTCATCGTCCCGGCGCCCACCGGAGTGGCCGACGGAAGAATGGCCGCGATCTGACCCGGCGACACATAGTAAGGGATGGCCTCGGTAGTAGTCCCGCCCACAGTGGTTTTGACCGACACACCGCCCAGGTTCCGCTCCAGCGCGGGGTCAAAGCCCTGCTGCAGCAAGCCGGCGGGCGCCATGTTTACGCCATAGAGGACAAAGATACAACCTTGCGCGATCGCAAAGTTGGGAGTACCCGGTATCAGGTAGCTGTAATTGTTCTGGATACCGTTAATGCGGGGCTGGGCCGCGGCGGGCCCGGCAAAAGCAAGGCAGACAAGAACGCACGCAAAAACGCACGAGGCGAGTCGAGCCATATATTTGACCGTTGTTTCGGACAGGCGTATTCGACGATAGGAGATCCGGCGACAGAGCAGCCGCCGACAGCGTATCGGGCGACAGTGTAACCGGCGACAGTGTATTTGGACACTGCATCTGCGATAGTGTACACCCACCGGAAGCCGCTCGGCGTGGGCGGCATCGCCCGGTAGACGATGCGATCGGATGGTTCATCCCCAAAAGCCGGGCGAGCGTACCGCCTCTCCGGCACCCAGGCCGACAACCGACTGGACATCCATCTGCCAGCGTGTTACCTTGTTGGTAACATCTACTGGAGTGTAACTCGTTACCTCATGGGAAATCTTGATGGACGTTTCGATCAGTGACAAGCGGCTGCGCAAGGTGGCGAACGATCCGGCAGCCTGCAAGCGCGAGTACGGGGTGAATATGTTACGACTCGCAGCCCTGTATGCCGCGGACTCGCTTGCGGATTTCTGGCCTCCGAATTCGGGACCGGAACGCTGTCATGAACTGAAAGGAGAACGCAAGGGTACGTTCTCGGTCGATTTGAATCAACCCTACCGGTTGCTGTTCCAGCCCAGTGATGCACCGGCCGGGGTCGCCGAGGAACAACAGCGATGGATGTCAATCACGGAGATTGACATCGTAGCTATCGAGGATACACATGGATAGCAAAACTATTTTCGAACCAACCAGCGTGCCGCACCCCGGTGAGACGGTGCAGGAGTATCTGGATTTCCTGGAGTGGTCGCAGCGGGATCTTGCCCGGCGGACGGACCTGACGCCGAAGACCATCAGCGAGCTCTGCAATGGGAAGGGGCCGATCAAGCCACCGACTGCCTTGGCGTTTGAGAAAGCGCTTGGGCGGCCTGCGCACTTCTGGTTGAACTTACAACGCCAGTTTGATGAGGTCGGGGCGCGTCGTCGCGAGGAACAACGGGCGTCCGGGTGGGATGCGTGGGTTCGTCAGTTCCCTCTTAAGGAGATGCGGCAACTCCAGTTTTCCTTGCCTGAGGGGCGTTCTGATGCTGATGTGCTCCTTGGGTTCTTCGGGGTTGCGTCGCCGCAGAGTTGGGCGTCAGTGTGGCAGGCCTCGGCGGTGCGGTACCGGCAGACGCGCAACATGAAGGTGCGCGAGGAGGCCATCGCGGCCTGGGTGCGTGAGACGGAGATCGTTGCGCGCGGGCTAGACCTTGCGGAGTTCGACGCTGCAGGACTGCGGTCATCGATCACCGCACTGCGCGAGCTCACGAGGGTCAGCGTTGACCAGGTGATGGACCCGATACAAGAGATGTGTGCGAAGTGCGGTGTGGCGGTCGTCATGGTCCCCGCACTGCGCAGCACGGGCATCAGTGGTTGCGCTCGGTGGCTGACGGGGAAACGCGCCTTGATCGGGCTGACGCTCCGGTACAAGTGGGATGACCAGTTCTGGTTCACGTTCTTTCACGAAGTCGGGCACTTGCTCTTGCACCGCACAAAAAGGCCCTTCGTGGTCGACAACGCGGACGAGGATTTATCTGACCGGGTGGTCGATCCCGAGATGCAACAGATCGAAGCGGAGGCGAATCGGTTTTCTGCCGATACGCTCATCCCACCCATGGCGCTCGGAGCGTTCATTCGGGCCGGAGAGTTCACGAACGAGTCCCTCTACGAGTTTTCCGAGACCGTCGGTGTGGGGCCGGGGATCGTGGTGGGGCGGTTACAACACGAGGGGGTCTTAGAGCCCCATCAAGGGAACGCGCTCAAACAAAAGCTCGACTGGGGGTTCAAAGAGGAGAAGTAGGAGCCATGGTCGGGAAGATCTTCATCACGCGGACCGGTTATGATCCGCAACTGGGAAAGCACGTCAAGGACCCGTACCTTGGTCCTTGTCCGACGCTCGGGGCGTGTCGTCCTGATGTCAGAAAACAGCTCGGGAAGCGGAAGAACGTGAGCGCTCGCGATCAGACAGCGATAAGGGCACTGGGGTACGCCAGCAGATTGAGGAGATCATACGTTCTGGAGCGTACTCCGAATTGCCTGCGCCGAAGGCTTCTTCCGCTCCTTCGGGGACTGGTTTCCCAAACTGACTATCTTAAATGAGACACGTTACCGGCTAACAGTCCTCTTAGCCGGACCTTCCGAGCGATCCGTCGAAGTCGCTCCAGGCGAGTTGGCAAGAATCGAGCTGGCAGCTGGGAGTTATGAAGTGGTCGGCCGAGTGTGGATGCTCAAGGGGTCCTTCCGTTCTACGGACGGCACAATTACCAGGTCGGCACGGATTTTTCCTCGACCTTCTACATCACCGGGGAGTGAGCCGGGAGTTCACTCCATTGCTGGGAGACCAAGCCAGGACACGTTAACAACAACTGCTACAGACCGACGGGTGCCGTAATGAATCAGCAACGAAGACTCGCTGCAGCTCTCTCAATAGCGCTCGGTTTCGCTCTGACAACGCCTGGCCAATCCGACACGCCGGTTCAGAGACCGACCCCTAGCGAATACCGAGAACTACAAAGAAAGTACGCCGAAGCGAACAAGGCCATGCATGAGGCGGAAGCTTTCATTCACGAAGGGGCCGGCCAGTACGCCGAACAAACCAAGGACCGCCTGAGGACAGTAGCTAAAGAATCGTTGACAATGATCATCGAGTTGTGGAAATGCAGGCGGAACCCGGAGGCGGAGGTCTGCCAAAAAGTCCTTGGGCCCCCGTCAGCCGTGGATCTGGCTAAGTTATTCAAAGAGCAAGTCATAGACTATTTGAACCCGACTGTACTGTCGCTTCGTGGTAGCGACGAGAGGTTGGCCGAGGCTCATTTGAAGCTTGTGAACGCGGAAAAGCGGCGGATCGAGTTGAAGGTGCAAGAAGATCGGTATGTTGAGCAGCAGAGGAACGCGCGACGGACTCAGCGACAAGTCGAGGAGCCAACAACCGGGCCGACTTTACCGCCCCCACCACCGCCAAGACCGACCGAGAAGGACTATAGCGCGCTCGACGAATACATCATGACGGAATGCTTCAATGATCAGGGAGATCGGTGCTTTGACACCATGCCGGACAGGTTTCGGCCTTTTGTAGACTCACACCCGGCTGCGACGGCGGCGCACGAAGCGCGGTACCGCAGTCCGGACACCAGAATCGAACCAGGCCCGGATCACAAAGCTTGCTACGACGAGTATAGCGCGTGCGAGCAAAGATGCCGAGGATCGTGGATGCCTTTGGGGCCAGATCATGATCAGTACTCGATTTGTCAGAAGCATTGTGAGATTAGAAGAAAGAAATGCCTAGGGGAGGACTCTCACTACGATGAAGCGTGGGTGGAGATGGCGGAAGCCCGTTTAAGATGCAAGAGAACCGGGGAGATATGCCGCGGCGGTTGCAAGTCGCCGGATTTGGCGGAACAGCTAAACTGCCAGGCAGACTGCACCGAGGCACAAAATCAGTGTTCAGAGCTGGCGACGGCAATCTTTGAAGGAAAGAGAGTCAACTTGCGCTAACGCAGGAAAACGGCGAAAACGTGACATCCTCAGTCGCTCAGAAACCGCGCTCAGCTCAGAAACCCGGCGGCACTTCCTTTCGTTGAGGTTGGAAATCCCGGTTCGACTTTCCGCGACAAAGCCTGCTTCACGCCGGAAAGCCGAACCGGGAAGAGGATCTCGATAGGACCCCAACTCGCCGCGGTCTCTCGTCTTGTAGATACCTCTCACCCCTCAGCGGAGGAACAGCCGATACGAGCCAAGCCTTTCAGCGGTACACGTCTTTCCGATCGCCGATCTTCTCAATTCTCAATCACAACGAGCTTGTTGCGGTCATCAACCGTATACACGATTCGGTAGTTGCCCTGACGAACTCGGTAGCTGTTCTGTTCGCCCACAAGCTTGTCAGCGCCACTCGAACGTGGCTCCGTTGCCAAAGCACGAATCCGGGCAACAATCTTTGCGCGGTCTTTTTTGGTTCCGAGCGATTGGAGCTCTTTGGCCGCTGACGGTTTGATCTCGAGTTTATAGCTTGCCGCGCCGCCTGAGGGATTTGACGACATCTGCAAAATCCAGATTCTTCTCGGTAGCTCGCTCGCGAATCGCCTTCAAATCTTCTACGTCTTCGGCGAGGGCTATTCGAACCGCTTCGTTGACCACATGAGAGATCGAACGGTCGGACTGGGCCGCCTTTCGGCCCAGGGCGCGATGAACCTCGGGGTCAAAGTAGACGGTGGCGCGTTTCGGGGCTCTCATGCCATGAGAATAGCGGTTTGCATTCCCAGCGTCAAAACCTTGCCTCGCTGGGTGGCGCGTCAACGGGTCGCAACGCACTTAGCGAAGTTTGGAGAAAGCGGTTTCGTCGATGCCGAGTTGGCGGAGAATCCGGTGGACCAGCGGTGGTCCGATCTCCTGACCCCCATGGCTCGGTATCGTCGTTGCTCGACCGTCCGGATGCAGCCAGCGTTCGTGGCTTCCGGTCTGCCTCGACTTGACGAACCCCAGCTTCCGGGCAGCTCGCCTAAACTCGTCGGCTCGCGCGCTAGGCATGCACGATTTCGGTCGTGTCGGCCGGGAGCGGTTGATTTCGTTCGGCGTACTCTTCCGCGATCATCTTAAAAACGGCGGAGAGCTCGGCGAGGGCGCCATCGCGGGTGGGCATGAGCGCGAAACAGCCCGGAATGGCGGGCACCTCCGCCACCCACCCCTCAGGATGGTTCCGATACAACACGACCTTGTAGTCGTCCAGGCCCATGTGACTATTCTATCCGGTCTGAATCGCGAACTACAGAGGAAAAGGTGACGGAGCCCTTCTAACCTAAGTGAGCCGTTTATCGTAGCAGTGCGCCAATACGCGTCCCGTGCCGCCCCTCGACTCGGCGAACTTCTGGGATCGCGCGTTCTCCTGGCGCAATCGGGGGCAGAGCCCGAATACGGCTAGAGCCCAAATCCGGCTACTACCGACCACAGCCGGTTTCAAACCCCGCCGTCGGAGTCCGAGTCATCGGCCGAAAATGACGTCGATGCCGTGGAGAATCTGCGCCAACGGCTTGGGCGCCAGGCGGCCTACGCGCTCGGAGAGAAGCGAGCGGTCCAGAGCGACGATCCGCGACACATTCGCCACCGAGTCCTTCGGCAAACCCGTCGTTCGGGCCGAAAGAAGCGTGTTTCCGGGAAATGGGGAAATGGGGGAAATGGGTGTCACACTTGGCAAACCGGCCTTCGACCGCATGCCGATCGACCGCGCGGCCGAGGCTGGCATTTTGCTCCTCCCCCATTCAGTCCTTTGCGAAGGAATACTGCGGGTCTGGGAAGGGGCGCTCACGACCGACCAACTTCTGATTGCGTTGAGGCGGGTAGGCGTACTCGAAAAAGAAGATCTCGACGCATTGAAGGCGTGACCCAGCGCAGTCGAGCCACAGTCGTCAGGGCAGGAAATGCACACAATACTCTCGAACACCGTTTCCTGTGAGTCGAATACGGTAGAGCCGATTACCTGATTCTCAACTTCGGAAATGAGGGACAGGTCCGCAATGGCGCGCCGCCCGTCATTCGCTGAGTCGTAGTCACGCCTTCCAGATAAAGATCTACCGTTTCCTTTCAACCACTTGCCGGGATAGCCGCCTGGATCTCTTGGACTAGGCCGGTAGAATAGGAATCAGAAGGGCCGAAGCAGACGACGGCCCCACCCCCGGCCGTTTTCTAAAAACTAAAGTGCAGCGCGGAGCCAACACCTGGGATGCAGCCCCAGGCTACCCTTCGTCTGCCCGCAAACACCCGCCATCTCAACAAATTCCAGGCCAGAAAAGCCAAATCCAAGGGGGAAAACACCAAGGAAGAAATCGCCGCAAAGAAAAACCCTGCCATCTCTTGCCAAACGACGCCAAATCTCGCCGAATCCTGCCAACCCATGCCACCCAAACAGAAGCTGCCGCTGGCCGCTCCAGGAACCGGCGATCGTCGCGAGGGCCTGATCCAATTTCGAGGCGGCAGGCGCGGACATAAGGCTGACGAGGACAAGAAACGAAAGCTTGGTGCGGACTCCGATAGCCATCTCCTCCCACCACCGTCAATTCAGCCATGCGTCACGTGCCCCTTCACGCCGGGCGTCCGCCTCGCAGCAAAGAGGGAAGTCAGGTTTCTGCGGACAAAGGTCGGGGAAACGTTCGAAATTCGAAACTCCGGCAAACGAGAGATTCAGGCCACTCCCCGAGGCCAGGTCGGGCGGGAAAACGGCCAACCGCGCAGCTTGACCGATATACTACGAACTTAGGACCTCGGGAGCGGCTCGCGGCCAGACCGGTTCTTTCTTTCGATCTCCCGGAGCGCCGATCTCCAGGAGCGCAAGTCGAGCAGCAGGCATGCCGCCCGTCGTTCTGGCCGCGGTCTTTGCTTCGAGTCGCCCGCCGATCCACGAAACGATTCCCTGCCCTGCTTTACCCACGCCGTCAACTTCCCATGCCGTCCACTGAGCCTCTCGAAAACGCGCCTTCCGGCTCGCCTGCCGCGCCCCCGATCCCGGTGCTGTTGATGACCCGCGAGCTGGGCATCGGAGGCTGCGAGCGCGACCTGGCGAAGCTGGCTTTGGGATTCGACCGCGCGCAATTCGAGCCGCACGTCGCTTGTTTCTCATCTGGCGGATTCCGCGCCAACGAATTAGAACGGGCCGGCGTGCCGATCCTCGAGCTGCGGATTCGTTCCTACCGCTCGTGGGGCTGCGTGCAGGGGCTGCGGCGCATGGCCCGATACATCAGGGACCACAACATTCAGGTCGTGCACAGCCTTGACGTGCCCGCGAATCTGGTGACCGCCGCGGTGAGTGTTTTGCGGCGCGCGCCGGTCGTGCTCACCAGCCAGCTTGGCGCGCGAGACCTCTACGACCCCTACACGCACCGCTTGCTGCGCTGGACCGACCGCGTCACCGACCTCGTCGTCGTGAACTGCGACTACCAGCGCCAACAACTCATCGCCAAGGAAGGCGTAGCGGCGCGGCGCATCCGGGTTTGCTACAACGGCGTCGACCGCCGGGATTTTCATCCCGCCCCCAACCCCGCAACCCGCCGCGCAGCGCTGCCGGCGGCGTTTCAAAGCGCGTCGCTGGTGGTGGGCTCGATCGCCGCGCTGCGCCCCGAAAAAGACCTCGGTGTTTTGATCGAGGCGTTTTCCAAAGTGCAACATCTGCGCGCGGGCATGCGGCTGGTGATCGTCGGCGACGGTGCGATGCTCGCGCCCTGGCGAGCCCTGGCCAAACAGTTCGACATCCAGGACGCCTGCCATTTCGAGCCGGCGACCGCCGGCGTCCTCCAATGGTTTCAAGCGCTCGATATTTTTGTGATGTGCTCGAACAGCGAAAGTTTTTCAAACAGCCTGCTCGAAGCGATGGCGTGCGGCTGCTGCTCGATAGCGACAAAGGTCGGCGGCCTTCCTGAGATGATCACCGACGGCGAAAGCGGGCTGCTGGTGGAAGCGCGCAACCCCGCGGATCTGGCGGCCAAGCTGGAACGCGTCATCAGCGACGATATTCTGCGCCAGACGCTCGGCGTCAAAGCGGCCGAACGCGCCCACGGAAAGTTTTCGGTGCAAACTTTCGTTCGCACCGCGCAGCAGATCTATCTGGATCAGTTGCGCAAGGCGCGCCCTGATTGGCGTTGACCAGCCATCACGCAGACCCGCGCAAGCCGCGTACCGGTTCCATCGGCCCCAACGGCTTGGGGGCAAGCTCGGCAGCCGCTTCCTGTTCCGATTCCCCTTCAGCCGCCTCCTGCTCGCTCGCGAACTCTCTGACTTCCGACTGCACGATGCGGCCAAACGCCATCGGCAGCGCCACGAATGTCACAAAGGTGTTGGTCAGGCCGGTGCTCAAGAACAGCCCGCAAGCACAAAACGCCAGGAACGTAATCTTCATCCAGAACGCTTGCCGCCCGACTTGCGCCGCGAGGGGATGCTCGTCGGGGCTCAGCTTCTCGATGCGCGTCAACGTCTTCCAGACCGTCCACAAGATAAACAGGTAAAGGATGAAGCCTGGAATGCCGCCCTCGCTGGCCACTTCCATGAACATGTTGTGGCAAGTGTGCCAGGTGCCCCGCGAGAATCCCTGCTCGATCGCCAGATCGTTCTCGGCAACGGCGAACATGCCGAGGCCGACGCCCGTGATCGGGCGCTGCGCCAGCAATATGAAACCCTGCTTCAGCAAGTAGACCCGGCTTTCGCTCTCGGCGGTATTCTCCAAGCGATTCGGGTCGGCG
>JBBDWJ010000237.1:0-18337 GCA_040902925.1 Bryobacterales bacterium | reverse complement strand
GGCGCCCCTGCCGGGGCTCCGGAACGCACTGCACGGCTGGCGTCCAAGTGAACCGTATTGGGGCTAGGCACATGCCTGCCTCACGGATGAGGCGGCCAAGAACCGGCAGGATGCCTGCTTCGTTGCGAGTTCGCGTCCGTCGGTTCGACGCCCGTTAGCGATGTTCGCGAATTCGCTTGGCCAGGAAGAATTCGGAGGCTTGCGTCTCGAGCTGTTTCGCCGCGTCGAGCTTGTGGGCGTTGTGCTTTCGCTCGCGCAGGATTTCGAGCAGCTTGACCTTGCGGCGCGCCTCGACGAGGCTGGCGAGGGCCTGGCGATGCTGCCGCGAGAAGCTTTCGAACGACTGCATCGCTGCTACCCGCTCGGCTTCGAGGCGCGCCTGCCAGTGGCCGGTGATTTGGAAATCGACGCCGCGCAGATGAGTTTGTTCCAGCAGGCGTTGGCCGGATTCGACGGCTTGCTCGCGGCGCTGCTCGGCGGTACGGCGCCGCGTTTGTGCGTGGAACGAAAGCTCGCTGAGGCGCGCTTCGACGCGCTCCATTTCGAGACGGCGAAGGCGCAGGACGCGGTCGAGCGGGAAGGCGAATCGTTTCATAGCGGACGCCTCGGGCGGTTTACGGTGTGCTCTTATCCAGCTTGGCCGCCAGCTCTTCGAGCTGTTGCAGTGTGTTTTCCATCGGCTGCGCGGAATTACTGTCCTGGCGCAAGAAGCGGAGAATGTCTTCGCGCGAGCGGATCACGGCATCGACGGTTGGGTTCGAGCCGGCGGCATAGGCGCCGAGGTTGATCAGATCTTCGGCGCGGCGGTACGAGGCGAGGCCATCGCGCAGGCGGCCCGCGTTCCCGACGTGTTCCGGCTTGCCAACCGCCCGCGCCAGGCGGCTGATGCTTTCGAGGACATCGATGGCGGGGTAGTGATTGCTCGAAGCCAACTCGCGCGAAAGAACGATGTGGCCGTCGAGCAGAGCGCGGCACGAATCGGCGATCGGGTCATTCATGTCGTCGCCTTCGACGAGCACGGTGTAGAAGCCGGTGATCGACCCGTTGCCGAAGTTGCCGGCCCGCTCGAAAACGCGCGGCAGCATTTGGAATACCGAAGGTGTGTAGCCTTTCTGGCTGGGAGGCTCGCCGACGGCCAGACCGATTTCGCGCTGCGCCATGGCGAACCGCGTTACCGAATCCATGATCAGCAGCACGTTCTTGCCTTGATCGCGAAAGTAGTCGGCGATGGTCGCGGCGAGAAAAGTGGCGCGCACGCGCACTGGCGCCGGCCGGTCGGAGGTGGCGCAGACGACCACCGACTTTTTCAGACCCTCGGGCCCCAGGGTTTCCTCGATGAAGGCGCGCACTTCGCGATTGCGCTCGCCGATCAAGGCGATGACGTTGACATCCGCGGAGCCGTTGCGCGCGACCGAGGCGAGCAGCGTGCTCTTGCCGACGCCGGAGCCGCCCAGGATGCCCACGCGCTGGCCCTTGCCGCAAGTCAGCAGTGCGTCGATGACGCGCACGCCGGTCGAGAGCGGCTCGACGATCGCCTCGCGCTGCAGCGGACCAGGCGCGTCGCGGTGAATCTCGTAGCTTTCACGGCAGGAAAGCGGCGCGAGTCCGTCGATGGGCGCGCCGAAGCCGTCGATGACGCGGCCCAACAGTTCCGGCCCCACGGCGGCGCCACTGGCGTCGCCGCACAGCACGATAGGGCAGCCGGGCTGCAGGCCTTTCATTTCGTCGAGCGGCATGGATAGGGTGCGGTCGTCGCGAAAGCCGACGACTTGAGCGCGGACACGAGCGCCCGCCGGCAATTGCATTTCGCAGATGTCTCCTACCGAAGCCAGCGGTCCTCTGGACTCGACCAGCAGGCCGATCACTTGCAATACCTCGCCCTGGGCGCGAACGGAATTCAGGGACGAAACACGCGCTGCTTTGAGGCGCAGGTACTCGCGGATGCCTTCGAGGTCGGAGGGGGCGGTTTTGATGGCGGGCATTCGTTGCGCTTTGTTGGCGATCGCCTTGGCGTGGCGTTTTAGGTGTTACCCGGACGCGATTTTATACAGCCGGTTTCCTTTTGGGGTCTGGCGGTTCTTTGTGTGGCCCCACCCTTGCGGGTAGGGCTCAGATCGCCTTCGGCGATGACGCCGGCTTGGGGCGATAGCGCAACTTGGAGCCATGGCGCCGCCTTGGAGCGATGGCGCTTTCCTGCGGCGATTCGTTTTGCTGGTCACACTGCACTAGCGATCGGCCAGACCTTTTTCGATTTCTTCGAGTTGCACTTCGAAGCGGGCATCGAGAACGCCGCGCGATGTTTCGAATACGGCTCCGCCGCGGGAAAGTTTCGCATCGGCGACGACCTTGAGATGCGGCGCGGGGTTCTGCTCAAAGAATTCCGCGACTACGGCGGAGTCGTCGGGATGAACGCGCAGGCTGCTCGGTTCAGCGCGGCTGTATTGCTCCAGACAGCCCCGCACGAGCCCGACGACAGCGGCCGGGTCAACGGAGACTTCGCGGCGCAGAATCTTTCGAGCGATGGCGAAAGCCAATGCGACCAGATCTTGCTCGGCCTCGCGGCGCAGGCGGGTCTTGAGGGTCGCTACCTGCAGGGCGCTGCGTCCGAACGCGGCGATCGCCTCGCGATATTGCGCGGCGGCCTTTTCTATTCCGGCACGTTCGCCCTCTTCGTGGCCATGACGGAACGCCTCGCGCTGGATCGCTTCGACGTCGGCTTCGCCGGCGTTGTGCGCGGTGTGCAGCAACAGGGGCGGGCTGTTGGCATTGCCTTCAACGGGCGGCCGGCGGCTATGAAGGCGGACGCGCCGCGGCGCGAACCCTTGGATGCCTTGGCAAGGCGCCGCCACGGCGGCTTCGGTATTCGCCGAAGCGATCTCCGCCCGGGCCGGATTTTGGATGAACTTAGACAACGTACTGTTCGCCTACCGCGCCCTTCAAGCTCAACACGCCTTCGGTCTCCAGCGCGCGTACGATGGCGATGATCTGCTGCTGCGCCGCTTCGACGTCGCGAATCTTGATTGGCCCGAGCGCATCCATATCTTCTTTGAGCATCGCCGAGCCGCGCTCGGACATGTTGGTGAAGAAATGGTCGCGCAGCGTGTCGCTGGTGCCCTTCAACGCGACAGTGAGCGTCTTTTTGTCGATGCGCGACAGAATCTCGCGCATGCCCATCGGATCGATCAGCAGCATGTCTTCGAAGACAAACATCAGGTTGCGCACGGCCTCAGCGAGTTCCTGGTCCTTCTCTTCGATCTGGTCGATCAGCTCCTGGCCGGCGTTGGATTCGAGGCGATTGAACATTTCGGCCACCGCGGCGACGCCGCCATAGGACTCGCGGCTGAACTGGCCGAGGGTCTTGAGCTTGCCGTCGAGAATGCCGGCGATTTTGCCGACGATGGCGGGAGAGATCTGGTCGAGGTGCGCCATACGGCGCGACACATCGCCACGAATTTCGGCGGGCAAGGCCATCAGCATGGCCCCCGCTGAGCTGCTGTTAAGGTGCGAGAGAACCAACGCGATGGTCTGGGGGTGCTCGCCCTGGATGAATTTTGCCACTTGTTGCGGATCGGCGCGTTGAAGCGAGTCGAAGGTCGCCAGTTCCTCACCGAGGGACTTCACGAGGCGGTCGATGATCGTCTTGGAGCGCTCGTTGCCGAACGCGGTTGTCAGAACGCGCTTGGCGTAATCGAGACCGCCTTGCACGAGGTAGCCTCGCGCGATCGACATGTCGTGGAATTCCTGGAGCGTGTTCTCCGCTTGTTCCGGCGTCACCTGGCTGAGTTTGCTGACCTCGCGGCCGAGGGACTGAATCTCCTGCTCGCTGAGGTCGCGGAATATCTGAGCCGCCGCATCGTCGCCGAGCGCGACCAGCGTGATGGCGGCTTTTCGCAGTCCGGTGAAGACTTCGTTTTCGTTGCCGGCGTTGCTGATCATCGATCGTCCTCGTGGATCCAGGCCCGCAACAGTTGAATGAAGCCAGCGGTGTCTTTGACGGCCGCCTCTTCCAGATGTTTCTTGAGCACTTGCCCCCGTGAGCTTTGCAGCGTATCGGCTTTCAACCCGGTCAACAGGCGAGCCTGCTCATCGGCCAGGCGTTTGGTTTCGGCCTCGGCGCCGGCGATCGCTTGCTGTTCGCGCTCGGCCGCGAGTGCGGCCTGCCGCCGGGCGCGGGCTTTTTTGCTCCAGCGGCGGAACGCCCAGATCAGCAGGGCGAACAACAGCAGCAGGGTTACAGCGGCTGCTATCACGTAATATCGGTAATTCCGGAACAACTCTAGAGCGAAATCGAACCACTCAGGGCGCGTCGACGACGGCGGCGCCAGCGGCAGCGGGTCGAAGATGGTGAACGGCAGGCTCTCGATCGTGAGGCGGTCGCCGCGCTCTTCGACGATTCCCCCGGCGGCCACGGCTAGCTGCCGCAGCGACAGCATTTCCTGCTCGGTTCGCGGCTCACGGACGATGGCTCCGGCTTCGTCGAGATGGCTTTTCGAGTCGACCAGTACGGCGATCGAAAGCCGCTTCAGCGCTCCTTTGTCGAGCTGCATGCGGGTGACGGTGCGGCTGGTCTGATAGTTGGTTGTTTCGGTGACGCGTTGATTAACATTGGCGCCGATGCCGGGCTCAAACGGCTGGCGCGGGATGTTCGATGCCGTGCCCGGCGCGCCGGTGGCGTTGGGCGGCCCGGAGTTCTCCTGCAGCTTTTGCGTCGTCATGACCAGGGTGTTGGGGTCGAACACTTCTTCGGTCTGCTCGCCCTTGCTCCAGTCAATATCGGCCGCGGCGTTGACGCGCACCTTGTCGAACCCGACATAGGGCTCGATGGTGGCTGCGATCTTGGCTTCGATCTGCTGCTCGAGACGGCGGCGGTATTCCAACTGCTCGCCGGTCATAGCCTCGGAGCCGCCTTGCGGGCGCACGAGCAGCCGTCCGCGCGTGTCGACGAGCACGACCTGGCGCGGGTCAAGCCCTTCGACGGCGCTGGCTACGAGGTGCGTGATGCCATCGGTCTGCTGCTTGCTGAGCTCGCCGCCGGGCCGCAACTGCAGCACGACGGAAGCCTTCGCGGGCTGCTCGTTGTCGAGAAACACGGCGCGCTTGGGGAGGCTGATGTGCACGCGCGCGCGTTCGACGCGGCTGAGCGAGAGCACCGAGCGCTCCAGCTCGCCTTCGAGCGCGCGCCGGAAGTTGACCTGCTCGGCGAACTCGGTGGCGCCAAAGCTGGTCTGGTCAAAAAGCTCGAAGCCCAGGCGGCCGGTTTGTGGCAGCCCTTCGGCGGCCAGTTGCAAGCGAACCTCCGCCAGGCGCGTTTCGGGCACCAGAATTGTGCCGCCGTTGGAGGCCAGCCGGAAGGGCACCTCCATCTGGCGCAGCCGTTCGGCGGCAGTCCCGGCTTCCTGATCGGTCAGATCGGTATAGAGCGGCCGGTAGGCCCGCTCGAGCATGTACCAGCGGAACGCCCACACGGCTCCAAACACGCATAGAGCGAAGGCGATGAGGTTGAGCTTGCGGCGGCGGCTGAGCGCGGCCCAGAACTCCAGTAGCGGACCGAACAGGGAGCGCAGAGCGGCCAATAGCGTGGAGATCACTGTGTTATGGGTTGGCCGGCGGAGGCCGGTGCGTCGTTGGAATCTTGGCTAGCCCGCATATTTCAAAGGGAGCCGCAGGCCGCGATCGGACGGGCCTTTTTGCGCTACACCTGCATGCGCATGATTTCCTGATAGGTGTCGACGAGTTTGTTGCGTACGGCCATCAGCAGGTCCGAGGCTAGACCGGCCTCTTCGCCGGCCAACATCACGCGGTGCAACTCGACGGGCTCGCCGGCCATGAGTTTTTGGAGCTCTTGCTCGGCGGTGCTTTGCACTTGCTGCACGCGCGCAACGGCCTCGCCGAGCAGCCCGGCAAACGTTCCGGACTCGGGCTCGGGCGACGGCTCGGGGCGCGGCGTTGGAATCAGCGGCGGCGCGGTGATGCGGCCAAAGGCTATGGGATCCATCGTTGTCGCTCCTTGTGGCGCGCCGTGGCGCTCATTGCGAAATCTCGAGCGTGCGCTGAATCATTTCCTTGACGGCGGCGATGACGGCGAGATTGGCCTGATAGGATCGCACCGCGGCCGAGAGATCGACCATGTCTTCGACCGGATGGAACGCCGGAAAGTCGACGTAGCCGTCGGGATTGGCGTCGGGGTGCTGCGGCAGGTAGCGCCGCTCGGGCGGAGTGTCGTCGATGACGACGCGGCCGACGCGCACTCCGTATGGCGCGCCTTGGTCAATCGAGCCGCCGCCGCTGCGCAGGTCGGCGAAGGCGGTTCGAAACGGCGATGCCGTCTGGGGCTCGGCTTCGAATACGACGTGGCGGCGCCGGTAGGGACCGCCCCCGGGCGTTCTGGTGGTTTGTGAGTTGGCGACGTTTTGGGCGAGCAGCTCAACGCGCAAGCGCTGCGCATCGAGCCCGGAGCCGCTGACGTTGAGGGTGCTGAATAGACTCATGGCTTGCTGGTTGCTGGTTAGCTGTTTGTGATCTGGGAGATCCGCCTTAGGGCTACCTCCCACGGACTTTCGCTGGTTGCCCCACCCTTGCGGATGGGGCTCGGATCGCTTGTGCGATCGTTAATTTTGCGCGCTTGCGTGTTGCTTATCCGACGAGGTGGCCGGGATGTTGGGCCTTGGCGCGTCACGCTCCACGGCCTTCGTGGATCGCGCTGCGGATCGATCGAATGCCGCCGCGGGCCAACTGCGCGGCCAGCGAATAGCGAATTCCGGCTTCGGCCAGCAGGCGCAGCTCGCGGTCGAGGCTCACGTCGTTGCCGTCGTTTTTAACTTCAAAGCCACCGTGTACGGGAATCGACAACGGCTTGGCTGGCTCGCTGCCGGGGCGCGTGACCGCTTGTTGAAGCTCCCATTGGAAGTCGAGCCGCCGCGTGCGATAGCCCGGCGTGTCGGCGTTGGCGATGTTGGTTGCGGTGACGCGCTGCTGCAGCGCCAGCAGGTCCATATACTTGCCGAGTAGTTGGGTCTTAGCGGGGAGCATGAACGTCCATTGCTGGGTAATGCACGGCTTGGGCCAGTTGCAAAGGCCTCGAAATGCGCGACAAAGCGGTGCGCGGCTTAGGCAGGTTTTTGTCAGGTGGCAAGAATTGGGATGCGGTTGCTTTTCGTCTAGCTCTGTTCGAGGCTTCGCCATTTGGCTGAGAACGTCGTGCGTTTGATTCGCAATAGCTCGGCGGCTCGCTTCTTGTTTCCCGCGGTGCGTTCGAGCGCTTGGCGCAGCAGGCTGCGCTCGATTCCGGTGACGGCGGCTTCAAAGTCGAGCCCCTCGGGCGGCAGCTTCAGATCGACGCCGGTTAGCGCGGAGGCTGTTTGCGGGGCGGCCGGCAAGGGAAAATCGCTGGGGTACAGCAAGCGGCGTTCGCCGCTGAAGGCGACTGCTTTGTCGATGGCGTTTTCGAGTTGGCGAACGTTGCCCGGCCACGGGTACTCCATCAGGCGGCGCATCGCTTCGGGGCCTGGCTGTTTGAGGGGCAGTTCTTCGCGGCGGCAAATTCGTTCCAGCAGATGGTTGGCGAGCACGGGAATATCTTCGTTGCGCTCGGCCAGGCTTGGCAGCGTGATCGGCACCACGTTGAGACGGTAGTAGAGGTCCTCGCGAAACTCGCCGCGCTCGACGCGCTGCTTGAGATCGCAGTTGGTTGCGGCGATGACGCGCACGTCGACCTGAACGGTTTCCGAGCTGCCGACGCGTTCGAAGGCGCGTTCCTGGAGCACGCGCAGCAGCTTGCTCTGCAAATCGAGCGGCATCTCGGCGATTTCGTCGAGGAAGATCACGCCGCCGTCGGCTTGCTCGAAGCGCCCCACGCGGTGCGCGACCGCGCCGGTAAAAGCTCCTTTGACGTGACCGAAGAATTCGGCCTCGATGAGGTTTTCGGGAATCGCCCCGCAATTGACGCTGACCAGCGGCCGGCCGCTGCGCTTGGAAGCGGCGTGAATGGCGCGGGCGACGAGCTCTTTTCCAGTGCCGGTGCGGCCGGTAACCAGAACCGTCGCGCGCCGTGGAGCGATCAGACGAATCAGCCGCGCGACCGAACGGATCGCCTCGCTGCGCCCCACCAGCTCGGGCACGGCGTCGTCATTGTCGTCAAGGTGTTGTTGACGCTGCGCCAGCTCCAGGGCGCGCCGCAGGCTGCCGATGGCTTGACCGACGGCGCCCGGCCGCGATGAATCCCAGGGAACATAATCGGTGATGCCCAGGCGCGCCAAACGCATGGCTTCGCCGTAGTCGGGCGGCTGCGCCACGATCAACACCGGCAAAGCGGGACGGCTGCGCAACACATCCTCGACGAACTGTTCAATGGGCGGGCCGTCGGGGGCGCGTCCGCTTAGCAGCACGTCATAGGGATGCGTCTGGAGCCGGTGCAGCGTTTCGATGGCCGTTGCCGCCTGGCATGCTTCGTCGATCCACGGCCGTGCCGGCTCGATCAATGCTTCGACGATCGATCGATCAAGCCCCGTGTGCAGCAGCCTCCCTTTACATTTCATTTGTGCTCGAAGATCTATTCACGCGGCTGGCGATCGGCAGCGGCCGGCCCGCAACGCCGCGCAGCCCGCAACGCCGCGCAGTCCGCAACATCGCGCAGTCCGCAACGCCGCGCAGTCCGCAACATCGCGCAGTCCGCAACGCCGCGCAGTCCGCAACATCGCGCAGTGGGACGAGTCTGGCCGCGACTCGGCTGGTGACGCCGGGTGCGGCCCCGGTCCACGCTTTGGTCGCGGCCGTCGCATCGGAGAGCGCCTCGTGCCCGCCGAGTCGACTGTGCTCGTTTTCGCGCCGGCCCGGCGCCTGCGCACCGCGGCGGCGAGCTTCCCACACATAGTGGTTCGACGGTTTTCGAAATCGGGAGTATCTATCGCCGGGCGGCGCACAGTCTATAACCGTGGCGTGAACGTCCTGCGGAGCGCGCGCCGTGAGCAGCGGCGGGATCGGTCAAATACCCGAGGCAGGATGTGCGGCTTGGGCCAGTGGTTGTTGGCTCTCCGCGGCGGGTGGGTCGCTTGCCGGCACGTCGAGACGCTGTTTGGGAGCCATTTCGGCGGCGGAGCGGCTCAGGATCGCGATGTCCACACGGCGGTTTTTAGCGCGGTCTTCGGGCGTCAGGTTCCCGGCGATGGGCCGCCGTTCGCCGTAGCCGGCCACCGAGACGCGGTGGGGGTCGATGTCATACAGCTCGACCATCAGGTCGAGCACGGCAATGGCCCGCGCGGTCGATAGCTCCCAGTTGGATGGAAAGCGAGCCGTTCGGATCGGTGCGTCGTCGGTGTGCCCCTCCATGCGCACCGGCTGATTGGGGAGCTCGGCGACGACGGCGCCGACTTCGGAAAGCAAACCCGCCGCGCCCGGCAGAAAGGTTGCCTGACCGGGGGCAAAAAAGCCCGACTCCCGCAGGCTGATGATCAGCCCGCGCGGCGTCAACGCCAGGCCGATCTTGTCCCCTTCGATGAGCGGTGCGAGGCGCTGCTCGACGCGTTTGCGGACGGGCTGCATTTCCGCCATGGTGAGAACACGGCGCGCGTCGGGATCCTGCACAGCTTTCGCCGCCGCGGCGGCCTTTTTTTGGTCGGCGAATGTGACCATCACGGCGCGGAGCTGCTCAACATCTTTGCTCATGATCGCCGAGTAGGCCTCGGAGATCTGCTGCATGCGTTGCGCGTCGACGTGCGAGGTCGCGAACAGCACTACGAAGAAGGCGAACAGCAGCGTGACAAAGTCCGCATAGGAGACCAGCCAGCGTTCGTGGTTTTCCGGTTTGGCTTTACTTCTGCGTGGCATGCTGCACTTCGGGCGCGCGCGCGGGCGCCCCGTCCAGCTCGTCGTCGGTTTGCTTGTCGACGTCGAGGTAGCCGCCGAGCTTGAAGCGGATCAGGCGCGGGTTGAGTCCCTCGGTCAGACAGATCACGCCTTCGAGCATGAGCTCTTTTCTCACCGCCACGCGCTCGATGCGGCTGGCCATGCGCTTGGCGCTTGGCAGCAGCACGATATTGGCGATTCCCACGCCGTATAGGGTGGCCACGAAGGCGACAGCGATGCCGTGCCCGACTTCCTCGATATTTTCGAGGTGCTTCATGACCTGAATCAGCCCCAGCACGGCTCCGATGATGCCGATCGTAGGCGCGTAGCCGCCGGCCGCCTCGAGCACCTTGGCTTCGGCTTCGCGGCGCGCCGATTCCTGGTAGATCTCCACCTCCATGATCTCGCGCAGGTCTTTGGACTCGGTGCCGTCCACGGCCAGCGTCACCGCCTTGCGCATGAAACGGTCGGGAATGCCGGAGAGTTGTTTTTCCAAAGAAATGATGCCGTTGCGGCGCGCCTGCTGCGCCAGATTCACCACCTCGTCGATGACCTCGTCGAGGTTGTGGCGGCTTTCGCCGAAGATCGAGACAAACTGTTTGACGGCTCCCCAAACGGTGGGCAGCGGTTGCGAAATCAGCGTTGCGCCGAGCGTGCCGCCAAAGACGATCAGGGCGGCGGTCGGCTGCAGAATCTCGGCGACGCTGCCGCCCTCGAGGACTAGGCCGCTGATGATCCCGCCGAGGCCCACGAGCAGGCCGATGAAAATGCCGGCGTCAATCTTCATGTTGCGAAGCCGTGCAAGCGTCCAGCGCCGTCAGGACCACTCCGAGCGGCGGCGCGGCCACGGCCTTTCGCCGGTAGCAGATGACTTTGTCCACAACGCTGTCGGCGCTTTCGAGTACGACAAACTTCTTGCCGGTGACCAGTGAGATCACGGTGTCCGGCGTGGACTCGATGGTTTCAATCAAGTCTGCGTTTACCACTACGGCGCGGCCGTTGAGTTTGGTGAGGCCGATCATGGCGCCGCCTTGCTCTCCTTATCGGCGCATTCCGCGAGATGCTGAGAACGCCGCGCCGGCCGGTTTGAATCCGCGCCCCGCGCTACAGGCATGCCCCGCGCTACAGGCATGCCCCGCGCTACAGGCATGCCCCGCGCTACAGGCATGCCCCGCGCTACAGGCATATCGGTCCCTTGCGGTGCTCCGAAAACTCCGGCTCGACCCTGACATAGCCTCATCGGGCCGCGGCGCTGTTGTTTGAGGGCCCCGTTTCCTTGCGGCTCTGCTTTCAGTGAGGTCCTGGTTTGTTTGACGGAAATCCCGCTCTGGATTCTCCGGCCCCTTTCCGATAAGAGTTGGAAACCAACCAGCCCGGCACTCCGAAGGGCGATTGTGAAGCTCCGCGTTGCTGCCGCATCGAAGAGCGCGAAGGGAAAACGAACGATGAGTTCGGAAGCGATGTACCACTGCTGCTGCCAGATGGCGTATGAGTTGCTGGAAGGTCTCGAGCGGCATGACCTGACGCTGATCGAGGCCCGGCTTCGCCCGCTGCGGGAGACTTTGGCGGTGCGCCACTGCCTTACCGACGTCACCTTCGATAGCGACGCTTTGCTGTGGCTGGAGCAGCTCGACCTGCTGGAAGGCATTGCCGAAAGCGTCGAAGCGTCCGTCGAGGCTATCCGGCGCTCGAACCAGCCGCATTTCCTTCGCATGCAAACCGCCGAGACGCTCCTGCGGCACCTCATGCTGGACCGCTGCGCTTCGTGGCACAGCGCATTGCCGGTCTGCTGAGCACGCGGCGCTCGCTATGTTTGCCGGGAGTTGGGTGCGTGGGACGTTGGTCGCCAGAAACCGACGCGGCGGGGAGGGTGTCATTAGCTCGATCGGCGATCTTCCGGAGCCCGGGTAGGGGCGTCATGCCTGTAGCCCGGGGCCGCGAGCCCCGGGTTTGCGTTCAAACCCCGGCCGTGTTCCTCTCGAGTTTGGCCCTTTCCGAAATCAAGACCACGGCAAACAACAATGGCGCAACGACTAGGCTCGCAGGCCCGTTCACGGGCCTTGGCCCGGCGCAGCCGGGTTTAGGCAGGCCGTTTACGGCCGGTATGCCGCGCGGCTATTCTTTTCTCTTCCCTCAGCCCGCTTCAAGCGGGCTTCCCGTTTTGGCAGTCTCAGGTCGTCGCGCCCGCCATTCGAAAGGCCGCTAAAAGCGGCCTTGCCAACCGTTTGGGAACCCGTCGTACCGACCGTAAACGGCCGGCCTAAGCCCGACTTCGTCGGGAAAAAGCCGCCTGAAGGCGACTCCTATAGCAACCGGCATCCACTTGGAGCAGTCTGTCGAATGGCCAAAGGTTTTCCGCGTGTTCCAACCCCGGGGCTTGCGCCCCGGGCTACTGGCATGACGGCCCCTGGCGGGGCTCGAGAACCCCGGCTTGGCCTTGTGCCTAGGAACAGTGTTGGGCTTACCAGTTGTTTACGGCCGGTAGGCGCGTTCCTGCGCCGCGGAGCAGCGTTGAGGGTGCCTTGGGTGCTGCACGGCGCGGCAGCCTGGGAGCCGAGCCGGCCTGGGAGCCCAGCCAGCCCAGGAGTCGAGCCCGAACCGCAACACTCACACTATCGCTTGCAGCCAATCACTTCCATGCCCACTCCGTCGGAGCCGCTGGCCCCATAGCTGCAGGGCTCGAATCCGGCGGTCTGCAACAGGTGAAACAGTGTTTTCCGGTTGAACACGTGATAGCGTTCCAGCCGCGCCCAGTGGGGGTTGGCGTCTTCCGCGTTGAGCTTGCGCCAGAGCAGGCTGTCGCTGGTCGGCGCGCAGATGTAGATCAGCCCGCGCGGCGCCAGCAGTCTGTTTGCGTGGCTCAGCGCTTGGACGGGGAAGGGCATGCTGTCCACGGCGCCGCTGAACGAGACGACGTCGAAGGGCCCCTCGTTGCAGTCGAACAGGCTTCCGGCGACCACGGCATAGCCGAGATTGGAAAAACGGTCCGCGGCCTCGGTGCAGCATTCGACGCCGGCGCTATCGTACCCGAACTCCGCGGCGACCGCGACAATGCCGCTGTAGCTGCATCCGACGTCGAGCCAGCGGCCCGCGGCGCTTTCCCGCAAGGTGGTGATCGCGGCAACGACTCGCGACGCTTCGGAGCGGCTCGCTACGGCGCGGCGCAGGCTGCTTCGCCAACGCAGGCTGCCCTTGAGACCACGCGCGCAGGTGTCGCCCGCGAAATAGCCGCTCGTGAATACGTGCGAGCAGCGGCCGCAGCGAACCCATGGCATTGTGGTGCGCACGGTTTGCGCTTCGAGAAGCAGTTCGGTCTTGACCTGAAGGTACGGCCCGTACCCCGGCTCGGTACACAGCGGACACGCCTCGTAGGGGATGCGCTCGAGCTCGATGGCGGATACTTCGCTGGGGGCGAACAGCGCCGCCGCCACGCCGGGAGGCTGCTGAGCCGGCGCCGTTTCGATGGCCTGCGCCGACGACGCCGCGGCAACGGGGCTGGTGGCAATGGGGCTGGCGTTGATCTGTTCGGTGGCGGCTTCGGTTTGCGGCGCGCCAGCTTGGAGTTCCACCCAGGGGGCTTGGACATCCAACGAAGAAGCTTCGAATTCCGCGGCGGGAGCTTGTTCCAAAGAAGGGGCTTCGGTCGCTGCGTTGGCTTCGATCTCCGCGGCGAGGCCGCTGACCTGCGCGGCCGCGGCGGAATCGCCATCCAGAGCCAGAGGGCTCGCCGGCCCGGAAGGTGGTTGGGGCGGCGAGAACAGCAGTTCGCGTTCGGCGACCGGCGTTGCCAGCTCGTCCGCTAGATCCGGAGCGTCGAATCCCTCCTCCAAGCCTATTTCCAAATTCGCCGCCGGGCCTTCCTGGCCGCCGCGCGGTTCGGGCTCTTCGCGTGCAGCATGCCCTTCAAGTAACTGCGACTCGCGGCCTTCTTCGTACGCGCCGATTGCCTCGTACGGCTCCGGCGCGGGCTGGGCTTGGCGCTGCCTCTCGGAAAGCTCGGCCAGTTCCGCCCAGTTGGGTTGCGGCCGCGGTTGCGGTTCGTTTAGCTCTGCTTCGCCGGGCTCTGCTTCGTCCTGCTCTGCCTCGGCGGGCTCTGCCTGGCCGGGCCCGGTTTCGTCGAGCAGCGACGGCTGGCGGGTCGAGTGGCAGATCCGAAAGTGCAGGAAGTCAAAATCCGACATCATCTGGAAAAAGTCGCGGGCCCAGGCGTCGCGCAACTGCGGGTCGCCGGAAATGCCCGCCAGCCCGACCACTTCCCCCAGTTCTTCGGCGCGATCGAGCGCCTGCAGCAAGCGGTGCTGAAAGCCGCCCAGCGAGACCGACAACTCGGGCATGCCGGCGGCGCGCCAGCACAGCCGGGCTTTGCCGCCGATCGGCGAATCGTCTTGTTCGACCGGCAGCTTCGCCGGCAGCAGTGGCGCGTAGAGCAGCCAATCGCCGCTGTGGAATTCGATCCGGAACGACTCCGGCGGGCGGTCGGCGCGGCAAGCCACCGCGAGATGGTAGCGAATGCCCGGCCAATACGCCTCCATCAAGGCATGCTGCCGCTCGGCTGGCAGCCGCCGCACGTCGCCGGCGAGCGGAGAGCGCGCCAGCGGGCTGCATTGCGGCAAGTAATACGGCTGGTAGGTAAACCGTTGCAACGTGAGGCCGCTGGCGGCCAGCAGTTCGTAGAGCTCGGGGACGCTGAAGCAGGGGCCGCTGGTTCCGAGCCAGTCGGCGAGAAGATCGTCCGGCCGCATTTCGGGGTCCGGCCCCAACAAATTCCAGGGCGCCAACAGATTCCAAGGATGGTCCTGGCCAAGAGCGGCAACGATCTGGCGGGCGCGCGGGTAGCCTTCGGCGTCGGGGCGGACTCCCAGGGTGTCGAGCAGCTCCCGCACGACGTCGACGCCTTTCCAGGCGTATTTGGCGCGAACCGTCAGGTGCAGCGAGCCCTCGGGCTGCAGCAGCGCGGCCGCCCGGGAAAGCACTGTTTGCGCCGGCTCGGCGGGCCACGACGGTTGGTTGTAGTAAACCAGGTCGAAGCGTTCCCCGGCTTCGGCGTCCGGCCAGGCTGCGGTCAACTCCAAGTTCGTAAGGTGATGCTGTTTGCTGGCCTGTTCGGTGGCGGCGCGCGTTGCGGGGCGCTGTTCGATAGCCAGGATGCGGGCGTGGGGGTTGGCGCGCGCCAGCCGGACCGCCAAATCATCGTCGCAGCCGATGACCAGGATGCTGAGATTCGTGGTCAGCGCGCGGTCGGGAAAAAACAGATGGAACCAGTAAGGCAAGCCGAGATCGAGCGGCGGGCTGATCTGGCGGTTGACGCTCGGCGCGGCCGAATGCAGCTCGGCCGGTTGATTGGTAAGAGAACTCGACACAGGCACCCGTATAGGAATCGGAGTCCTGGCGGGAAAGATGTAGGCCGGCGGGCGCGGTTTCGCCCAGGACAGTAATCGCCGCTGGTCCGCGCTGCGGTGGCGCTAAACCGTTTGCCCGTCCCCGCCGATCAATGCAAGCAGGTTCTGTCGTGCAAGCAACCACACCGCAATCCGGGCCCGGCGTGACTGCCGCCGTCAATTTGCGCCGTTTCTATGAGACGCAGCCCTACCAGTGCAGCGGCACCGAGCTGGCTTGCCTGATCGAGGGCCGTCAAGCGGTTGTCGGCGACCCCGAACGCTGGTTCCATCTCTATTTCCCCGATCAGCCGTACCGCGAGGGGTTGCAGGCGCTGGTGGTCGGCTGCCCGAATAGCGAGGCCGCGCGGCTGGCGGCGGGGGCCGCCCATACGCACTTTCTCGCCATCGATCAGGCCGACACCGCGCTCGATCAACTCGACCGGCTCAAGCAGCACTACCGGCTGGACAATCTGGAGCTGATGTGGCTGGGGGCGGATCAAATTCCGGTCATCGACCGCCGTTTCGACCTGGTGTTCTGCGCGGATGGCCCGCCGCCGCCGCTGCCTGCCGGGGAGTTTCTGCGCTTGGTGCGCAGCCGGTTGACCGAATCGGGTTCGCTGGTTCTAACCGTCGGGGGCCGCCACGGCCGCCTCGGCGTCATGCTGTTCCGGCGCTTCCTCGAGGCTGCCGGGCTGGATCTGGATACGGCCGATGCAACCGAGATTCGAGGTTGGGCCGCCGCGTTGCCCGAATCGCATCCGTTTCGGGCCGCTGTCGCGGACTTGCCGGAACTCAACTCCGACAGCGGCCTGCTCGACGCACTGCGCAGCGGTGAGCCGGCGTTCTCGGTTCCAGAGCTTCAGGCGCTGCTCGAGCAAAGCGGCTTGCGGCTGCAGCGCTTTCTTTGCCAGGCCGCGTACATGCCCGAGTGCGGCGGACTTGCGCCGGTTGCGGACCTTGTTTTTGGGACGGACGCCATGGGCGGCGACGTGGGCAACGCCATGGGCGGCGACTTGGGCAGCAGCGGCGGCGACGGCCGCGGCGTGGGCGACGAGCACCGCTGGTCGGCGCTCGCCGAGCTGTTTCGCGGGAATCTGCGCACGCACATCGCCGTCGCCTGCCGCGACGACCGGCCCGCCAGTTCTTATGCGGTGAGCTTTCGCGGCCGGGACTGGCTCGAATACAAACCGGTTCGCAACCCGGGTCTGGAGATCGAAGCCGGTCACTTTCCTGCTGACGGCGTGGCCCGGCTGAGCTGGGCGGCGCACGAAGACTCCGCCATTTCGCTCGTCGTCAGCGAACAGCAGGCCCGGCTGTTCGACTTGATCGATGGCTCTCGCTCTATCGCAGCGATTGTCGAAGCCGCGGATCTGCGAGGCGTCGATACCGAAGAACTCGCGCGCGGCTTTTTTCAGGCTTTGTGGCGCCGGGATTATGCCTGGTTCCAGATTCCCGCCTCCTCCGGCGGCTACTTCCCGCTCGAGAATCCGCTTTGAACCAGTCCCACGACTTGCCCGAGGGCAGCGTCCTGTTGTTTCCCGAGGGGCTGCCTGGCTTCGAAACGGCACGGCAGTTTGTCCTGCTGCGGCATGAAGAGTTTGAACCCATGCTGCTGCTGCAGAACGTTGAGGACCACACGCTGAGCGTGCCGGTGATCCCGGCGCAGTTCGTGGATTCCGGCTACAAGCTTCAGGTGCCGGCAAGCGACGTGGAACTGCTCGGCTTTGCGGAGCCGCCGCGGTTGGGTGGCGATGTCGTTTGCCTGCTGGTGCTGGTGCTCGCGGGGCAGGGAGGCGCCCCGAAATGCAACCTGTTCGCGCCGATCGTTATCAACCCCGCCAATTTACACGCCAAGCAGATCATGCAGATCGGCAGCAGCTATTCGTCTTTGTTTCCTCTTACGGGCCCGGCAAGCGGGGCTTCGCCCGGAGGATGAGCCATGCTTGTCTTCCGACGCCAGCCTGGGGAATCGTTTTTGATTGGCGATGATGTCGAGGTTCGCATCCTGCAAGTCGGCCGGGGCTACGTCAAGATTGGCGTGATTGCGCCGCGGGAAGTCGGGATCATTCGCAGCGAAATTGCCGGCTTGAACCGCGAGGCCGCCGCGACCGATTGGTCGAATCCGCGGGTGGCCGAGATGCTACGCAAATTCCTCGACTCGATCAAGTCGAGCCGCCGGTAGCGGCTCCGTTTTCAACGAGGCGGCACTATCCGTCAGGCGATCGAGACCAGTTGCGTTCGGACGAACTCGGCGTCGAGGTTGGATTCGCCATCTTCGAGAGGCATGTCGATCACTGCCCGCCGGCCCCGGCCTGTCGCCGCCGCTTGTCGCCCGCGGACGCCTACCGATAGACTAAAACCTGCATGGTTTCCGCCGGCTACGTGATGGTGCTCGTGTATGCGTTCTTTGTGCATACGCGAATCCTCGACTTGCTCATTCCCGGCTTTCGTCTTCCGATAGCCTTGGCCGTCGGGGCGTTGGCGATTGCTCTGTTGAGCGGCACGATCGTGCGCGCTTTCAACTCGCGGGTCGGCATTGCGCTGCTGCTGCTGACGGGCTGGTTTATCTTCTGCATTCCGTTTGGATCGTACCCCAGCGGGTCGCTGCGCATTTTGCAGGAAGCGTGGCTGAAGAATTGGGGCCTGTTCATCATGATCGTGGCGCTGGTGAGCACGCGGCGGCACGTCTCGCGCATGATGATGGCGCTTGCGTTGGGCTCGACGGTGGCCGCGGTGAGCAGCGCGTTTACCGGCTTTGACCGCCAGGGCCGGCTGTCGATGGAAGGCACTTCGCTCGATGATCCCAACACGCTCGGGATGACCTTTCTACTCGGCCTGCCTTTGTGGATGTCGGTGATCAGCGATCGTTCGCGCAACCCTCTGGCCCGCATGGTGGTGGTGCTGTTTACCATTCCAATCCTGGTGGCGCTGCCGCTTACCGGATCGCGCGGAACGTTGGTTGCGGCGCTGATCTGCGTCATCTACCTGTTCCGGCGTTTTTCGATCGGCGGAAAGATGGGGCTGGTTGTTCTCGTTGGTTTAGTCGTTGTCTTGAGCGTCACCTACCTGGCCGATGACCTGATGAGCCGCTACATGACGGTCGACGACCCGAATCGCTT
>JBBDWJ010000236.1:0-18362 GCA_040902925.1 Bryobacterales bacterium | reverse complement strand
GCGACGTCATTGCTCGTCACGCCGTTGCTCCCGACGCCATTGCTTGCTGCGCCGTGGCTCAAGCGAGCGTTTCCTCTCGTAAGGTGACGCTTTTGAGGAAGTCGCGGTCGATTTCGTAGCCGAAGCCGGGCCCGTCGCGCGGCTCGATCACGCCGCTCGGCAATACTTCCACCGGCGGGACGATGATGTCCCGCGCCCAATAACGCTTACTGGCCGAAACGTCGCCGGGCAGCTTGAAGTTATCGAGCGTCGAAAGGGCGATATTGTGCGCGCGGCCAATGCCGCTTTCGAGCATGCCGCCGCACCACACCGGGATGTTGTTGGCGCGCGCGACGTTGTGCACCAGCAGCGCTTCCGAAAAACCGCCGACGCGGCCCAGCTTGATGTTGATGATGCGGCAGGCGCCCATCTCGATGGCTTGCTCGGCGTGCCGCGCGCTGCGGATGCACTCGTCGAGACAAATGGCGGTTTGGAGTTTTTCCTGCAGCTTGGCGTGATCGATGATGTCGTCGTGGGCGAGCGGCTGCTCGATCATCATCAGGTTGAAGGCGTCGAGCTCCCGGAGATGCTCGGCGTCGGCGAGCGAGTAGGCCGAATTCGCGTCAACCATCAGCGGCAGCTCGGGAAAGCTCTCGCGGACGCGGCGCGTGACATCGACGTCCCAGCCCGGCTTGATCTTGATCTTCACGCGGCGGTAGCCGGCGGCGACTTCGCGCTCGATCAGTCCGAGCAGTTGATCGACGTTGTCCTGAATACCGATCGAAACGCCGCAGGCGACATCAACACGGCTGCCGCCAATGTGGGCCCATAGCGGAACGCCAAGCATGCGCGCTTCGAGATCCCACATGGCCGCCTCCAGACCCCCGGCGGTCATGCGGTGGCCGCGCACGGGCGGCAGCGCCCGGGTAACGTCGGCGGCTGCTCCGATCTCGCGGCCGAGCATGCGGGGGCCAATGATGTCACGCAGCAATAGCCACGAGCCGTCGACCCATTCCTCGTTGTAAAACGGCAGCTCGCCGGTGGTCACCTCGCCCCAGCCGGTGGCGCCTTGCGACTCGACTTCGACGAGCAAGATCCGGCGGTGCGTGGTGCGGCCGAAGCTGGTCTCAAAAAAATGCACCAGCGGCATGCGGATTTCACGGAGGGTGATGCGGTCGATGATCATGGTTTTTGAATTTGTGTAGAGCGTAAGTTGCGCATGAAGACGTCCGCGGCGGGGAGGCTCTTAGCGGTTCGGCCTGGATCCCTCTTGCGCCGGTTAGCTGCCAATCAAGTCCGGGTATCTGCACCCCCACAAGGGGCGATTCCATCTAGTAGCCCACGGCTTCAGCCGTGGAATTCATCCACACCGACTCGAGTGCAACCATCTCGGGCGCATTGAACGCACTTGGCTTGGGTTGTCAAACCTTATCGGCGGCGCGGTCAACCGCCACGGGCTGCTCCGCGAGGCTTCCGAGTTCGAAGCTGCCCCCGTCGCCCGTTCGTTGATAGCCGACGACGGCTAACCCGGCGCCAAACAGTTGTTGAAACTGGGCGCGAATACGGTCTTGTGCCTGGCGCGCTTTCTCGACGTCATTGGAGCGCCACTGGTCGATTTCGAGCGGCACGTGGATGCTGGCTTGCGCGAGCCGCTCGACCGTCTCGCCGCGGTCCACAATTGCCTCCACGCGCGGGCTGTTGACGTGCCACTCGGCATTCAATCTGTCGGTCGGCAAGCCGCCATGCAAACGGCTCGACGTAATGCCGTACTGATTCGGAATAAAACGCCGCACGATGACGCCGAGCCGCTCCAGGTTGAAATGCGCGTTGCGGATTTCAAGCGGATCAAAGGTCCATTCGATCAGCTCGATTCCCACGCGCCGGGCTTCCTCGCGCTGCTTCAGCTTGAGCTGGCGGCCAATGCCCTGGTTCTGAAGCGTCGGCAGAATACCGGTCATGTGGCTGTGCCAGTACGCCGCGCCGCCCTTTTTGACACCCGGCATGGCCAGGCTGAAGCCGACCATATGCTCGCCCTGATAGGCGCCCAGCACCAGGCCGCCAATGTGAACCGCAACCGTCATCAGGCGCGGCGCCACGATGTCGGTGTCAGAAAATCCCCAGACCTCCCGCTGCACCGCAACCGTCTTTTGAAAATCTTCGAGGGCCTGGAGGACTCGAATCGAGATCGCCATGAAATTACAGTATTCCCTTGGCCGGGCCAAACGGGCCCGGTTCCTACGCTTCTCGGCTGGGAGCGGAATTCCTCATCATACCGAAGGCGGCTTGTGGAAATGGTGGATCGCCAGGATGAAGCGCTGAACGCGGTCAGGAAGTGCGCTTGGCCTGCTGCCACAGCTCTTCCATCTCGGCGAGGGTCGACGCCGCCGGGGACTTTCCACGCTCGCGGAGCCGCTCTTCGACGAATCCAAAACGGTGGCGAAACTTGCGGTTGGCGCGCTTGAGGGCGAGCTCGGGGCTGACCTTGAGCCGCCGCGCCAGGTTGACGAGCATGAACAGCAGATCGCCTACTTCGTCTTCGATGTGATCGGCATCGCGCGATTCGCTGGCCAGCAGCAGCTCCCGCGCTTCTTCCTGAATTTTGTCGGCGATGTCCTTGGGATGCGCCCACTCAAAACCGGCCTTGGCGGCGCGCTTGGAAAGCTGCTCGGCCTCGACCAACGCCGGTTGCGCCCGGGGAACCGAGTCGAGCAACGCCTGCGGCGCGCTGCCGTCAGCGGCGGGACCGGCGCGGCGTTTCTCCTGTTCCTTGATCTCTTCCCAGCGGTGGACGACTTCCCCGGCCGTATCGAGCGACTCCGCCCCGAAAACGTGCGGGTGCCGCCGCACCAGCTTGTCGTTGATACGTTCCAGCACGTCGTCGATCGTGAAATGGCCCTCCTCGCGGGCGATTTGCGACTGGAAGACGATCTGTAACTGCAGGTCGCCCAGCTCTTCGGGCAGATGTTGCCAATCGCGCCGCTCGATCGCCTCGATGACTTCGTAGGTCTCCTCGATCAGGTAGCGGCGTAGGCTTTCGATGGTCTGCTCGCGGTCCCACGGGCAGCCGCTGGGCCCGCGCAGCCGCTCCATGAGATGCAGAAGGGTTTCAAATCTTTCGGAGGGCATGGGAGAATGGTAGGCCGCTTGGAAGCTCAATGTAGCACGCGGGCCCCAGGCCAAAAGCGTGGCCGCGATGGACAGTCCGTCGAAGCGCTGCCGCGCAATCGCCACGAAGTAAAGCGGCGCAACGCAACCGGCGGCCTGTTGAGTCCACGCGGGTCTGCATGGCCTTGACGCCTGTTGAAACTGAATGAAAGCTGTCGGAATCATTCCCGCGCGCTACCGCTCGAGCCGCTTTGAGGGCAAAGCTCTGGCGCTGCTCGGCGGACGCCCTATCATCGAACGCGTCTATGAGCGCGCGCGGCAGGCTTCTCTGCTGGACGATGTCTGGGTCGCCACCGATGATGACCGCATCGCCCAAGCCGTCGAGCACGCCGGCGGCAGAGTCGTGATGACGTCACCCGATCATCCCTCAGGGACCGACCGGGTCGCCGAGGCCGCGGAGAAAATCGATTGCGACGTGGTCGTCAATATCCAGGGGGACGAGCCGTTTATCTCGGCGCAAGCCATCGACCAGGCCCTGGAGCCGTTTTCGACCCGCCCCGAGCTGCTGATGAGCACGCTGATGCGACCGATTGAAGACAAAGAATCGTTTCGGGACCCTAATGTGGTCAAAGTCGTGGTCGATCGGTTAGGCTATGCGCTATATTTCTCCCGGGCGCCGGTTCCGTACCCGCGCCGCGAGGAAGGCTTTCAGGCGTTCGAGCATATTGGGCTGTATGCGTACCGCAAGGATTTCCTGCTGAGCCTTGCCCGCCTGGAGCCGACGGCGCTGGAGCGCACCGAAGCCCTGGAGCAATTGCGAGTTCTCGAGAACGGCCACCGCATTCTGTCGATCGAAACCGGGCACCACGTGGGGCTCAGCATCGACACGCCGGAAGACTTACGGCGCGCCGAGGAGTTTCTGGCGGCACAGCAACGAGTAGCCGCCAAGGGCGGCGTTGTGCTGTGAGACAGTAATTAGTACCCAGAGTTAGGAATTATTCCGGTTCTTCGTTGCCTTTTTTCGAAAGCGAACTTGACAGCCCGTCGCCCTTGACTACAATGGAGGGTTGTCACGTTAGCCTAAGTAGTTGGCTTATCAAAGCACTACCGGTGTAACAGAGGGGTTATCCATGGCAGAGTCGAAAAGCGGATCGGCGGCGCCGAACGAGCCGGCCGGCGAACCGGCGGAAAACAAACCTTCGCTGTGGGGCCGCATCCAGAGCGCGCTTGGGGAGGATCCCGAAGGGGACGCCATCAAGCCGCGGCGGCGATTCGTGGGTTTCGCGATCGCGGGATTCCTGACCACGAACTTCCTGATGTTTCTGCGGTTCTTCTTTCCGCGGACGATTTTTGAGCCGAAGTCCGTTTTTCGCATCGGGACGCCATCCGACTTCGGTCTGGGCGTCGACACGCGTTACCAGGCCACGCAGCGCATCTGGGTCGTCCGCAATCCTGACCGTATCTTCGTGATCAGCGCCATCTGCACCCATCTGGGGTGCACGCCGGACTGGAAAGAATCCGAGAACAAATTCAAGTGCCCCTGCCACGGCAGCGGCTACGACCCGGAAGGGCGCAACTATGAGGGCCCGGCGCCGCGCCCGATGGATCGCGCCAAGGTCGAATTGGACCCCGAAGGGCAGATTGTCGTCGACACCAGCGTGGTGTTCAAAGAAGTGCGGGGCGTGCCCAGCCAGTTCAACGAGGAAGGGGCCTTCATACCGGTTTAGGGGCACACCGGTTTAAGGGCATTCCGGTTTGAAAGGCGTTCCGGTCAAGGTGCGTTGGATTCGGCGTCAGGCGCGAGTGGTTTTCGACAGAGCATAGTGCGCAGCGTGAACACGCCGAGATGCCGCCGGCGCGGTCTTTGAAGATGCATGAGACGGGCCGGATCTGCCAGGATAGAGGGCGCGCGAGCGGCGCAGCCCGAGACTTCTGGCACGCGGGCGGAATGAAGTAGTGAAGACGCGGGAACCGAAGCAGCACGACTGGCTGTCCCAGCGTTCTTGAAGCTTGCGGTCCGTGAAGACAGGGGCTGAAGGAGACAGTGATGGCCGAAAACGGAGATACGCCGGTTTCCACCAGCAAAGAAGGCAAAGGTTCGAACGGCGGGTCCAACGGTGGCCTGCTGCGTGGCATGATCGACCCCGAAGCCATCAAGCGCAAAGCCACCGAAGACCTCGAAGCGCTCAAGCAGCCCACCAAGACGAACCTCTACAAGTCGGTTTTTCGCGTCAAGCACGACGAGACGCCCCGCAGCCGCACTCTGGGCGTTCTCAGCAACGTGTTTCTGCACCTGCACCCGGCCAAGATCAATCGCGACGCGGTTGCGTACAACTTCACCTGGGGCATGGGCGGCATCACGTTCTACGTGTTCTGGGTGCTGACTTGGACCGGCGTGCTGCTGATGTTCTACTACCACCCGACGAAGATCCAGGCGTTCCGCGACATTCTCTATCTCGAGCACGACGTACCGTTCGGCAAGCTGCTGCGCAACATGCACCGCTGGGCAGCGCACCTGATGGTGCTGACCGTGCAGTTGCACATGTTCCGGGTATTCCTGACGGGGTCGTATAAGAAACCGCGGCAGTTCAACTGGTGCGTCGGCGTGATTTTGCTGGTGCTGACGCTGCTGCTGTCGTTCACGGGCTATCTGTTGCCCGACGATCAGCTCGGTTTCTGGGCGGTGACAGTGGGAACCAACATGGCGCGAGCCACGCCGATGCTAGGCAGCGAAGGCCCGTTCGGTGCGGAGTTCGGCATGACGCCGTTCAACGATGTGCGCTTTGCGCTGCTGGGCGGCTCGATTGTGGATTCGAACGCGCTGTTGCGCGCCTATATATGGCATTGCATCGCCATACCGGGCTTTGCCGCCACGTTCATGATTGTGCATTTCTGGCGGGTCCGCAAAGACGGCGGCATCTCGGGGCCGGCCCCGGTGATGCTCGAAAGCGAGATCAAGCCGGAACGCAAGTAGTAGGTTTCAGGTGCTAGGTGTCAGGTGTCAGGCGGCCGGAAGCGAGCATTCGCCCCCGTACTGCATTCGTAAGGCGCAGGGCGAACGCGGCAGCCTCACATAGGGGTTGCTTTAGGTTGTAGGTTCGGATGTTGGGCGCCGCGCGTTGGATGTCAGGCCGTTAACCCTGACACCTGAAACCCGATACCTGACACCTGTTCCATGCAGGAGGGTCTATGGATTGGCATCAACTCTGGGTAATCATCTCGCTTCCGGATAACATCCCGATTATCGGGCTGATGTTCCTGATTCCCTTCTTCACGTGGTACGGGCTCAAGCAGGCCTTCGCGAACGACCGGCTGGTCGAGGCTCTGGAAAAAGATCCGGAGCTGGCCAAGACCCATCACCGCAAGGCGCAGCCTTACAAGAAGGGCTGGGCGAAAGAAGTCCACGTCTGGCCTTACTTGTTGCGCATCGAGCTGCTGGCGGCGATCATCATCACCGCGATCCTGATGGTCTGGTCGATCACGCTCGACGCGCCGCTGGAAGAGCCCGCCAACCCGACGTTGACGATGAACCCCGCCAAGGCGCCATGGTACTTCCTCGGGTTGCAGGAGATGCTGGTCTATTTCGACCCCTGGATCGCCGGCGTGGTGATGCCGACGCTGATTATCGTGGGACTGATCGCGATCCCCTACATCGACGAGAACCCGCTCGGCAACGGCTACTACACCTATAAGCAGCGCAAGTTCGCGATCTGGACGTTCATCGTCGGCTTTATCGTGCTGTGGTGCGTGATGATCGTGATCGGGACACTGATTCGCGGCCCGGGCTGGATGTGGTTCTGGCCAGGGCAGACCTGGGATCACAACAAGCTGATCTTTGAGGTCAACCGCGACTTGCACGAAATTTTCGGCATCACCGGCCGCTGGCCGATTGCGATCTTCGGCGGCGTCGTGACCGCCGCTTTCGTGGCCGTGACGGCCTTTGCGGTTCACAAGATCATGGTGCTGAACGCATTCAGCCGCAAAATTCTTGACCGCATGACTTTGTTGCAGTATCTGACGATGCAGATTCTGATGATCACGATGCTCAGTCTGCCGGCGAAGATCGTGGCGCGGCTGCTGTTTCGTATCAAATACATCTGGGTGACACCCTGGTTCAACGTCTGAGCCGGACCAGCCGGAAAACGCCCAACCGGAATTAGGCCGTTTCGTAGGAGCATTGGATGCCTGCCAAAGACAGCAACGACGATCCTGTATTGAGTCAGTCGCTGAGCGTACCCCTGCTGATCTCCACGCTGATCTTGATGCTGACGCTCGTGTGGTCGCTTTACGACGAGATCTACTCGATGCGGCCGTGGAAAGACTATCAGCAGCGCTTCGCCACCGCCTATCTGGGGTTTCTGGAAAGGCTCAGGCCGGAGCAGGCCGTTCGCGAGGATACCATCAAGCAGTCGGCGGCCTACCAGGAATTGCAGCAGAACTACGAACAGGCGCAGCAAGCCGCGCAAGAGAAGTACCAGGCGCTCACCCGGCAGATGACCCAGGGCGTGCTGCCGCGCATCGACGTTGTGCGCAACGCGTTTCAGGTGCTCAAAAGCGAAGCGGATGCGTTGACCTACCAGTTGGAGACCGCGGGCAGCGACTCCGCCAAGCAGTCCCTACAGGAAGACATCAGCGAGATCAAGGCGCGAGTGGTCGAGCTCGAATTGCCGAAGGATGACGGTTCGGGAGAAACCGAGCACGTCAGCATGAGCTACACCGAGCTCGAAACCGAGGGCGCCCGGTTACGCGATCTGCGGGCCGATCTGCAGCGGCAGCAAGTCGCCGTGCAGAGCCCGGTTACGGCGGCCCAGCAGAGCCGGGAGGCCTACTTGCAGGATCAGCTCTATGGGCTGACACCGGCGCAGCTCGACGGCGTGATCGCGCGCACAAAGAATTTCGACATCGGCATCAAGCAGATTCACCTGGCCGATATCGACCTGGTGGACCGTTGCGAGTCCTGCCATCTGGGCATCCGCGAGCCCGTGACGATCGGCAAGGCCGACCTGGGCGAAGCCGTCTTCGCCGGCCATCCCGACCCCGATCTTTTTCAGATCCACGACCCCGAGCAGTTCGGCTGCACGTCATGCCACAACGGCAATGGGCGCGCGACGCGCAGTATCACCAAAGCGCACGGCCGCCATAAGTTCTGGCTATGGCCGATGTATCAGCCCGAGAATGTCGAGGCCGGTTGCCATCAGTGCCACTCGCGGGAAGTGGTCACCGAGGGCGCCGAGGTACTCAACGCGGGCAAGGACCTGTTCCTCAACAAAGGCTGCTGGGGCTGCCACCGCTTCGAGGGGTTCGACCGCGAGTCCGAAGAACTGAACGCCGTGCGGCAGCAGATGAAGATCAACCGCGACGAGCATGTCGCCAATGAGAAGGAGCGGCGCCGCAATCTCGAGTTGGGCGACGCCGCCAGCGAAAACGACGTGGCGCAGGGGTTCTATGGCCGCGGCGAGGCGCTGCGGCTGCGCAATGCCAAGCTCGACGCCGAACTTTCCGCCTTGCAGTTGGAGGAAAAGAGCGTCTCCCGCGAAGTCAAGAAATTCGGGCCCAGCCTGAAGGAAGCGCGCGTGAAGCTGCGTAAGGAATGGATTCCGGTCTGGGTATCGAACCCGCACGAGTTTCGCCCCGGAACGAAGATGCCGGTGTTTCGCCTGAACGAAGATGAGGTGCGGGCGATCTCGGCGTACGTGTGGCAGTCCGGCATTCCGGGCACGCTCGAACAGCACCCGGCGGGCAACGCCGAGCGCGGCCAGGAGCTGTTTGAAACCCGCGGCTGCATGGCTTGCCACTCGATGGGCGAAGGCGACACCAAGCAAGGCGGCGACTTCGCGGCGAATCTGACGCGGGTCGGCGAGAAGACCAGCTACAACTTCCTGGTGCGCTGGATTCACAATCCGCGCGAGCTGACTCCTGATCCGGCCGCGCCAGCGGATGAGATCCGGCCGACGCCGATCATGCCCAACCTGCGATTGAGCTTTGAAGAAGCCAGGGATATCGCCAGCTATCTGAGCGCCCGGCGGACGGACGCCGCATATCCGGCCGCGGACTTCATGGATGACCCGGCGCTGGCCCAGGAAGGCATGACGCTGGTCCGCCACTACGGCTGCTCGGGCTGTCACGAGATCAAGGGAATGGAAAACGAGGGCCGCATCGGCACCGAGCTGACCCAGGAAGGCAGCAAGCCGGTGGAGCGCCTCGATTTCGCTCTATTCACGCACGAAGCGGAAGGCGAAGGCTGGTACAACCACAAGGGCTTTTTCGAGCACAAACTCAAAGACCCGGCGTTTTTCGACGAAGGCAAGGTGCGCGAACACCTCGAACAGTTGCGCATGCCCAACTTCCATCTCTCCGACCAGGAGATCAATTCCCTGACGACATTCCTGCTCGGCTCGGTGCAGACGCAGTTCCCTGTGACCTACCGCTTCGAGCCCGAAGACTCGCGCGCCGACGTGCAAGAGGGCTGGTGGCTGGTGCAGCGCTACAACTGCAACGGCTGCCACCAGATCCGGCCCGGCGACGTGACTTCGCTGATGAACGTGCCGCGCTACAAAGACCCGGAATGGGTGGAGCAGTTGCCGCCGCAGCTCTATACCGAGGGCGCGCGTGTGCAGCCGGATTGGCTGGTGGATTTCCTCACCAACCCGGCGCTGAGCGAGACCGACATTCACCGCAACGGCGTGCGGCAGTACCTTCAGGCGCGCATGCCGACGTTCTATCTTTCGGAACGTCAGGTGGGCAAGCTGATGCGCTTCTTCATGGCGCGCTCATCGCAGCCGCACCCGTTCATCCCCGAGGATATCCAGCCGCTGACCGAGCAAGAGCAGACGCTGGCCCGCGTGCTGTTCACGGGTAACGCCGCGCCCTGCCTGAAGTGTCACATGACGGGGGACCCGGCGCGGGACCGCACCGCGACGGCGCCCAACTTCCTGATTGCCAGCGAACGGCTGAAGGCGGATTGGACTTACCGCTGGATGCTCGAGCCGGCCAAGATCGCGCCCGGCACTGCCATGCCTTCCGAGCTATTCCGCCAGGAGGGCGACCGCTGGGTTTTCAACGGCAATCTGCCGGCGATGTTCAATTCCTATCAGGGCGATCACGCGCAGTTGCTGGTGCGCTATATGCTCCTGATCACGCCCGAGGAAGTCCGGCGGCTGCGAGGCTCCGGTGTACAATAATTAATCAGCAGTTGGAATGGACTTCAGGAGTTTTCCTGAAACGGAATTCGAGGAGAAACATGTTGGAAAAAACGACCTATCGGAAGGTTTTGGTTTTAAGTACGATCGCACTTTTTGTGTTTGCTTTGGGCTGTGGCGGCGGCAGAGAGGAAACGGCTGCAACGCCGGAGGAAAAGGCCGCGCCGGCCGCGGCTTCCTTTACCGTGGATCCCGCCACCGCGGCGACGGTGACGGGCATGATCGCGTTCGAAGGCACGCCGCCGAAGGCGCCGCCGCTGAACATGAGCGCGGAGCCGGATTGCGCGAAATTGCACGGCGCCCCCGTCTTCCCGGATCAGGTTGTGGTGAACGACGGCAAGCTCGCCAACGTGTTCGTGTGGGTGAAAAGCGGCCTTGAAGGCAAGACCTTTGCGCCCTCCAGCGAGCCGGTGCATCTGGACCAGAAGGGCTGCCTCTACCAGCCTCATGTGCTTGGCATCCAGACCAATCAGCCGTTGTCCGTCACCAATAGCGATTCGTTCACGCATAACGTGCATCCGCTTCCCACGACCAATCGCGAATTCAATAAATCGCAGTCGGCCGGCGCCGCTCCCGTGGAGCACGCGTTTCCGCGCCAGGAGCTGAAAATCGCGGTCAAGTGCAACGTACACCCCTGGATGCGCTCTTACATCAACGTTGTCGACCACCCGTTCTTCGCCGTTACCGCCGCGGATGGCAGCTTCACGATCAAGGGCCTGCCGCCCGGCACCTACACGATCGAAGCGGTCCACGAGTCCTTGGGCAACAAAGAAGCCAGTGTGACCGTCGGCGACGCCGAATCGAAAGCGGTTGACTTCAGCTTCACGGGCTAGTGGATGACCGGCAAGGCAAATCGCGGGCTTCATCGTTTCGCCTTGTTCACCGCAGCCGCGACCTTTCTGCTCATCATTGCCGGCGCTCTGGTCACCAGTAACGACGCGGGCCTTTCCGTTCCGGATTGGCCCCTGTCGTACGGCCAGCTTATGCCCCCGATGATCGGCGGGATCTTCTACGAGCACGGCCATCGCATGATCGCTAGCTTCGTCGGCCTGCTGACGATTGTTCTGGCGGTGTGGCTTTGGCGGGCGGAAGGTCGCGGCTGGGTGAAGAAACTGGGCCTGGCGGCGCTCGGCGCGGTCGTGGCGCAGGGAGTTCTGGGCGGGCTGACGGTGATCTTCCTGCTGCCGACAGCGGTGTCGGTGGGCCATGCTTGCTTGGCGCAGTTGTTTTTCTCGGCCACGGTCATCCTGGCGCTGGTGACCTCGCCTGGCTGGCGGCGCGGAGTTCCGGGAGCGCTGCTGACCGACGCCGGGGCGCCTTCGCTGCGAACCTTGTGCCTGGTGGCCAACGGGGCGGTCTTCGCCCAACTGCTGATGGGGGCCGGCCTGCGGCACAAAGGGTTTGGGATTATCCCGCACCTGGTTGGCGCCGCCGTGGTGGCAGTGCTGGTAGTGTGGGTCATCGCGCGTGTGGTATGCTCCTTTGCCGGTGAAGCGGGCCTGTTGAGGCGTGCTTTGACGCTCAACGTTTTGGTCATGCTGCAGCTTGTTCTGGGTTCGGCCTCGTACTGGATTCGCCAGTTGACCGCGGACTATCCGCAGCCGATTCTGCCAATGGTGGCGCTGACGGTCGCTCACGTCGCCCTGGGGGCGCTGATTCTGGCGACAAGCATCGTACTGACGTTTGGGGTTTGGACCCGGGTTTCCAAACCCTCCGCCGATTTCGTTGATCGCAAGGTGGTTACCGCCGCATGAGACCGGGTTTTTCTACCGCTGAGAGCGCCGTTGCCAGGCCCTTCGTGACGACTATTGGCGATTACCTCGAGCTGACCAAGCCGGGCATCGTCTGGCTGATTCTGATGTCGACCGTGGTCGCGTTTTACCTCGCTTCCGACGGGCCCCTTGCCTACTGGCTTCTGCTGCACACGGTCATCGGGACCGGCCTTTTGGCGGCGGGGTCGGGGGCGCTCAATCAGTGGTTCGAGCGGGAAGCCGACGGCAAGATGCGGCGGACGGAGAATCGTCCTCTGCCCGCGGGGCGGCTGGCGGTTTTTCCCGCACTATGGTTCGGTGTGGGCATCTCGGTCGCCGGGATGATCTATCTGTTTGTGGCCGTCAACCCCTTGTCGGCTCTGATTGGCGTTCTGACGCTGGCTTCCTATCTGTTTCTCTACACGCCTCTTAAGTCGCGGACCTGGCTTTCGACATTTGTAGGAGCATTCCCGGGCGCGGCGCCGCCGCTCATTGGCTGGGCCGCTGTCCGCAACGAGCTGAGCTGGGAAGCCTGGGTGCTTTTCGCGATCCTGTTCCTGTGGCAGTTTCCGCACTTCTACGCCATCGCCTGGATGTACCGCGAAGACTACGCCCGGGCAGGCATTCTGATGCTGCCGGTCGTCGAGCCTGACGGGGCTTCGACGGGACGCCAGATCGTCGCTTACGGCGCGGTGCTGGTGCCGATCAGCCTGGCGCCGACTTGGCTGGGCGTCGCCGGCTCGCTTTACTTTTTTGGGGCCTTGGCGATCAGCCTGATTTACTTGGGTTTTGGGATTGTAACCGCGCGCCGCAAGACGGGAACGCAAGCCCGCAGGCTTTTGCAGGCTTCCGTGCTCTACCTGCCTTTGATTTACTGCTTCCTGGTTTTGAACAAAAGCTAGGAATCTGCCCCCAGAACAATACAACTGAAGCCGGGTTCTTCATCAAGAAGCCGGGCCTGAGCGGAATGCTACCGGGTCGTTGTGGGGTTGATGGCGGGGTTTTGCCGGCCGATCAGGCGTCGTTCCACTGCTCTTCGAGGATCTTGGTGTATTCCCCGGAGGCGTAGAGCGTGAACGGGAACTGCGGCGGTTTGAGGACGGGGTGCTTCTTCATATCCCGCCAGCACGTGAATGCGTAATCGGCGAACTGATAGTACTGCCGCAAATAGTCGGCTTGCAGCATCTCACGCGGTGGAGGTTCGCGAAACTGCGTGTGTATCCCGATGGAACGCGAGAAGATGCGGGCGAACTCGACAACCCCCCAACTGCGCAGCTTAGCCGCGACATCGGATGGCGTTTGCTGAATGAGCAGATGCGCGAAACTCTGAGCCGGCAACTCGTTTTCGCCCAGCTCAGTAGAACGAGCGCAGGCGTCGACGCACTGCTCGAGCCAGCGCACTACGTCCTTGCCGACATAGAACAACATCCGGAACTCGGTAAACCGCCCGTCGAGCAACTGTTTCTCGAGATCTTCGTTGTCGTTGGCGCCTTCGCGGATCATCGAGAGCGAAGCACGCGCGCTTTCGAGAATGCGCACTGTGGACGCTGATTCCGTAAAGGGGTGAAGGATCAACGGCGGAAGAGGGTGAACGCCGTCCACTTCTAGCTTGACTTGCGGCATGTGCGCTGGAGATTGGGGCCTACAGTTCTCTCATCGACCGGCGTGGCGACGAGGATTGCTGATAGGGAACCTCCGACACAGTATGCCACACGCCGGAACGCGAACGTACGCCGGGGTTCTCCCAAGGTGAGTTCCAGGATCTACCTAGTACAGATGGGCCGGTGCGGAAAGGCCCGGTTTTCCCTAGGGGATTGACTGGCAACAGCCTGTTGGCCGGCTTGGCGCGACGGCCGGACTGCGGCTCAAGAGGCTTGGCGTGGTGCGCCGATCGCATGGCTTTTTTTCCCGTACCAGCCGGACTGCTTCAGTGTGGAAGGGACCGGAATTTCGCTATGCCGTGGATCTCGGACGCCAACCCGGTAGAATGAACCTGGGCCGCGCGGCAACGCCTCGGCGCGCTTCTTCCTTAACTCCTTCGCATGGTTGCTCGACTGGTTTTCCTGGCCTTGTGCACCGCCAGCCTGGGGTATTTCCTGCGGGTGCTCTGGCTGCGCCTGGCGCCGATGCGCCACGCCCGGCCAAGGCTTCCTTTCGACAGGGTTGGGAGCCGCCTGGGCAGCGCATTCGCCGAGGTAATGCTGCAGACGCGCGTGATCGGCGACCGGCCCCTGGCCGGAACGCTGCACGCCCTGGTGATGTGGGGTTTCTTTGCCTTTGGCTGGGTCAGCGTGGAGCATCTCTGGCTCGGCATTGTAGGGCTCGACCGGACTCATGCCGGCCAGAGCTGGTATGGGGCGTTTGCGGCCCTCTGGGCCGTGGCGGTTCTCATCGGGATATTGGGGCTGGCATTGCGGCGCTTTGTATTGCGGCCGCCGGTTCTTGGAAGAAAACTTTCGATCTCGTCCGGCGTAGTCGCCGCGTTGATCGCGGCCCTGATGGCCACCTATCTGATCGGCTGGCTCGGCGTTGCGGACCCGGTGGCATGGAAAATCAATTGGTGGGCGCACACGCTGGCTTTTCTGGGGATGTTTTGGGCCATCCCTAACTCGAAGCATCTGCACCTTGTGTTGGGGCCGGTGGCGGTTCTGTTCCGCTCGGAAACGACCAGCAGCATCCGGCCGCTCCGCGAGGATGATGACGATGACTTGGGGATGCTGCGGTTTCGCGACCTCTCGCAGAAGGATGTGCTCGACATCCACGCCTGCGTCGAGTGCGGCCGTTGCACCGAGGCGTGCCCTGCGAACGTCATCGGCGGCAGCCTGAACCCCAAAGAGATCATTCTGCAACTCCAGCGTGGACAGTTTGCGGGCGGCGATGTGCTGGCCGGCACGCCCGGTGAGGTGGAAGCGGGCAAGGCGTGGGTCAGCGAAGGGGATCTCTATCAGTGCCTCTCCTGCGGGGCGTGCGAGCAGGCCTGCCCGGTCGGTATCGAACACGTCGGCTACAAGATTCTCGATATGCGCCGCGGCCTGGTGAGTGAAGGCCGCACGCATAGCGACAAGCTGACGGACCTGTTCACCACCATGGAGCGGTCGCCCCACAACCCTTGGGGCGTGCCTCACGACACGCGACGCAAGCTCATCGAGTCCGAAAAGCTCCCGGTCTTCGACGGATCGCAGGAGTGGCTGTTCTGGCTAGGCTGCGGCGCGAGCTATGACCCGCACGGGCAAGATGTTGTGCGCGCCATGGCGAAGATTCTCAATGCGGCGGGCGTTTCCTGGGGCGTTCTGGCGCGCGAGACTTGCTGCGGTGAGCCGGCTCGCCGGGCCGGCAACGAATACCTCTACATGGAGCTTTCGCAGCAGGTGATCGACTCCGTCGGCGGCAAGAAAGTCACCAAGCTGCTGAGTTGCGACCCGCACTGCACTCGCATGTTCGATGTGGACTACCGCCAGAACCCGGCGTTCGAGGAGTTGGGTATTGCGGTGCACCACCACACCGAATTTCTGAATCACGTGCTTCCAAGCCTCAATCTACAACCCGAGTCGAAGAAGATCACCTACCATGATCCGTGCTACCTGGCGCGCGGGCGCGGTGTCACCGACGAGCCACGCGAGCTGCTACGGCAGATCGGCGGCGAGCTTGTCGAGATGGAACATCATGGCAAGCGCACGTTCTGTTGCGGGGCCGGCGGGGCGCAGCTTTTTATCGCCGACGACAAAGTCGAGCTGCCCGGCGGCCGCGTGAACCACCGGCGCTTCGCCGAGGCGGAGGCCACGGGAGCTGCCGCCATCGCGGTTGCGTGCCCTTATTGCCCGATCATGCTGAAGGACGCGGCGCAGCACGCCAAGCGCGAGGATATTGAGGTGCTCGATGTCGCGGAGCTCGTGGCGGCGCGGCTGAGCTAGTGGGACAGACAATCCTGTCTGTCGTTCTGGTCGCCTGCGGCGATGTTTCGTGCCTGGCGTCGCCACTACGAAGCGGACGGCCTAGCTATATTGGATGATCGGCGCGTTCGGACGATCGCTCCCCCAACAACGATCGCGATTGAGTCTGCAAACACCGATGGCAGCGCCCATTGAAACAGAAACTCGTAGTCCCCGGTGTTGGCCACCATCATCAAGCAGCCAGCGACACCCAACGTGCCCAGGAAGAGGCCTAATGCCATCGTGACTGTCATCTCCCTTCCCTTGGCCGCGACGGCAACGATACCGCCGATGAGCGTCTCGACAAGGACACGGCCGATCAGCATCCCTCGGGTTATCCAGAACATATAAGCGGCTGCGACGTTAATAGACGGCTGTTGGCGCCCGAGATCGGAGACATATTCGTAAACTCGGAATCGATCAAGAACCGCTTCCGTTGCCTGCCCGTAAACCATGAGTCCGAACCGGATCAGAATGCACCCTGCGACTACGAAGGCCACGGTCGACCACGGAGCGACGCGGAATCCATTCCCGGCGAGATGTGCGATGGTTTTCACAGTCTGGCGCCAATACCAGCGCCGGGCGAAAGCGACACCCGATTCCGAGGCGAGCTGGGAGAATTCCTCGAGCAGGTCTCCGAGGATCGATTCTGCTTCCTCGGCCGGGGCGAACAAAGTGACAAGCCAGGAGGCTATGCGTGAGGGCCGAACCGAATCTGGTCGAGAAGTCATGAGTAGCTCCCAACGAGATCGAGACCTTCGGTCATGCTCTGGAGTGCGCGTTGGGTGCGGTTTACAGCCGCCATGCCCTTAGCCGTCATGCGAAAAAAGCGTTTCGAGCGTCCGCCACGTTCCGGCGTGGGGTCGCCGCGGTGGGATTTGACGTACCCCTTGGTCTCCAGGCGATCGAGCGTGGCATAGACGGCGCCGATGGACACCTCACGGTTGGTGCGGAGCTGGATCTCCTGTCGCACGGTGACTCCGTAGGCTTGATCTCCCAGCCGCAAAAGAGCCAGCACAATGATGTGTTCGAATTCGCCGAGGTAGTCGCGGCCCAACATTATATCTACAATATAGAAGAAATATTTACTTGTCAAATCGTTCCACCCGAGAAGACAAGGCCGAAAGCATCGCGAGACAAAGGCAACGTGCAAACGCGAAGGCAAGCGCGAACAGGCAGGATTGCCTGTTCCACCGCTGCGCTAAGATGAATAGTTTTCCCCTGTTGGAGTAACCTTATCCATGCCTTCACCGCTGAAACCCCGTAGTTCGATCATCACCGACGGCCGCGACCGCGCTCCGGCTCGCTCCTATTACAAGGCCATCGGCTTCACCGACGAAGACCTCGCCAAACCCATCATCGGCATCGCCAACACCTGGATCGAGACGATGCCGTGCAACTTCCATCTGCGGGACCTGGCCGTGAAGGTGAAAGAAGGCGTGCGCGCGGCCGGCGGCACCCCCATGGAATTCAACACCATCGCGATCAGCGACGGCATCACGATGGGCACCGAAGGGATGAAAGCGTCGCTCGTCAGCCGCGAGATCATCGCCGACTCGATCGAGCTGACCGCCCGCGGCTATATGTTCGACGCCCTGGTGGCGATTGTTTCGTGCGACAAGACGATTCCCGGCGGGGCGATGGCGCTGGCGCGCCTCGACGTGCCGTCGGTGCTGCTCTATGGCGGCTCGATCATGCCCGGGAGATGGCGCGGGCAGGACGTCACGATTCAGGACGTGTTTGAGGGCGTGGGCATGCATGCCGCCGGCAAGATGACTGACGCCGAGCTCAAAGAGCTCGAAGATGTGGCCTGCCCCGGCGTAGGGGCCTGCGGCGGCCAGTACACCGCCAACACAATGTCGACCGTGATGGAGATCATGGGACTTTCGCCGATGGGCTCGAACAGCGTGCCCGCCGTTGACGCACGCAAGGCCGACGTGAGCGTTCTGGCCGGCAAGATCGTGATGGACGTGCTCAGGAGCGACCTCAAGCCGAGCAAGATTCTGACGCGGAAGGCGTTCGAGAACGCCATCGCCAGCGTCGCGGCTACGGGCGGCTCAACCAACGCCGTGCTGCACCTGCTGGCGCTGGCGCGCGACGCCGGTGTCGAGCTGACTCTTGACGACTTCAACGTGATCAACGAGCGCACGCCGCTGCTCGTCGATCTCAAGCCCGGCGGAAAATACACGGCGGCCGATGTCCACAACGCCGGCGGCATCCAGCTCATCGCCAAGCGCCTGGTCGAAGGCGGTTACGTGGATGGGTCGCAGATGACCGTTACCGGCGAGACTCTGGCCGAGGCTTGCGCGGGGGCCAAGGAGACACCGGGGCAGGACGTCATCAAGCCGCTTTCGAGCCCCATCAAGGCGACCGGCGGACTGGTGATATTGCGCGGCAAC
>JBBDWJ010000235.1:0-18370 GCA_040902925.1 Bryobacterales bacterium | reverse complement strand
TCAAGCTTTTTTGCGCCACGTCGAACGCCGGCAAGCTGCGCGAATTTCGTCAGGCGGCCGGCGGCAGCATCGAAGTGCAAGGCCTGCCCGCCCTCGATTGCCCAGAAGATGGCGACACGTTCGAACAGAATGCCATCTCCAAAGCGCTCTGCTACAGCCGCGCCGCGATGTCAGACACGGCCTTCGCGGGCGAGCGGCCGCTCTACCTCTTCGCCGATGATTCGGGGATCGAAGTGGACGCACTCGCAGCCGCTCCCGGCGTGCACTCCGCTCGCTTTTCAGGCCCCGGCGCTACCGGCGCCTCCAACAACGAAATGCTGGTCGAGAAGCTGCGGGGCGTACCTTCCGAAGGCCGTGGAGCGCGGTTTGTCTGTGTGATCGCCCTAGCGTTGGACGGCACTCTGCTCAGCACCTTTCGCGGCGAAGTCGAAGGGCGAATCCTTGAAGCGCCCGTTGGTTCGGAGGGGTTCGGCTACGACCCGTTGTTTTTCTATCCACCGTTGTCATGCAGCTTCGCTGAATTGGGCGCCGGGTTGAAATGGACCCACAGCCATCGCGGCAAGGCCTTTCGTCAAATGCTCGAGTGGATAGGCGCCAATCCGCCCGAGGCCCACCAGCCATAGTTGCCCTCAAGCGATAGTTGCCCTCCAGGGATAGTTGCACAGCCGCGCGGCGTCGACCAGAATGGCTTAACGGACACAACAGGAAGCCCGGCGACTCGCCAGTTTCGAAGTAAGACTCAAAAGCCGCCGGCGATTCCAAAAAATTGCGGCGTCCCGAGAAGGAGACCCATGCGTTTTTCTCACAGCGTCCATCCGAAGGTGGGAACGATGCGCCTCACGAGCGTGTTGCTGCTAAGTCTTGCCTGCCTACTGCTGGGGGGTCTGTCGGGCTGCGTGGTCTCAAGGCAGGACGGTCCAGCGGCGCCAGGCAATGCTTCGCTGACTACGGTATTGATCGTGCGGCACGCGGAGAAGGCCACCGAACCGGCCGATGACCCACCCCTGACAGACGCCGGCCGCGAGCGGGCCGCAGCCTTGTCTCGCATGACCGCTTCCAGTGGCGTTTCGGTCATCTATGCGACGCAATTTCTTCGAACGCAGCAGACCGTCAAACCGTTGGCCGACGAATTGGGATTGCAAGTTCGCACTCTGGACGCCAAGGACGTTGACGGCCTCGTCAGTCAGATATTAGCCGAGAACAGCGGCCAGACCGTTGTCGTGGCGGGACACAGCGACACCGTGCCGATGCTGGTCGAAAAACTCACCGGGGAAACGCCGCCTCCGATTGAAGAAACCGAGTATGACAACCTGTATGTGGTCACGACATCGGGCCCGGGCAACGGGAAGGCGCTGCGTCTGCGCTACGGCGCCTCGACATCTCCACCAGCCCCAGCCGGCGATTAGCGAAAGTGCTGCCCACAAGAGCAATCGTGGCTGTTACGAGACGAAGCATCCAGACAGCTAGACCCTCGTTTCTTCTTGACCCGCAGCTTGCCGTGAACGGCATTTGGCGCTACATTGTTCAGGGGCTGCCGCATAGACTTCGTCGCCCGTCTCGCGGAACTCACCCCATGCGATCGCCTGCCCATCAATCCTGGAAGAAAGGGTTTTTTATGAGTCAGACCCGACGCCAATTCATGGCCACGTCGTTGGCGGCAGCGGCTGCCGCGGCTACGCCCACCACGTCCGGCGAGGACAAAATTTCGCTGGCAAGCTGGTCGCTGGTCCGCAGCTTCCGCGCGGGCAAGTGGACCAATCTCGATCTGCCGCGGATCCTGCGTGACGAGCTGGGCATCGGCGGGCTGGAATACGTCAACTCGTTCTTCGAAAACCCGACCTTGGGTTATCTGCAAAAGCTCAAGCGCAATTGTGATGAGCATGGTGTCACATCGGTGCTGATCATGGTGGACGGCGAGGGCGATACGGCCTCGCTCGACAAGGCCGAGCGCATGCAGGCCGCCGTGGCGCACCGCAAGTGGGTTGACACCGCGCACTTCCTCGGTTGTCACGCGATTCGGTGCAACATGCGCGGCGGCGCCGACGATTGGAAGCAGGACAAGGACGTCGCCAAGCGCGCGGCCGAAAGCTTCCGCGACATCTTGGAATACTCCCAGGGTTCGGGGTTGAACATCGTGATCGAGAACCACGGCGGCGCTTCTTCGGACGCCGATGTCCTCGTCGCACTCATGAAAGAAGTGAACGATCCTCGTTTCGGGACCCTGCCGGACTTCGGCAATACCAACCCCGGCGACGATCCCTACCAGGTCATGACCAAGTTGATGCCCTACGCCAAGGGCGTCTCGGTGAAAGCGGGCTGGGCGCTCGATGAGAGCCACCCGCGATATCAACTCGAAAAAATGGTCAAGATCGCCCAGGACGGCGGCTACCATGGTTATTGGGGTATCGAATCGAGTTACGGCAACCAGCGGCGCGGACGCGGCGAACAGAGGCCGGCCGAACCGGCGCTGTCGCCCGAGCAAATCTGGGAACACGACAAGAAGGGCGTGCTGCTAACCAAGGCGGTTCTGGAGAGAACCGTGTTGAAAAGCAGTTGATAGCGCACGAAATGTTTCCAACGCCAGGACCACGAAGCCGAACGAAGTAACAGGAGAAGCCGGATGAAAAACACGCGCAGAACTTTCCTGAGAAACGCAGCCGCGGCGGCGCCGATCGTCTATCAACTCGCGAAGAATGGACCCAGGCTCCAAGCCGCCGACAGTCCCAACGGTCAGATCGGCCTCGGTTACATCGGCGTGGGCATCCGCGGGACCATCCTGCTGAACAGCTTCAAAGAGATTCCCGGCACGCGCCAGATCATTGCCGCCGACGTTTACGACGGCCATCTTGGCCGCTTCAAGGAACTGACTTCGAGCGATACGCCCACCACGCGGGACTACGAAAAAGTCCTGAACAACAAAGACGTCGATGCGGTCGTGATCGCCACCCCCGACCACTGGCACCTGAAAATGACCACCGAGGCGCTGGCGGCGGGTAAGCACGTCTACATCGAAAAGCCGATGACATGGAGCCTCGAAGAAGGCCCCAAGTTCATCGCGGCGGAAAAGAAGAGCGGCAAGACGCTGCAGGTCGGCAGCGGAGGCTCTAGTTCGATGATCACGGCGAAGGCCAAGGAGCTGATCAAGGAAGGCGCCATCGGCAAAGTCAACATGATTCGCATGGCGAACAACCGCAACAGCGCCAGCGGCGCCTGGGTCTACCCGATCGCGCCCGACGCTTCGGCGAAAACGATTGACTGGGAACGCTTCCTCGGCCCGGCTCCCAAACGCGCTTATGATCCCGCGGTCTTCTTCCGCTGGCGCTGCTGGTGGGAATACTCGGGCGGCGTCGCCACCGACCTGTTCGTCCACCTGCTGACGCAGTTGCACGAGTTCATGGATGTAACCGCGCCCAAGTCGGTGGTTAGCCAGGGCGGCCTCTACCAATGGAAGGACGGACGCACCGTGCCTGACGTGATGAACTCAATCTTCGAGTACGAAGAGGGGTTCGTCGCCGACATGTACGTGAATCTCTGCAGCTCGCATTCGCCGCACCGCGCCGTCATTCAAGGCACCAAGGGGTCCATCGAAATTGGCGGGCGCGCCGGACTGACGCTTTATCCGGAACCGCCCGACTCACAGGCCGATCCCTACGCGACCGACAGTTGGCCCGAGGCCATGCAAAAGCAGCATTTCGCGGCCGCGGGGTACACGCCCGGACAGCGCACCGAGCGTCCGCCCGAGAAGACCGTCACCGTCGAGCGCGGGCTCAGCCACACCGAATATTTCATTCAATCGCTGCGCGAAGGCAAGCCGAGCGTTCAGGACGCTACCAAAGGACACTACGCGGCCGCGGCGGCGCACCTTGCCAACAAGGCCTACCGCGACGGCAACACCCGCGTAAGCTGGGACTACCGCACCAACAAGATCGTTAACACTTAAGGAATTCGGGCCACTCGCTTAGACAGGCGGTGGCCCGATTCTATTCGCTGCAGCATGGCAACTCTCGGCTCCGCGCATGAGGTTTTGCTCTGGGTTTGCGATTCCATCACGCCACCGGTTTCCGTCACAGGATCACCCCCTCTTCGCTTCCGCATGGCGGTGCAGCGTTGCAGGTATCGCACCAAGCGGGCTGATGTTGGCCGATCAGGCCAAAATCACCAAGGCGTAGCGTGGCCGGCAGGCAAGCGCTACGCGCAATAGCGTTCTTTGATCCGCCGTCGCTTTGGCTGTAGCGCAATCCGGATTCCGGGGTCTAAGATAGACCGGGGGGTGAATTCAAATGTTTGGCATCATCGGTTGGATCGTCTTCGGACTCGTAGTCGGCGTTCTGGCCAAACTCATCATGCCGGGGCGTGACCCGGGCGGCTGCCTCATAACCATTCTGCTCGGCATCGCCGGCGCCCTGGTCGGAGGATTCCTCGGGCGGTTCCTGGGTCTCTACGGGCCCGAAGAACCGGCCGGTTTTGTGATGGCCACATTGGGGGCCATTGTCGTCCTGGTTATCTACCGCCTCGTGATCGGCCGCAGCAAACCCGTGGACTAGGCTGTGGATTTCTCGCACCGAAGCGGGCCCGCGAAGTTTTTTCCATTGTTGGGTTGTCCCGTGGCCGGCGGCAGCGGTAGCGAATCACGGCATCCTGACCAATTTGTCGCCCGACCGGTGCGGAAGAAACCCCACGGGCCTTCGAGTACGCGCCGGTATACATCGATTCCGCATCGCCATACCTCAGGCGGGCGCTGCTTCGATCGCCGATCGGATTTCTCCTCGATGTACCGCCCAAGATCGCAAGCTTTCAAGACCACACCTTCGTTCTTCTCAAGGGCCTCGACGCCCAAACCCAGGACATTGATTTCGGCACGATTCAGATCGCCATCTTTATCGGCCCGCGTTTCATCGTCACGCGCCATACCGGCCCCTGACAGCGGCAACCCTTCGCTATCCCGATTGCTCCCTGGAGAACCTCGATGGAAAGCCTACTCGACAGACTGGACATGGGCAGGCTGCTCACGCAGCTCGTGGAGTTCATTCCCGATCTTTTGGCCGCACTCATCATCATTGCCGCCTTCTGGATTGTGTTCCGGGTGACGAGCAAGCCATTGCAAACCATTCTGGAGCGGGCCGGCCTTCATGCAACGCTGGTGCGGATGTTGATCGACAACATCTACCGCTTCACGTTGCTGATTTTCGGACTGGTGATGGCCGCCGACCAGATCGGCATCAACGTCGGCGCGGCGCTGGCCGGCATAGGCGTGGTTGGCATCGCGCTCGGCTTCGCGGCGCAGGATTCGCTGGCCAACATCATCGCCGGCTTTTTGATCTTCATCGACAAGCCGTTCGAGGTCGGCGATTGGGTCCGCGTGGATAACGAGTACGGCCAGGTCAATAACATCACGATGCGCACCACGCGCATCCGCACGAAACGCAACACCTACGTCGTGATCCCCAACAAGATGATCATCGATACCGTGCTCGAAAATCACTCCAAGCACGGCGTTACGCGCGTGGACGTTCCTGTCGGGATCGCCTACAAGGAAAGCATTCTCCAGGCCAGAGAGGTGTTATTGGAGGCCGTCAGCAAAATAGGCGGGATCGCCAAAGACCCAGCGCCCGACGTTGTGGTGACCGAAATGGCGGGTTCGAGCGTGAACATGAACGTCCGCGTCTGGATCGACGAGGCGGCGGATGAACAGCCCGTGTATTTTCGGGTGATGGAAGCCTCCAAGTTATCGCTCGACGCGGCAGGCATCGAGATCCCCTACCCGCACATGCAACTGTTCGTCGAAAACGTCGAGGACCGCGTCTGGAAAAGCGCTCTGCAGGGACTGTCGTTGAATCGGCCAACGAAAGGCGGGCCCGAAAAGCCGGTGAACTAAGGGCGCAACGACCTTGGCATACGCTCGGTGCGGAGCTAAGCCGCTCGCATCCACGCCACCTACATGCCCGAGGAGCGAAGCGCTGGCCGCCTCAGCCGTACAGGCCAAGCTGGGATCCGTTGCCATCAAGCCCCGTGCTCAAAGAGCCAGTCGAACCCAGGAGCACCTCGCCGTGAGGCCGCCTCGTGTTATAATGACTAAGAAGTTAGTCAAGTACTAAACTATATACATGGTTCTATAGTGACCCGCATAAACATCCACGACGCCAAAACACATCTGTCCCGCTACGTCGAGCGCGTCGAGCAGGGTGAGACCTTTCTGTTGTGCAAACGGAACGTGCCGGTCGCTGAGATCCGCCCGATCGCCAAACCTGCTACTGGCCGCCGGCCGATTGGACTCGCAAAGGGAACCTTTGAAGTCTCGGATGAGTTTTTCGAGCCGCTGCCGGAGGAAATGCTCGATTTGTTCGACGCGAAACGGGGCTCAACGCAGAGCGGTGAGGGTGAGTGAGGCTGCTGCTCGATACCTGCACGTTCCTATGGATGACGCTCGGGTCGCCCCGTCTTTCCACAACGGCGCTGCAATTGTTGGAGGACGCCAGTAACGAGGCGTTTCTGAGTTCCAGTTCGGCCTGGGAGATCTCGGTCAAATGGTCGGCCGGGAAGCTCGCCCTTCCTCAGCCGCCTCACGATTTCATACCGTCACAGCGCAGTCAGCACCTGCTGTCGGCGCTGCCGATTCGGGAAGAGGATGTGCTCCACCTGCACCGCCTCCCACCGCTTCATCGCGACCCGTTCGATCGAATCCTGGTTTCGCAAGCCATCTCGCAGGGACTGGCGATTCTAACGCCTGACTCCGACATCCGCCAGTATCCGGTTCGCGTGATTTGGTAGTGGCCCGCCACAATCGCTTCGGGCGATTTGGCTTTGATCCGACACGGGAGCAGCCTTTCGCTGTCGTGCGGCCGGTGACAGGCGAGAGCCCCTGTCACCGCTTCAGACGCACGCCTGTCTGATCCCGCCGGAATCTCACGGATTCAGAAGCGGCGCCAGCTGCCACTCCGTCGTCAAGCCCGGCGGCAACTCCATGATTTTGATGTTGCGGAAATGGATCTCGGAGCCTTCCGATTCCAGGCAAAGGTAGCCTTTCCGTTGCGTCGATCCGCTGATGCCGTTGACGAACTTTCCGTTAATCGCCAGCTTGATGACGCCACCGACTGCCACCACCTGGTAGGTGTTCCACTCGCCGCGCGGCTTGACGCGCATTTCGATCGACGAGCTGCGCTCGCCGCGAGGATAGTCCGGCACGATAGCCACGCCGCCCACGCCGAAAAGCTCGCCGCTGATGTAGCCCGGCGACGGCGACCCGCCTTCCTGCCGGCGAAGCTTGAGCCAGTTCGAATCGAGCATCTGCACTTCGACTCCGTCCGGCAGCCGGTTGCGCTCGCCCGGCGCCGCGCCGCTCCAGACGAAAACGCCCGAGTTGCCGCCGTCTTGCATGTGCCTCCACTCGATGTGCAGGATGAAATTCTCGTACTGCTTCTCGCTGCGCATCACGCCGATGGGCTGGCCTTTGCAGACCAGGATGCCGTCGCGCACCGACCACGTATCGGGGTCGGTGTTGACGTTGACCCAGCCGCTCAGGTCCTTGCCGTTAAACAGATCCACTAACTCCGGAACCGGAATGCTCTGCGCCGGAACGCTGCCAGTAATGAGCCAGAGCGCCCCCAAAACCGTCGCCGCCGCCACCCAATGTTTCATCATTCGATTATTAACCTCTTTGGCCGGTTGAGATCCCTTCAGAAATGAGCCTAGCTCGCCCCGCGGGCCTTGATCTGCGTCTGGATCGACTCCCGCGCCGCCGGCAAATACTTCAGCGCGTTCTGGTAATAGATTTTTCGCAGCACCTGGTCGGGCAGGTACGCCCCGTGGATCGCCCAGCGGCCGTGCAGCGGCGCTCCCAGCGGCCCCCGCAACTGCGCCGGATGGTCGAAATATTCGTCATTGGTTTCCAAGTAGCGCCAATGCGGCGTCCAAAATTCCTCGATCTCGCGGTTGGGATTACCGTCGGTGCCGAAGATCACGCGATCCTGGTACTTGATCAGAAACTCACGCGCGGAATAAGGCTGCCGCCCCAGATCCTGAATCGCCGCCGAGACCTCCACGTCGGAGTTCGGAAACTTGTCCAGCAACTCCGCGGCGCGTTTCAGGTCGAAATAAATCATCGCGACGTGGGCGTGCACGAAGCGGGTCTTGGGGTGCTTGGCCAGCATTCGCTCGCGGGCGGCGAAGATGTCCTCGGGTCCCGGGCGGTCCGAGCCGTAATAGTTTCCGTCCGGGCTGCTGCGGAACAGACCGGCCTCCCAGCGCTCGTTCTCGGGACCGATTTTTTGGAACCGCCCGAGCGCGTCGCTGACGTGGATCATGACCGGCTTTTCGTACTTGGCGCACATCTCCCAAATCGGGTCAAAGCGCGGATCGTCGGATTGGATATAGCTGCCATCCGGGTTCTGCAGCTCCAGCCCGAGGGCTTTGTTGATCTTCAGCCCGGCGGCGCCGGCCCGAAAACAGCGTTCCAGCTCAGCGGCGTTTTTCTCCGACCAGCCAGGCTCGTTGATGCCTTCGAAATCCACGCGCGCGAACTGCAGGATGCGGTCCTTGACGGCATCGCTCGCTTTCCTGTGATTGTCGAACGTCTCGCCGAAGCCGCCGTCCATGTTGCAGGTCACGCCGACGCCGGCCTGGTCCATCTTCTCGACGAACTTGGCATAGTCCTCCGGTGTCTGCAATCTGCGGCCGTGGAAGTGAAAATCGATCGCCGGATATTTCGCGCCCTTAATTTCGGTTCGCTTGGTGACAAGCGTGCTGTTGGGCATTGGGTTCTGCTCGGGCGCCGGCGTGAAATCCGGATGGTCGGGAAACGCGGGCGCCGCCGCGGTCTGCTCCGGTGGCGCATTGGAACACCCCAGGGCAAGGGCAAACAACGCCGCTACGAAAAACAATCGCTGCATTTTTGTGCTCCTGATAGTGGCTGGTTTCGAATACCTGATTGCCTATCCGGCTGCGCGCCAGACATCGGCTTCGCCCTTACGAAGGCCCTTACGAGGGGTAGTGTAGCGGGTCGCGATACGGAACAGTTTCTTTGCTCAATTATCCGTACCCACCGCAGACGAGTCTAGAGGGATGGGTTTCCGTTGTCAATCGCCGAAGGAATTCGATCGCTTCTATCGCCCCGCACTCCCTCTGCGAAGCGTCGACAGGTACGCGGCAAGGTCGCTGACCTCGCTGTCGGAGAGGCCGCTCTCGAAAACCGGCATGGGGTCTCCTCGCTCAATCTTGAATTCCTTGAGGTCTTTTTTGAGCAACGAAACCAGGTTGTTGCTGGTGTCGCGAAGTTGGATCGAATACGTGTCCTCGTTGAGGCGCGTCCCGGCGACGCGCTTGCCGGACTGCGTGACCGCGATGACCTGCCAATGGAACTCGGCCAAGCCGTTATGCACCCGCAGGATGGTATTCCGCAAAGTGGAGAAGCTGCGGCGGTCGCCGATGGCGAACAGAGTCGGCCCTAGTTGGATGCCGCCGCCGTGCGAGCCTTCCTCGGTGATGCGATGACAGGGCAGGCAGCCACCCTTGCCGCGGAACAGCGACTCCCCGCGCGCGGCGTCCCCCGCGCCGGCCGGCTGGTCGGAAAGGCTAGCCAGCGCCTGCACGAACTCGACAACCTGCTTGATCTCGCTGGGGTTCAGAAAGCTGCCGGGCATCTCCGTACCCGGAACGCCCTTCGTGATCGTGTCGAACAATTCCTGATCGCTGCCGCCGCGCTTGAAGCCGCCGCGCGCCAGGTTCACCGGGCTTGTGCCGCCGGTTCCGTCCGCACCGTGGCAGACGGCGCAGTTGGAGGCAAACAGCCGTTGGCCGGCAGCGACGTCAGCCGGTTGCTGGGCCGCGAGCACGCTTGCGGATAGCAGAGCCATGGCCAGTGCTGTCCAATTTTTCACGGTACACCCCAGACGTCACGATTCCCTTCAAATTCCCTGTTGCCTCTCGCGGTAACCGGTCCTGGCACAGGCAATCTTGCCTGTGCTCGCCTCCTCAACAGATCGTTCAGTAGAACCGTTGTCGCGGCACGCGTGGGCGAATCCGATCCCACCGTGCGCGCAGCCATAGTTTACATCGCCGGACCGGGCTCCGGTTCCCGCCAAGCTTGATCGATCTTCCAGGCCTCCAGGTTTTCCACCCAGGCCTGCTTTCGCGCTCGCAGTGGTTCGAGTTGAGGCTGCCGGCCAGCTTGCGCCAGGTTATGAATCTCGCCGGAGTCCACGCTCAGGTCGTAGAGGAATTCATTGGGTTCGGGCTGCTCGAAAAATCGAAAATATTTCCAGTTCCCGCTACGCACTCCCTCGCTCTTTGGAATGCGGGGGTGCTGGAACAGATGCTCGTAGAACCATTCGGAGCGCCAGGGCGGCGACTCGCCGCGGAGCAACGGCGTGAGATCACGGCCGTTCATCGCCGGCGGCGCTGCGAGGCCGGCAAGTCCTAACATGGTGGGGCAAAGATCAATATTGAGCGCCGTCTCGGCGCGCCGCGTTCCGGCCGTCGCAGGCCGGCGGGGATCTCGAATCAGCAGCGGCGTGCGTATGGACTCCTCGTGCATGTACCACTTGCCCGCCAAGCCGCGCTCGCCGAGATAGAATCCGTTGTCGCCATTGAACAAGATCACCGTGTTGTCGAGCCAGCCGCGGCCGTCTAGAAAAGCAAGCAGGTTGCCGACCTGCACATCAATGCCATAAATCAGCCGGTGATAGCGCCGCATGGATTCCTGCCACTTCTCGGGCGTCGCGAAACGCTGCTCCCAGCGAACGCGGTTTTCGCTGTTCTTGAGGTACTCGGGCAACTCCTCGAAGTAGCGTGGATCGTTTTTCTCGAACGGCTCGAACTGCACGCCGGCATAGACATGGTCGTAGGCCGGGTCGTGGATAAAATATGGCTCGACTCCGTCTTGCACGTGTGGCGCCTTGAAGCTGACTGACAGGTGAAACGGCTGGTCGGGCGAGCAGCCGTCAAGAAAATCCAGCGCTTGCAGGCCCATAAGCTTGGTGAGATGGACCGTCTCGCCGTCCGTCTCGTTGAGGTAGCTGCCTTGGCCTCCGAATCCTTCGAAATAGTCGAAGCGGTCGCGGGGTAGATCGTTGACTCCGCCGACTCCGTACTTGCCGATGAATCCCGTGTGATAGCCGGCCTCACGGAACCGCGCGGGATAGCTCATGGCATGCAGGCCCTCGCTCAACGAAGTCTGGAAGCCGTGAATGCCATGGCAGCGCGCATACAAACCGGTGAAGATCGAAGCGCGCGAGACCGGGCAGATCGACGTCGTCACAAAGCTGTTCTCAAACAGCACGCCCTCGCGCGCCAGGCGGTCCAGATTCGGCGTCTGGATGGCGTTGTTCCCCATGATGCCGAGAGTGTCCCAGCGCTGGTCATCGGTCAGCAGAAACAACAGGTTCGGCGGGCGTTCGGCGCGTTCGGAATCGCCAGAGCATCGGCTGGCCGCGAGCGAAGCAGCCACGGACGCGGCGCCGGCGCGTTCAAAAAACTGCCGGCGCGAGATGCTGGGTTGTTGCCGTTGCGAAATGCGTGATTGTTGACGGGGGCGCATCACACCTGCCAAGCGAAATGCTGGCTGATGCTAGCGCAGGCTTGGGCCGATATTCAACCGCAAAGGTGGGAGATCACCACTCGCTATAGGGAGTCCCTTCGAGCGAGGACTTGTTCGAGCCGCTTTTGACATTCCACACGCCGGATTCACCTCCCGGCGTGCTGCTATCGACGATCACCTGCCAGGTCTCGCGCGATTCGGTGAACGGATCGACGGGCACCTCGCGCAGATAGCCCTCATCCACGATTTCCTGCAGCGATTGCGGGGGCCGCTCCTTGTCATAGGTATATTGGTCGATCACCGAGCGCATCGTGAACAGATTGCTTCTCAGTACGGCTTCCTTGGCGCGGATCAGCGAGGCTTGATAGAACGGGATGGCGATCGACAGAATCGTAACGATGATCGCCATCACGACCATCATCTCGACCAGCGTGAAGCCCGCGCGGGCCGCGAGACTTCTACCACTCGCTGTAGCGCGTGCCGTCGAGCGACATATCCATGCTCTTGCTGAAGACATCAAAGACGTTCCGTCCTCCCCAACTCATCGAATCGGGCGAATCGCTGATCGAGCGCATTCCCCAATCGGCGGTGCCGGTCATCGGGTCGACGGGAATGCGGCGCAGGAAACGGATTTTCTTTTCCTCGTCATCAGAGCCGCTGCGCTCGCCCGTTCCGAGCCCGCCCATGCCGCTGGAACCTATGCCGCCCCCCGACGAGCCCATGCCGCCGCGGGACGAACCAAAACCTCCCTGCGAGGAACTGGAGCCGCGATTGGATTGGCCGAATCCACTGGTGCAGGAACTGCCACGGTTGGAGCCGAAGGATCCGCGATTCGAGCCCGATCCACGGTTGGAGCCCAAGCCGCCGCGCCCGGAGCGGTTGCCCTGCCCGGCCGGCTGCCCAAAGTTGCCGCCCGGCATGTTCCCAAAACCTCCGGCCGCGGCGCCGCTGTCGGAAATCTCGACGCCCTCGACGAGGACTTCCAAACTCTCGGGGTAACCGTTGGTTTCGGGGTCGACTTGCCCCAATTTGCCGGCATCGGCGTAGTCCTTGTAGCGGTCGATGGCTTTGCGCATCTCCGTGAGCGCGTCACGCAAGCGGCGTTCCTTCTCGCGTTGCACCCGCACCCGCGCCAGAGGCAGCGCCATCGTCGACAGGATCAGCAGAATCGTGAAGGCCACGATTAGCTCGATAAGCGTCAGCCCGGCGCGGCTGTTTCGGCGGCGCGCTGAGCGCAGAAACCAGCGCCGTTCATCCGGCCCCAGCGTCCCGGAAACGCGTGCTACCGGAATTGCCCACGCCACCGGATTTGACTGCGCTACCGGATTTAGCTGCGCCCTCACGGAATCCATACCCTCTCTTCCACCTGACCGTCGCCGTGCCCAGCCCGTCAGCGTACGGTCACGGGAAGATGCATCGGCGGAATACTTATCGGCTGCGCCTCGGCGTTGCGGGCTCCGGTCGAAGTCACGCCAATCTTCGCGCTGCCCGCCGCTACGCCTTCCAGGTGCAAGGTGACCAGCACGCCGCGGCCGTCGCTGCCGCCGGTGCCCGGAAACCGCGAAATGTTGACGGCGGCCTGCCCGACCTCGGCGCGAATGTTCTTCGCGAAGATCAGGTCCATGCCGTCGCCCTCCAGAAATTGCCCGCGCGTGATGTCGGTAACCTTCAGGACGCGTGGGTCAAAACCGATGCGCAAGGGCGACCCGAACAGTTGCGTGACGTTTTCCACGATCAACTCGACAGTGGCCTTCTCGCCGGCGGCAAGTTCGATCGAGGCCGGTTGAAAGACGAAGCGCGGCTGCTGCGTCGCGGCCGGCTGTTCAACCGGCTGTTCCGCCGGCTGCTGCGGGGCCGCTATGGGTGGCTCGTCCGCCGCCGGGGCGGTTGCCGCGGGTTCACCAGGCGCGGGCGACGTCACTGCCGGCGCGCCCGGAACAATCGCTGTGGGCGGTTGCGCCTCGGCGCGGGTCGGAGGCTCCTCGCCGGTCTGCGGAGCGAGCGCGCCAACCGGCGGCAGCGCCGGCTTGTTGTTGTTCTGGTGGTTGTAGCGGACCTGGAAGACGGCCTCGGTGCCGGAGGCGATCGACTGCAGATTCACGTCGTTGATCTGCGGCAGCCGCACGATGTGGGGAATCAGCACGATCAGGATTTCGTTCTCGTTGGTCTCGGTCTTGGTGGTGCTGAAAAACTGGCCGAGTATCGGTACTTCACCCAGGAACGGGACGCCCGACTTGGTCTTGAACGTCTGGGTCTGGTTCAACCCGCCCATTACGCTGGCTTCGCCTTCGACGATGCGGATGTCGTGCGTGATGCGGCGCTGTCCGATGATCGGCTGCTCGATGCCGCCGATATCCACTCGGTCGCGTACGTTCGAAATTTCGACTTCGATGTGCAGCGACACTTCCCGGTCGTTGTGAATCTTCGGCGTCAGGTCGACATTCACGCCGACGTCCTCGAAGTTGAATTGCGTGTTGACCAGGGGATTGACGCCGACGCCGCCGATGCCCGGCTGAAAGCTGCCGGTGGCGATTGGAATACGGTCGCCGATGCGGATGCTGGCCGGAAAACCGTCGGCGGTGCGCACCCGCGGCGATTGCAGCAGCCGCGAATCCGAAGCGCTCAACAGCGCCGCGATGCGGGCGTCGGGCATTGTCGTCACCCAGTCACGGGAGCTCAGGCTTCCTAGCCGTGAGAGCGGAACCCCTGTGCTGCTACTGCCGCCATCGTCGCCGTCCCCACCTGGCGACGTCACCCCGCCTCTCGGCTGAAACACAATCGGAATGTCGATCCCGGCGATACCGCCCGATATCGGCGTGATCCCGATTTCCCGGGTCTTGGACTTGCTGGCTTCGATCACCAGCACGTCGACAATGACCTCCGCGCGTGGCTTGTCAACGTCGTTGATCACCTTTTCGGCCAACGCCAGCTTCGCCTCCGGGCCCCGAATCACGAGCGCGTTCATCGAGTTCACCGGGAACATGCGGCGCAAATCGGTCAGGCCGCGGATGACGGTGATGATTTCCTGCATCTCCTGCGGCGTGGCTACGTTGGTGAGGTAAAACGTCTTGACGATCTCATCCTCATAGTCCCGCCGCTTATTCGTGTTGTCGTTGGTGATGAAGATAGCGTTGTGGGAGATTGGCTTCCAAAAGGATTTCGCCTGCAGGCTCACGTAGTCGAGCGCCTCAAACAAGGTTGCGTTCTGCAATTCGACGCTGATCTTCTTGTCGGTGTACTCGGGGTCCATCAGCACGTTGATGCCCGCCAGCTTGCCGATCGTCTCGAAAATGACCTTGGACTCCTGATTCGGAATCGTCAGGTTGATCGGCTGCGTCGACATCGGCTGCAGCTCCGGAGGGCGTTTCAGCGCCCCCATCTTGTCTTCCCGCTCGCGGCGCTCTTGTTCGAGGGGGCTGGCGTCTTCTTTCTCGGTCTGCTCTTCGGGGGCCTCGCGGCGCTTTTCGAGGGTTTCGAGAGTACGCTTGTGTTCCTGCTGGGCAACGCTCAGCGACGGATCGATCTCCATGGCGCGCTGGAATTCGCTCAACGCCTCTTCGAGATGGCCCTCATCGCGAAGCTGCTGGCCGCGGTCGACATGTGCCTGCGCCGCCATGAACTGCATGCGGCGCGACGCCAGATCATACCGCTGGTGCCCGGGGTCCTCGGCCAGCGCTTGCTGGAACAGCTCCAGGGCCTGGTCGTAATTTTTCTCAACCTCGGCTTTGCGGCCCTGCTCATAGAGACTCTTGGCCTTGCGGGCGCTCGCCGACGCTGAAACGGCGAGCAGCAGGCCGAGCAACGCCACCAGCAGGAGCCGCGGTATCCGTCGTGGGCTCCCCTGCACGAAGCCGCTCAAACGCGCCAATCTGTTAGAAGCAGGCGGGTTACACCCCCAGGCGGGGCTGCCATTCAGCCGTCTCGCCGGGGCTGGCGGATTCGAAGCTGCGCTTAATGCCATAGACGGAAACGTCCTAATAGTTGCTGACGAGAAAAAGCCCTTTGGCGTGCAGGGGAATTGTAACAAGCGTCGCAAGTGTCGCTGCCGCCCCGCTAGCCTTTCCAGTTCCTCTGGAGCGGCCTCGAGATGACCCCCGGGCCGCCGCGCACCTTGCCGATGCGGCCTCGCGGGCCTGCCAGGGGGAACCCAAGCCACCCGAACCCGTTACCAATCCCGTATTGTGAGTCTGGGGGCTTCCACGCGGGCGGCGGGAGCCGCACCGGCCCGGAGCGGGCGGGAAAGGCCGGTTTGCGCGGCCGCAGCCAGGGCCGGCTTGGCAGACCGGCCGGAAGAACAGACGGCTCAACTCGAATGAAGCAACAAGAAGATGGCATCAAGATCCTGGTGGACAACCGCAGGGCGCGGTACAACTATTTCCTCGAAGACACGGTGGAAACCGGGATCGTGCTCACTGGCAGCGAGGTCAAATCGGCCCGCAACGGCAAGCTGCACCTCTCCGACGCTTATGCCGCGGTCAAAAACAACGAGTTATGGCTGTTCAACGCCCACATCAGCCCCTATGAGCAGGCCAATCAGCAGAACCACGAGCCCGACCGCCCCCGCAAGCTGCTGGTGCACCGCCAGGAAATCGGCCGCCTGACCGGCAAGACCCGCGAGAAGGGACTGACGCTGATCCCGACCAAAATCTATCTGAAAAAGGGCCGCATCAAATGCGAGCTGGCGCTAGCTAAAGGCAAAGACCACAAGGACAAGCGCGACGTGCTGCGCAAGAAAGCCACGGACGACGAAGTCAGGGACGCCTTGCGCCGCCGGGAGTAGATCTGGCGCGGCGCCCCCCCGCCAGGCGGCCAATAGCCCCTCCCGCGCTGCTAAAATGAATCTCGGATGCCCATCCCCAAGCAGTTGAGTATCGGCGGGTTAGCCCTCGAACCGGCGGTCACTTTGGCCCCGATGGCGGGTGTCACCGACACTGTTTTCCGCCGCTTCATCCGCGGCCTGGGCGGCTGCGGTCTGATCATGACCGAGTTCACCAGCTCGCACGGCGTCGTCGCGGTCGAGAAAAAGGGGCAGAAGCAGAGGCATTTCCACTACCTCTACTACGAGCCCGACGAGCACCCCATCGCCGCGCAACTGTTCGGCTCCGACCCCGGGGTGATGGCCGAAGCGGCCCGCGTCGTGGAAGACCACGGCTTCGACATGGTCGATTTGAACTTCGGCTGCCCGGTCAAGAAGGTCGTCAAATGCAACGGCGGCTCAGGCCTGCTGCGCGACCTGCCGCTGGTTGAGCAGATTCTGCGGGCGGTGCGGGCGGCGGTGAAGATCCCGTTCACCTGCAAGTTCCGCACGGGCTGGGACGACAAGGAAATCGTCGCTGTCCAGATGGCCCGGCTCGCCGAGGACTGCGGCCTGCAAGCGGTCGCGCTCCATGGCCGCACGCGCGAGCAAGGCTACGCCGGCCAGGCCAACTGGAGCCATATCGCCGACGTCAAGCAGGCGGTCAAAATCCCGGTCATCGGCAACGGCGATGTCTTTAAGCCAGAAGACGCCGTCCGCATGTTCGAGCAGACCGGCTGCGACGGCGTCATGATCGGCCGCGCCGCCTCGTCGAATCCCTGGATTTTCCGGCAGATCGAGCAATATGTCGCCACAGGCCGCTACGAAGAGCCCAGCGATCTCGACCGCTACCATATGATCCGCAACTACTACCAGATGTTGATCGAACGGCCCGACAAGATCTCGGGCGAAGTCACCGGAAAAATGAAGCAGTTCGCCACCTATTTCACGCGTGGCGTCCGCAACGGCGCGGACCTGCGCAAATCCATCTACCGCTGCCAGACCTCCGCGGAAGTCGTCTCGACAGTCGACGCGTTTTTCGAAAAGCACCTGGAAAACGCCGCATGAGGCGCGTCCGTCTGGTCACCGACGGCTCCTGCCTCGGAAACCCCGGCCCGGGCGGCTGGGCCGCAATCCTGCGCCACGGCGATCAGGTAAAGGAGCTGTGGGGCTGCGACCCGCAGACCACCAACAACCGCATGGAGATGGCCGCCGTGCTGCGCGGCCTTCAGGCCCTCAAAGAGCCGTGCCAGATCGAAATCGAAATCGATTCCGAATATGTCAAAAACGGCATCACCAAGTGGGTAGCGGGCTGGAAGCGCAACGGCTGGCGCACCGCCGCCAAGGCCCCGGTGAAAAACCAGGACCTGTGGCAGCAGCTTGATGAGGAACTACGAAAACACAAGGTGGAATGGACCTGGGTCAAGGGCCACGCCGAGCACGAGGACAACAACCGCTGCGACGAGCTGGCGCGCAACGCCGCCGCCACCCAGGGGTGCAGCCCGGGCGGGTGATCTCCGCAACAGCAATTCGCGCCAGGCGCGTTTGGCCGCCCGCCCGCGTCATCCCATCGTCGTCGGAATCGAACCCATCCCCAGCGCGCCGCCGCCTGGTTTCTCAGCCATAGTCAGCTCCAAACCGCCGACAAATCCCGAGACTAGGTTGTAGATGAAGGCCCCCAGGGCGCCCACCAGAAACCCCATGACGCCGTAAAAAATGGGGAACAGAATAATGGCTCCCACCCCAAACAACATCCCGAACACGCCCCCCATCTCGCCGAGCTCGCTGCTGGCGGCCCCTAGAATCGCCCCCTGCACCATGGCAATCAGCGAGAAGATGCAGCCCACGATCAGCCCCATACCTGCGTAGAGAGCGCCAAATACCTTGGCGCCTGAAAGCACTCCAATGCGCTGGAGAATCATAAGTCCTTCCCTCCGCAGGCGAGGCTACCACCTTCCCCGGAGGGAAGCAATGAGCTGAGGGAATTTATGGGGTGCGCGACATAAATGTGGAAAGGGAATCACGCGGCGGTTGAGCGGGCTTCC
>JBBDWJ010000234.1:0-18379 GCA_040902925.1 Bryobacterales bacterium | reverse complement strand
CGCGAAACGGAAGCAGGGCCTTATCGCGGCCCATGCGGCTCGATTCTCCGGCTGCCAGGATGATTCCGGCGGGCTTCACTCTGAGGATGACGCGGCTTTGTCTTTGGATGCGGCCCGCGGCGCGGACTCGGTATTCCCGGCCGTGGACTCGGCGGGGAGCGGCTCCATCTGCACAGCCTTCGGAATGCCCTCGGTGAAAATCGACTTCGACATCGGGTTCCATGCGAGCGTCGGATTGCGGCGCCGTTGAATCATTTCCGCCACCACCGAAACGGCGATCTCCTCGGGTGTGATGGCGCCGATATCGAAGCCCATCGGCGCGTGCAGCCTGGCGAGCTTTTCGACTGGCACGCCTTCTCGCCGCAGATGCTTGACGACTTCGATCGTCTTGCGCTTGCTGCCGATCATGCCCAGATAGCGGACCGGCCGCGTCGCCGCCCAGCGCAGCACGCGCATGTCGTCTTTGTGGCCGCGCGTGACGATGATGAAGTAGCTCGAGTCATTCACCGCGAGCTTGGGGAATACGTCTTCATACTCGCCGGCGTAGACTTCGGCGGCCTCCGGAAATCTTTCGCGGTTGGCGTAGGTGTCGCGGTTGTCGACGATGATGGTGCGGAATCCGGCTTGGGTGGCGATCTTCGACAGGCTCTTCGAAATATGCCCGGCGCCGAAGATGAAACACGATGGGATGGGGAGTATGGGTTCCAGGTAAACGTTGAGCTGCCCTCCGCAAATGAGCCCCTGGTCGTATGCCGCGTCCTGGCCAAGGTTGAAAGAGAGCATTTTCGGCTTCTCGGTTTCCATCACCTCGCGCGCGGCGTTCCAGACCTCGGCTTCGGTGCAGCCGCCGCCAATTGTACCGACCATGCTGCCGTCTTCGCGCACCAGCATCTTGGCGCTCTGAAAGCTCGGGATGGAACCCGACACTTCGATGATGGTCGCCAGCGCTGCCTTCTGGCCGGACCGGCGGAGCTCAACCAACTCTTCGAAGACATCCATTGGGCGGCTCATGGTCTACTACTCCTACGCCTTCTATGATAACTTGCGGCTGACGGCGGCGTGAACAGGAGGCGCGAGGAAGGCCGCGGAAATTTTTGGCGCGCTTCATGGCATGCGGCATAGTGTTGACCTCAACACGAGAGAATAGAGAAATGAAAGCAGTCCGAATACACGAACACGGCGGCCCCGAAGTTTTGCGCTACGAGGATGCGCCGGAGCCTAAGCCGCGCGCCGATGAAGTTGTCGTACGGATCAAGGCGTGCTCGCTCAACCATCTCGACTTGTGGGTACGCGGCGGTTTGCCGGGGCTCAAATTGCAGATGCCGCACGTTCTCGGCAGTGACGCGGCCGGCGAGGTCGTCGAAGTGGGCGCGGCGTGCGATCAGGTCAAGGCGGGCGACCGGATACTGGTGGCTCCAGGAAAAAGCTCGCGGCGCAATGCCTACACGGCGGCCGGCCACGACAACTGGAGCCCCGACTACGGACTTTTCGGACACCACTATCCGGGCTTGCAGGCCGAGTACGTTGCGATTCCCGAGGCGAATGCGCTGCCGATTCCCGGTGATCTCAACTTCGAGCAAGCAGCGTCGATCCCACTGGTGTTTTTGACGGCCTGGCACATGCTGGTGGGCATCGCGAAGATCCGCATGTGTGAAGACGTGCTGATCATCGGCGGCTCGAGCGGGGTCGGCGTCGCCGCTATCCAGATCGCCAGGCTGTTTCACTGCCGCGTGATCGCGACCGCGGGCGGCGAGGGAAAAATGGCCAAGGCGATGGAACTTGGGGCCGACCATGTCATCGACCATTACAAGCAGAATATTCGCGAGGAAGTGCGGCGGCTGACTAACCGCCGCGGCGTCGACATCGTCATCGAGCATGTCGGCAAAGCCACTTGGGAGCAGTCTTCGGCTTGCCTGGCGCACCATGGGCGGCTGGTGACTTGCGGCGCGACGACCGGCACGGAGGTGCCGCTCAGCCTGGCGCATCTGTTCGCCAAGCATCTCAGCCTGAACGGCTCATTCATGGGCGCGATTGGCGAGCTCTACGATGTTCTAAAAGTGTTCGATCGCGGCTTTTTGAAGCCGGTGATTGACCGGACGTTTCCGATGGCGGAGATTCGGGGCGCCCACGAGCACCTCGGGAACAAGAAACAGTTCGGAAAAGTGGTTGTTGTGACTTAGGCCGGCGCGCGCCTACGAGGCGGATCGGGAGATTGGCTCGCGTCGCCGCTGCGCGGCGAAGGACCGGCAAGAGTGCCAGTCCTCACGGCTCGACAGGCTTTCGCAACCAGACATAGCAATGATTGCCGAGGCGCGCGGCGCGCGGCGATTTCCAAAGCAGCAGATCCAAATAGCGCAGGGGAAACAGCAACCATCCCAGCAGCCCGTGGGCCAGCCCGCGTAGCGGCCGCCACGGCAGCCAAAGCTTGACGTACTCCAGAAAAAAGATCAGCAGCGTCGCGGTGGGCCCCGTGCGCCAACCGGAAGCGACAACCTCGAGGCCGCCGGCCAACTGCTTCAGGCCATCGGGCGCGTAGCGGCGAAAGTCCTTGGGATACTCATGCAGCGGATGGCAAAACGGAACGACCAGGTGAGCAAACCCGCCGGGAGCGAGCACCCGCTCGATCTCGCGCGCGACGCAGCCGGGCCGCTCGACGTGCTCGAGCACCGCATCACACTCGACTCGCTGAAAAGCGCCGCTAGGGAATGGAAGCGCCTCCGCGCTGGCGCACACGTCAACACCCGGCGTGACGACGATATCCAGGTTGACATAGCCGTCGGGTGAAGCTCCCGCCCCTCCGAGGTAAAGATTCCATCGCCCCAGAGGAGCGTCGATTTTCAGTTCAGCCGGGTTGTGCAGGAGCGGAGGCGGCGGAGACAGCAGCCGGTAAAGCCGATGGCGAAAATGAGACGAGCGGCGGCGCTGGTCGAGAAGCTCGATACCCTCCGGTTTCACGAAGATGGGAGTATAGCAGGGCGGCCGGAGGGGGGACAGGGCGGATTCGGAGGGAGGGAAGTGCAAGGGAGAAGCAAGGCAAAAGGCAAAGTGCAAAAGGCAAAAGTCAAACAGAATTGGCGCTGGCGCACCTTCTTGCCGGTTCACGGGCGCTGTGTGCATTCCGCGGGTGTAACAGGCAAGCCGCTTTCGGATATCGCCTGCGAAGGCCCCTTCGGCTTTTGAGGCCTCAGCCTTCCGGGCGGCCTCAGTCGGCGGTGTGCCGCAACTGTTCAGACTGCACGACGCGAGCGGACGGCGAGGGGGCCGGCGGTGGTTTGTAGAGCGTCACCAGGCAGCCGCCCATCGCCGCCATGACGATTCCCGCGACGAACTGCCAGCGAACACTGCCGTATCCGCCGGCCGGAGGATGCTGGATCATCGCAACGACCGCATTCACGATCGGTGCGCCTGCAAAAACAATCGACATCACGACGGCAGGGGTGCCGCGCGCCCCGAAGGCCAGCAGCACGCAGAAGGCGCCGATCGCGCCGACTATTCCGGCCACCAGCGACATCGACGCACCGCGTGCCGGGAAGGTCCACGATGCGCCGTTGAACACCAGGATGAGCAGCGGCGCTAGAACCGCCGTTATGAAGTAGGCGATCCCCACGAACAGGAATGCTTTGTAGCGCCCGTTGACCGGGTCCGTCATGCCGAGCTGGCCGCTATGGAGCAAAATTCCATAGAGACCCCAAGCCACTACCGTCATGAGTGCGTAAATAAGCCAAGTCATTGCCAAGTCCTTTTTCCGCGGCGCTTTGGGTTCATGATACCGGGGGTCGTGATACTAGGCGCTCACGATGCTGGCGCAGAAATCCGGCCGCGAAGCGCCACGCGCGCCAAAGCAGGCAGCATAACGGGTCGGCGGGCGAAGAAGCAAACGTTGGAATCGCGGAGGTGATCGGACCCCAGTGGCTGCTCCCTGGGAAGAACGGGCGCGGTATGGAGGCAAGGATGCAGGCACGGCGGAGACGCGGCGAAGGCGCCGTTCCTGCTGTGGTGTTACGATCGGGGGTCCCCGCCTTGGGCTAAATCGCGAACTTCCGTGCCATGTGTGCGTATAATTGATCGCGGTGCCGCGTAAGAGTGCTGAGGGCCTCATCATGACTTGGTGGATTTGGATCCTGCTGGGGTTCGGCCTGCTGGCGGCCGAGATGCTGACTCCGGGCGGCTTCTATCTGCTGTTTTTCGGCTGCGGCGCGTTGGCTGTCGGGCTGTTGACGGCGCTGGGGTGGACTGGCCCGCTGTGGTTTCAGGGCGTCTTGTTCGCGGTGCTCTCCGTCGTCTGCGTGCTGCTGTTTCGCAAGCCGCTTGTGCAAAAGATGAAGTCTCCCGAGGACGGCAAGGAAGTCGACAGCCTGGTCGGCCAAATCGCCTACCCGGTCGACCGGATTCAGGCCAACGCCTTTGGCAAAGCGGAGTTGCGCGGCTCGGCCTGGAGCGCCCGCAACGTCGGCGATGAGGCAGTGCTTCCAAAGCAGCGCTGCCGGGTCGAAAAAGTGGACGGATTGACCTTGTGGGTGCGGGGCGAATAAGATCGTCACGGCAGACAAGAACGACGGATAAGAACGATATCGCGGAAGGAGAAACGGGATGGAATTCGCAAGTCTGATCGTCGTCGGCGGCTTGATCCTGCTGATGATCATCGTGCTGGCCAAGACGGCCGTGGTCGTACCGCAGCAAAGCCTCTACGTCGTCGAGCGGCTGGGCAAGTATGCCGGGACGTTGAGCGCGGGCTTCCATATCCTGTTGCCGTTTGTCGATGTCATCCGCTACCGCCTCAGCGTCAAAGAGCAGGCGATCGACATTCCCGAGCAGATCTGCATCACGAAAGATAACGTGCAGGTCGGCGTCGATGGAGTGCTGTACCTCAAGGTGCTCGACGCCGAGCGGGCTTCCTACGGCATTTCGAGCTACGTCTTTGCGATCGTCCAGCTCGCTCAAACCACGCTGCGCAGCGAGATCGGAAAAATCGACCTCGACAAAACCTTCGAAGAGCGCTCGCAGATCAATATCCAGGTGGTTGACGCCCTCGACAAGGCCAGCGAGCCGTGGGGCGTGAAGGTCTTGCGCTACGAGATCAAGAACATTAACCCGCCGCGCGACGTGCTCGATGCGATGGAAAAGCAGATGCGCGCCGAGCGCGAGAAGCGCGCCACCGTGCTCAACTCGGAAGGTTTCCGCGACGCCGCCATCAACACGGCCGAAGGCGAAAAGCAAAAGGTCATCAAAGAGTCGGAGGCGAACAAGCAGCAGCAGATTAATGAGGCCGAGGGCGAGGCCTCGGCCATCGTTGCGGTCGCCGACGCAACGGCGGAAGGCATTCGCAAGGTCGCCGCGGCGATTGAGGCGCCTGGGGGGTTTCAGGCCGTGCAGTTACGAGTCGCCGAGCAGTACATCGCCGAATTCGGCAGGCTGGCCAAGCAGAACAACACGATGATTCTACCGGCCAATCTCGCCGACGTATCTTCCATCATCGCGACCGCCATGAGCGTGATCAAGCAGGGGGATTCGCCGGGGCGGTAGTGGCGCATCGTTCACGGGCGCGGCCCAAGACTCAAGGTAAAACGCAAAGGCAAGGCAAAGTGCAAAAGGCAAATTGCAATAGGCAAAAGGTGAAGGCCCAAGGCGCCGCTGGCCGCTATGCCTGAAGCCCCAGTCCTTAGCTTCGCCCGAACTGAATCGAATCCACCATTTTCTGGAAGGCGCCTTCCAACTGATTGAAGTCCCTGCTGGGCGCGACAAAAATCATGTAGAACAGGCCCTCCGGCCGCGCCACGGTCAAGATCACATCGGTCTCGGTCCCGCCGTAGGGCGACGCGCCAGACAGAGTCGTGACGATCCCATTGCTGCCGCCAACGCGCGTTTGCCGCTGCTGGCCCGACACGCGCAGATTGCGGTCGAGCGACTGCAATTGACCGATCAACTCGCGGGTCGCGCCCTCCAGGTTCCTCGATTGCGGCTGGTAGTAGCTCAACACTACTCCGTATCCGATCGCAACGCCGCCCGCGTTGGTTCGGACCAACCCCTGTGGGGGCGCGATCGTCATCGCGGCCGAGCGCTGGTCGCCATAGGTCTTCCAACCGCTCGGGTAAGCCACTGCGTAGCGGCTGGTTCGCAGCGGCTCAAACGAGGACGAAACCGCTCCTGACGGCGCCGGCTGATTGGCATTGGCCACCTGCGCTTCCGGCGGCCTGCGGGGCTCGGGGAGCTGCGCCACAATACCCTTGGCCTCTTTGAACTGCTGCGCGTTGCCGGCGTTATATTGCCGCTGCGGCAGCGTCGCCATCTCGGCCTGAACATTTTGAACCCGGTTGCCCGGGCTGGGATGCGAAGACAAGAACGTCGGTGGACGAGGGCCGCCTTGCGCTTCGAGCTTTTCAAAGAAGCGCGCCATCTCGATCGGGTCGTAGCCGGCCTCGGCCAGGATCTTCGTGCCCAAAGCATCGGCCTGGTTTTCAGCGCTGCGGGAGTACTTCATGATCAGCGAGTTGACGCCCAGCCCCAGCCCAAGCTGCGCCAATTGCGCCAATATGGACTGGTCTCCAATCGCGGCGCCGGCCAAAACGGCCGGCAGTTGAATCATGCTTGCCTTGGATGCCTGGTTGGTCCCGTGGCGCAAGGCGACGTGCGAGATTTCATGCGCCAGCACGCCGGCCACTTGCCCTTCGTTGTCGGCCTGCTCGATGAGGCCGCTATGGACGAAAATCGGGCCGCCCGGCAGCGCGAATGCGTTGATGCTGTCGTCGTTGATCACCGTGAACTCGTAGGGGTAGTCCCCGGCCGGCGACGTGGAGGCTAGCTTCTGGCCAAGCCCTTTCACGTAATTTTGCAGCCTGGGGTTGTCGACGACGTCGACCTGCTTGCGGATCTCGGCGGCAGCCTCGCGGCCAAGCTGGACGTCCTGTTCGGGTGAATAGACGTTGTAACCCGGCCGGATCGGGTCACCAGGTTCGCGCGTGGCGCAACCGGGTCCCAGTAAAGCAAAAACAAGAAATACTCTCGCCAGAATCGTCGTCTTCATCGCCCAGCACCTCCGTACACCCATAGACACTGCCCTTCAGCAAGGTGTTTCAAAAAGAACATTCGTCAACGCCGCCGAGGCCGGGATTGCCAACCGTGGAGCCCCAACTGGGCCGTCTCGCAACCCCTCGGAAAGCGCCCCAGCCATCCTCCTGGCCATTTTCTCTAATCGCACATCCGGGCCATTCCGGCCGCGAAACCCGAAGCGCCCGCTAACATGCCCTCCGGAGGCCGAACGTCGACCGCCAACACAGAGTTGTACAATTACGGAGGAACAACTCAGATTGTCCTGGCTTTCCTGCTGGCGTGCAACAACGATGTCCTCCGAATCCCGCACATTCAAGAGTTCCTCTCAAAACTTCGGTCACCGGGGCCCACTTCGCTATCCAAAGATCGGGCCAAAGATCGGCGCGTTTGTCGTCGCCGTCTCGCTCGCTGCAGTTTTCCAGCACGCCGGCGCACAGCAATCGCAACAGGCCGCGCCTGATTTTGTCCGCGACATCCAGCCCATCCTCGAGCGTTCCTGTTACGCCTGCCACGGCCCACAACAGCAGATGGGGGAACTGCGCCTCGATTCCAAAAAGATCGCCTTCGAAGGTGGAATCTCTCGCGGCGTCATCCAGCCCGGCGACGCCGAGAACAGTCCACTTTACCAGCGAGTCGCCGGACTGACCGATCAGCCCCGCATGCCGATGGGCGGCGAATTGCCGGCCGAGGAAATCGCGCTCATCGCCCGTTGGATTCGTGAAGGCGCGGCTTGGCCCGAGGAAGCCAGCGTATCAGACGCCGGGATCGCAAAACACTGGTCGTTCATTCCGCCCAAGCGGCCCGCGCCGCCCGCGGCAGCGAATGAGGGCTGGCCGAAAAACGCCATCGACCGCTTTGTTCTGGCGCGGCTCGAAAAAGAAAGGCTGAAGCCATCGCCCGAAGCCGACAAGGTAATAAGGCTACGCCGGCTCAGCCTCGACCTCGTCGGCCTGCCGCCGGCCGTTGAAGAAGTCGATGCCTTCCTGGCCGATTCGAGCCCTGGCGCCTTCGAAAAGCAAGTCGATCGTTTGCTCGCGTCGCCGCACTACGGCGAACGCTGGGGACGCCTCTGGCTCGACGCGGCGCGCTACGCCGACTCCGACGGTTTCGAGAAGGACAAGCAGCGCCAGGTGTGGTTCTACCGCGACTGGGTCATCAACGCCCTCAACCGCGATCTACCCTACGACCAGTTCATCGTCGAGCAGATCGCCGGCGACCTGCTTCCCAACGCAACCCAGCAGCAGCGTGTCGCCACCGGTTTCCTACGCAACTCGATGATCAACGAGGAAGGCGGCATCGAGCCCGAGCAGTTCCGCATGGAAGCCATGTACGACCGCGTGGATGCCATCGGCAAGTCCGTGCTTGGCTTGACGATCCAGTGCGCGCAGTGCCACAACCACAAGTTCGATCCAATCCAGCAGGAAGAATACTACCGGCTTTTCGCGTTTCTCAATAACTCCTACGAGTCTTTGATCGCCGTCTACACGCCCGAGGAACAACGCCAGCGCGAGGACATTTTCCGGCAGATCGCCCAGGCCGAAAAGGAACTGCAACAGAACACGCCCGACTGGCGATCACGCATGGACGCCTGGGAAAAGCGCGTCACCACGAACCAGCCCCAGTGGACCGTGATCAACCCCGACGCCCTCGATATCTCGACGGGCGGACAAAAATACCGCAAGCTCGAAGACAACTCCTTCATTGCCGAGGGCTACGCGCCGACGAAACACCGTGTGCAGTTCAACGTGAAGACTGACATCCAGAACATCACGGCTTTTCGGATCGAGCTGCTCAATCACGCGAACCTGCCGCTGGGAGGTCCCGGCCGCTCGCTCTACGGAACTGGCGCGCTCACGGAGTTTGAAGTCGAGGCCGCAGCGGCCGCTACGCCCGACAAGAAAGAAAAAATCAAACTCGCCGAAGCGACAGCGGACATCAATCTGCCCGAGCATGAGCTTCGCGGTCCATACGTCGATAAGAGCGGAAAGCGCCGCGTCACGGGCCCAATCGAATACGCCATCGACGGAGATGATCTGACTGCTTGGGAGACCGATGCGGGCGTGGGCCGCCGCAACCAGCCGCGCAAGGCCGTGTTCCGGGCCGCCGAACCGATTTCCCACGATGGCGGCACGCTGTTGACTATCTTTGTGAGTCAAAAACACGGCGGCTGGAATAGCGACGACAACCAGAACAACAACCTCGGCCGCATTCGCTTCGCCGTCAGCAGCGACCCGAACGCCAAAGCCGATTCGTTGCCGGCCCACGTGCGTGAAATTCTCTCGATCGATGGGGCGAAGCGCAGCCCGGAGCAGATCCAAGAGATCTTTAGATACTGGAGGACGACGGTTCTCGAGTGGAGCGAGACGAACGCGCGCATCGAGCAGATTTGGGAGCGGTATCCGGAAGGCTCGACTCAACTGGTGCTGAGCGAGCGTGAACAGCGCCGCCCGACGCACGTGCTCGAACGAGGCGACTTCCTAAGGCCAAAGAAAGAGGTCACTCCCGGCGTTCCCGCATTCCTTCACGGCTTGCCGGATAGCGGGAAAGCCACGCGCCTCGATTTCGCGCGCTGGCTGGTCGACGAAAAATCACCCACTACGGCGCGCGCGATCGTCAACCGTATTTGGCAGGCTTATTTCGGAACCGGAATCGTCGAAACCGCAGAAGATTTCGGGACGCAAAGCGCGGCGCCGACGCACCCCGAGCTGCTGGATTGGCTGGCCGTCGAATTCATGGAAAGCGGCTGGAGCCTCAAACATCTGCATCGCCTGATCCTCACCTCGGCGACGTACGCGCAATCTTCGAACGTCACTGCCGAGCTGCTCGAGCGGGACCCTTACAACAAACTGCTCGCGCGCGCGTCACGGTTCCGGGTCGATGCTGAAATCGTGCGCGACATCGCGCTTACCGCCAGTGGTTTGCTCGACCCGGAAGTCGGCGGTCCGAGCGTCTTTCCGCCGGCCCCCGAGTTTCTCTTCCAGCCGCCGGTGAGCTACGGCCCCAAACTCTGGGACACCGAAACCGGGCAGGATCGCTACCGGCGCGCTCTCTATACGTTTCGCTATCGCTCGGTGCCTTACCCGATGCTGCAAGCGTTCGACGCGCCCCCTGGCGAATCGGCATGCATTCGCCGCAGCCGGTCGAACACGCCGCTGCAAGCGCTCACGACGCTGAACGAGCCGCTGTCATTGGAAGCCGCCCGAGCCCTGGCATTCCAAGCCTTGGAGAAAGCCGGACCGGGTGCAGAGCAACGGCTGAACTACGCGTTTCGGCGTTGTCTTTCGCGCCCGCCCAGCGGAGCCGAATCCGCTGAATTGCTCGGCCTACTCGCGCGACAGCAACAGCGCTATGCCCAGGGAGATCTCAACGCCTGGGATATGCTCGGCGCAAACCCCGCTTTCCAGGGGCATCTGCCGGCCGATGCTACCCCAGCCGAAGCCGCCGCGTGGACTGCCGTCAGCCGCGTACTGCTCAACCTCGACGAAACGATCACAAAGGAATAGCGATGAACTGCGAGCAAAACCTTTACCGCAACGCGAATCCGAAAAAGATCGCCCGCCGCTGGTTCCTGCAGCAATGCGGCGTTGGATTGGGCTCGATGGCGCTCGGGGAACTGCTTGCCCGCGATGGCTTCGCCACCGAAGCTCCTAACCCGCTGGCTCCGAAGAAACCGCACTTCGCGGCGAAGGCCAAGAGCGTCATCTTTTTATTCATGGCGGGCGGCCCGAGCCACCTCGAGCTGTTCGACTACAAGCCCGCGCTCGCGAAGTTCGATGGCACGCTGCCGCCCAAGGAATTGCTCGAAGGCTACCGCGCCGCGTTCATCAATCCAAACTCGACGCTGCTCGGCCCGAAATTCAAATTCGCCCGCTATGGTCAATCGGGCGCCGAAATTTCCGAACTGCTGCCGCACACGGCTCAAATCGTAGACGACATCGCGATCGTCAAATCGATGTCGACCGACGCGTTCAACCACGCCCCTGCGCAGATTCTGATGAGCACGGGCTCGCAGCAATTTGGGCGGCCCTCGTTCGGCGCGTGGGCCACTTATGGCCTCGGCAGCGAATCGCAAGACTTGCCGGGATTCATCGTATTCAGCTCGGGCAGCAAAGGACCCAGCGGCGGCAACGCCAACTGGGGAGCGGGCTTTTTGCCGACGGTCTATCAGGGAGTGCAGTTTCGCGGCAGCGGCGACCCGGTGCTCTATCTCTCGAACCCGCCCGGTGTCGACGACAATCTGCAGCGCGATTCGCTCGACTCGATCCGCCGCATCAACGAAATGCACCTCGAAGAGACGGGTGATCCGGAAATCGCCACGCGCATCAACTCCTTCGAGATGGCGTTCCGCATGCAATCCAGCGCGCCGGAGCTTGTGGACATTTCGACCGAATCCAAGGAAACGCTCGAGATGTACGGAGCCGAGCCGGGCAAGCCGTCGTTCGCGAACAACTGCATCCTGGCCCGCCGCCTGGTCGAGAAAGGCGTGCGCTTCATCGAGCTGTTCCACGAGGCCTGGGACCAGCACGGCAGCCTGGTCCGCGACCTGCAGAAGAACACCCTGAACACCGACCAGGCATCGGCAGCCCTCGTCAAGGACCTGAAGCAGCGAGGCTTGCTCGATGAAACCTTGGTGGTGTGGGGCGGAGAGTTCGGCCGCACCCCGATGGTGCAAGGCGACAACACGTTCGATGGCCGCGACCATCACCCCAACGCCTTCACGATGTGGATGGCCGGAGGCGGCATCAAGCCGGGCATCACGCTAGGCGCAAGCGACGAGCTGGGGTTCAACGTGACCGAGGACAAGGTTCATGTTCACGACCTGCACGCCACCTTGCTGCACCTGATGGGTTTTGATCACACCAAGCTGACTTACCGCTTCCAAGGCCGCGATTTCCGGCTGACGGACGTGCATGGGGATGTTGCCGAAAAGCTCCTGGGGTAAGAATTTGCTTGGTATACATACCAAGCAAATTCGGCATGACCGGCTGGCAACTTCATTTATTTCAACCGCTTAGGCTTCACGTCGTTTTTTGGGTAGTCGTGGTATATATACCACGACTACCCTTTTCGACGCTAGGCTCCTGTGATACACTGATGTTGGTATATATACCAACATCAGTGAGTACCGTAGAGACAGTATCGAGACTCTTCGCCGCAAAGCCTGGGATTCTCGCCACATTTGAATCCCTTCCTCGGAAGCTGTTTAAGACGTCAGACGTTCAACAAATACTTGCCGAGAACCGGGGCCCGTGGGGCGTATCTGGCGACACCTCATTCAACGGATTTCTGGAGTTCCTGCTACATCAAACTCCTTGCGCACGCCTCGATATCAGGCAGGTAACAAACCCGCGCGCCCCCGTGCTGACTCGCTACGCCTGGGGGCGCGTCTCCCAGTATCACGTTGGGCTGTCGATCAAACCGAACGCTTACCTTTCTCACGGCACGGCGGTCCACCTGCACGGGCTCTCTAATCAGCTTTCGAGCACGATTTATGTAAATCAGGAGCAGACTCCGAAACCGCCTCCCCGAGGGCCGCTTCAACAAGCCGGCATCGACCGTGCATTTTCCGGCAAGCAACGCCAGTCGCGTCTGGAGTTTGAGTGGGTGCCCCCAGACCCGGTTGAGCGTGATCTCTGGCGGTTCCTGATCATCAACGGAAAGCACACGAATCGCCTCGGGGTTGAACCGATCCCGGACGGAACGGGCGGCACCCTGGATGTCACCAGTCTGGAGCGGACGCTGATCGACATCGTCGTTCGCCCGTACTACTCAGGAGGGGTCTACCAGGTCTTGGAGGCGTATCGCGGAGCGAAGCGCCGGGCATCTGTAGACACGATCATTAGACTGCTCAAAGAGTTGGACTACATCTACCCCTTCCATCAAGCGATCGGTTTCTACATGGCGAAGGCGGGTTTTGAGAAGAGTCAATACGACCAACTGAGGGATCTAGGAATGGAGTTCGACTTCTATCTCGCCCACCACGTTCGCGAACGCGAGTACGATTCGGAGTGGAGGCTACACGTTCCAAAGGGTCTCTAGCCGCAGCGAAAAGCCGGCAACAAAATCGAAATAGAAATCGAAGCTCTCCACCCTTGCGCGAACGGAGTCTTGAACCGACGGCCAGTCCGGGCGATGAAACTCGCGGTGCTCGGCGATTTTTCCGATCAGCGAGAGCGGCACGTGCTTGCATTCGAAGATGCGCCTCGCGAGCTCCTTGCTTTCGTCCGAATTGAGCGTGACTCCCGCATTGCTGACGAGCTCGTGGATATCGTAAAAGTCGCGCGCCCGGGCGGTTGACCGCTTGCGAAACCCGTACTCGGGCATCTGCTGACATATCGCTCGCAACTTCTCAATAACGATCATCTCGGGCGTATATACGTAGATCGGGGAGTGATCAATCTCCCGTTCGACCTTGCCGCTGCAGTACTCATGCTTGCTGAAGTCGATCGTAAAGGCGCGTTTTTGGCCAGGACCTGTAGCAAGAGCGCTGGTTCGCAGCGTCCGGCTATCGTCTTTGAGTGCTTCGTAACGGTCGACTTCGATCAGTTTGAAGGTTTGCTGGTACCCTCCCCACAACTGGTCTCGACTGTCCTGAGGTCTTGGCCCGAATTCCTCGTCAAACACGACCAGACCGACAGATGCGAATCCGCCTTTCAGGGCGCGAACAATGCGTTCACGTACTTCCTCGATATCTTCAAAGTCCTGCTCCAGAGAGAAATCGATGTCGAGCGATGTTCTGGATCCGTACTGGTGAACCAGAGCGATCGCGTTTCCGCCCTTCAACACCAGCTTCTGAAACAGAAAGCCGTCCGCAACCAGAGCTCTGATTGTCAGTTTCCGAACTTGTTGAAAGTCCATTCGGACACGAACCCACACGCCTTCGCAACGTGCCCGGCGGCGCGGCGGCCACCGCCTACTGAATCACAAAGTCCTTCAGCAATACCCGCGGCTCCGGGCTGCCGGCTTGGGGCACGCCGACCATCGCGGTGTAGTTTCCTGGCGAGAGCTGATCGGTCTGCAGCATCACCCGATAGCGAACCTGCTTCTGGTCAGGCATGGCCATCGCATCGCCGCCTGCTGGAGCGTTGGCTACTGGCTGCCCGTGCTGCAGCACAACGAACTGCACTCCGGGAGGCTGCCGCAGCAGGTCGTCCGGAACGTTATACAGGTGATAAATGATAAAGAGAGTTTCGCCGGGCAAAAATCCTGTCCCTGGGTCCGGGAGAAAATGCGTGTCGCCCACCGTTAGCAGATCTCCGTGCGCGTTGTTCGCCGGTGGAGCGTCCTGGGTAGCGTCGCGGGTGATGAACAGTGTGCTGGCGGCAAGCGGCACGGAAAAGTCCGGAACCATCAGAGCGATCTTGGCCGTGCTGGCTTTGTCTCCAGCTTCGTCCTTCCAGCCGAGCCGCAAGTCATACGACCCGGGCGCGAGGCCATGCATCTCGCCGGAGTGGGTCGTCCGCATGCGCTTGTCTTTCAGAGCCTGACGGAATTCCTTGGCCGGAAATGCGCGCTTCTCCCGCACGCCGCTATAGCCTGCTTCGTTGCCGGCGGAGAGCGCCTGAACGCCGACACTGAAATCGGCTTCGGCCGATCCGCTTGCCTCGCTCGTTTTTAGAACGCTGGGGTGGACGCCAAGCGCATAGAGCACCGTTGCCTGGCCATCGGGGCCGCGGAACACGGCGTGCGAGGCCTCCAGTTCGAAATCGGCTCGCGCGCCGCTTCCCAGCAGTTCCTTCATGGCGGCGTCGTCCAAGAAAAGAGCGTCGGAAACAGCGGGCGCCGCGGCGCGTTGCGGCGGCGGCTGCTCGCCAGGCTTTCGCTCCATGTACTCGTTGAGCGCGTCGGCTCGAAACCCCTTGCGGTTCAGCCGCAGGCCGATGCGGCGCCTGCGTCCGCGCTGCTGGCCGTCGCTCGGCTCGTACGTCAGCAAGTAGTATGCCGAGGCGTCTTCAAGCACTTGCGTGAAGATCACAGACGGATCGCCCTGCGTCAACAATGGCTTGCCGCCGGTTCGATTCGCGACCTGATTCAGCCCTTGCGCGCCCATGCCGCCGAAGCCCTCGCCTTGAGGGTGAACCGGATAGAAGGAGACACGGTTTCGCAGCGCCTCCGACGCCAGGGCATTCAACGAATCGACGAATTGCATCGGCGAGGCGTCGTTGCCGTCCACCATGGACCGCAAGCGCGCGTTCCCGCGGCGCCCTGCTCCCTCCTCCTCCGCCGGCGCGTTACCCGTGTCGAGCCCATCGCGGTCGAGCCGCAGCCCTTCGCGAAACAGCACTACGACCTTCTTGCCGGGCAGCATGCCCAGTTGCCGCGACAGGACCGTGTAGCGGTCCAGGATCGGCCGCCCGCTCAACAACGCGTCGCTGCCGACCTTCCAAAGGGGCAGCAGGCCGGGCAGCTTTTGACCGGAAATTTCTGCCTTCTCGGGAGCCAGACTCGGCGACAGCAGCCCCTCGATCTCGGCAGGGTTGCCGCTGAAAGGCGATCCGCCCAGCGATACTAAAACGCCCGGCTGGTGCATCTCTTTCAGGTATTTGCGGATGGCTTGTTCCGTCGTCGGGTAGTTTACGGGATTAATGTCTACGGCAATAAACATCCAAAGCTTCGGCTGCCCGCCGCTGGGGCCGTCGGGGCCTACAAAGGCGACGTCAATGTCCTGGTCCTTGCCGTTTTCCTTGAGTTGGAAGTCGGCCGCGGTGAGATCGGCCGGCGTCCCTTCCGCGCCAGAAATACGTACTTCGAGGGTAATCGGCTCGGCGGCCAGCGGCGGTACGATCAGCCCGAGTAAAGCGGCCGCGGCCAGCGCTTGCATGCGAAAGAAGAGATTCATCGTGGGTCCCCTCCCGGATGTTGCTTTAGAGCGTAGCACGACGGCTTGATTCGGGCCATTTCCAGTTTGGTGGCGTAGATCGAGAGGTCGGCCGGGACTACCGCCGTTGGCTCTTCTCGGACAAGTAACCCCTTACGGCAGTCCTACAAGCCTACAAGGAATCACCCACAAAGGTATCACCATTAAGAAATCCCAGCCGTAGCGCAAATTACTCACACGAGCGGCCGCTTTGCAGCGGCGCTGCAGCCGAATGAGAGGCTTATGCCCTCGCGGACTAACCGTCAGGTAGTAGTGCCTTTGGCTGGGAATGATTGAATTATCTTGACGGCGGAGGTCGAATCAACGTATATTTCACCAGATAGCTATTGGTTGAGTAACCGTTTCCTGCTTTCGCGGCCACGTAATAACTGGACATAAAATGCGGACGGCGGGAAAGGGCCGCTGCGGGAACCGGGTACAGGGGTGGTGACGCAGCAGCCGTAAGTGGGTGGTTCAGGAACGAACGCCGGCACGAATCGCTTCCCGGGGTCGCCAAAACCTGCGGCCCTGCTGTGACTCATCCAAACAGCGCGGCTTGGCCGGATCGCGGCTTGGTCTGTTGCCGAGGGCCGCGAAATCAAGATGCAAATGCTTCGAAATGACGTGAGCTTCGCGCTCCGAAGTTTACGAAAATCACCGGGCCTGACCTTGGTGGCGGTGATTTCGCTGGCCTTTGGGATCGGCGTCAATACGGCCGCCTTCAGCATTATTTATCCCGTGCTGCTTCAGCCGCTGCCCTATCCTGATCCTGACCGGCTAGTGTTGATTGCCGAGACGAACGCTCAGCGTGGTTATGACTGGTTTCCCGTCGCGCCCCTAAATTTTCAGTATTTGATGGAGCAGCCCGAGGTTTTTGAGCACGTCGCGGCTCTCGAGGGCTGGAGCGGCGCGCTGACCGGCTCGGGCACGGCGGCGACAGTGAACGGCATTCGCGCGAGCACGAATATTTTCGAAATGCTGGGAGTCGAGGCGGCGGTGGGGCGAACTTTCCTGCCCGACGAAGACGAGTCGTCCGTTATTTTGAGCGATGGTTTGTGGAGAAGCCGGTTTGGGGCCGCTCGGGAAATTGCGGGAAGCACAATCACGATCGACCAGGCATCCTACACCATCATCGGAGTTTTGCCGCGGGCATTTCAGTTCGGAAGCGCCGTATCCGAGCTGTGGCGGCCGTTGCAGAAAGAGTTCGCCCCCGAGCGGCTCACTTTTCACAGCCTGCAGGTGGTCGCCAAACTGCGTCAGGGCATCGGCCGCGAACAGGCCGATGGACGGCTGCAGGTCCTCATGCAGCAGTTGGCCGAGGAGTATCCGAAGACCAACGCGGGTTGGGGGGCGCGGGTACAGGGGCTGCGGGAGTTTTTCGCGAATCAGAACAATTTGCGCCCGGCGCTGTTGGCTATCAGCATGGCCGTGGGTTTCATCCTGTTGATGGCCTGCATCAATGTCGCCAACCTGCAACTGGCGCGCGCGGCCGCGCGGGAAAAAGAAATTGCCATCCGCGCCGCCCTGGGCGCGCGCCGCTCCAGGCTGATTCGCCAGCTCCTTACCGAAAGCATGTTGCTGGCGCTGGGCGGCGGCATCCTGGGATTTGTGCTGGCCTATTGGTCGATGCAAGGTTTGCGGCAGGTGCTCCCGAGCATGACCGTGTTTGAGGCCGACGCGCTCGATCTCGACGCGAGCGTTGTAGCGTTCGCATTGGCCGCCTCCATGGTGACTGCGATAGTGTTCGGCCTTTTTCCAGCGCTGCGAACGTCGAGCATCGAGCCCAGCCAGTCATTGCGCGAGGGCGGCCGCTCGGCGTCGGCCGGAGTGCAGGGCCGCCGCTTCCACAATGCCCTGGTGGTGTCTGAGATCGCCCTGGCCATGCTATTGCTGGTTGGCGCCGGCCTTACGCTCAACAGCTTCCTGCGGCTTCAGAATATCGACAAAGGCTTCCACTCCGAGAATCTGCTCACCTTGCGCGTCAATCTGCTGGATTACAAATATCCGGACGAAGCGCAGTGGCCGCGGTTTTTCGACGCGGCGCTAGAGCGAATCCGCGGCGTTCCCGGCGTTGTTTCCGCCGCCGCGATCGATCTGTTGCCAATGCGCAATACCACGGGATGGTTTTTCGATTTCGCTATCGAGGGCAAGCCCGCGCCCGACGGCGCGTGGCCCAACGCCGCCTCACGCATAGCGACACCAAGCTACTTCGCCACGATGGGCATCCCGTTGCAGCGGGGTCGCGAGTTCACCGAGCAGGACGATGACAACACCCCGGGTGTCGTCGTTATCAACGATACTCTGGCCGCGCAGTTTTTTCCCAACCAAGACCCGATCGGCCGGCGCATTCGACTCAGCTCGCGTGACCCTGAAATCAAGTGGCTCGAGATCGTCGGCGTCGTTTCCAACGTGCGACAGTGGTCGTTCGGCACGCAGATCTTCGGCAAAGAGGCGGCTGCAATGGCCGCGGTTTAC
>JBBDWJ010000233.1:0-18441 GCA_040902925.1 Bryobacterales bacterium | reverse complement strand
CAGATTCGCCTTGAGTTCAATCCCGATTCCGGGCGCGTCGGGCACTTTGACGCGGCTGTTTTCTACCGGCACGCCGTCCGCAAAACCGCCGAACGGCTCAAAGACGCCGGGGTAGGATTCATTCCCACCGAGGCCGAGCCCGGCGGCGATGTGCAGCGAGAATTGGTGGCCCCCATGCGGGATGCACCGGCGGGCCGACCAGCCGTTGTTCTCCAGCATCTCGAGAATCCGCAGATACTCAGTAAGCCCGTAGCTCAACGCCGGGTCTATCTGCAAAAAATCACGCTCGGCGTTGAGACCGCCGTAGCGGATGAGGTTCAACGAGTCCGGCAGCGAGAACAGATTCTCCCCCGTGGCGATGGGCGTCGCCGATTCGCGGGCAACCGCGGCAAGCAAATCGTAATCGAGCGGCTCGCCCGGCTCCTCATACCATTTCAGGCCATAAGAGGCGAGCGCTTTCGAATATTCGTGGGCCGTGGACGCGTCAAACCGGCCATTGGCATCGACCGCAAGCGACTCGCCCTTTCCGGCGACTTCGAGCGCGGCTTCGATGCGACGCAGGTCTTCAGCGAGCGGCGCGCCGCCGATTTTCATCTTGACGTCGGTGTAGCCCATGTCGAGATAACGGCGGAATTCGTCCTGCAGCTTGGCGTTGTCTTTACCGGGGTAGTAATAGCCGCCCGCGGCGTAAACATAGACATCGGCGTCGGCATGCCCGCCGCGATAGCGGTCTGCCAGGAGGCGATACAGCGGCTTGCCTTCGATCTTCGCGGCGAGATCCCACATCGCCATGTCGATCGTGCCGACAGCGACCGACCGTTCGCCGTGCCCGCCAGGTTTTTCGTTGGCCATCATGACGCGCCACGCCTTGGTAGGATCGAAGTTGCTTTGATCGTCCGCAAGCAAGGCTTCGGCGGGAGCGCGCAACAGGCGCGGCGCCAGCCGGTCGCGGATGATGCCGCTTTGGGAGTAGCGGCCGTTGGAATGAAAGCCGTAGCCAACCACGGGCTTGCCGCCGCGCACCACATCGGTGTGGATGGCGACAGCCGAAGCCGTCATCTCCGAGAAATCAATGAACGCGTTGCGGATTTCGGATCGAATCGAGACAGATTCATCCCGGACTTCGGTAATTCTCATGAATGAAACTTCCTGAACGTTTGTGCAACTGTCGAGTTCTAATTCCGGTAGGGAAACGCGGATTCCCGGTTGAAGCAATCCCTCGCCCTTGAGATATTGTCACGCGGGCGGGAGCTGCCAAGGCCTTCGTTGTTGATGACCAAATGAGGCACGCGGCGGCTCAACCGCGGCGCCAAGGGCCGGTAATGGCAATCGTCAGTCCGGGACTCTGAATGTTCGCAAACAACGTGCTGCCGTCGGGCGAAAAAACCGCGCCGGCAAACTCGCCTTCATTCATCGCATTGCGGCCAAGCTTGTAGATCTCGCCGTCGAGCGTGACGCCGAGAATATGATCGATGCCCGAGCCGTCTTCGCAGATGACCAGGTCTCCCCACGGCGCGATAGTGAGATTGTCCGCGTATTCGAGCAGGTTAGTATCATTGGGTTCGAGAAACAGATCGAGCGTGGCTGGCTCGCGGCTCTCTTCCGCCGTTCCTTCGTGAGCGCTCGCCACATACCGCCAGATCTGTCCGCCACGCGCGCTGCCGCCGCTCGTGCAGGCGAAGTAAATCTCGTCGCCGTTTGCCCAGATGCCTTCACCGCGCGCGAACAGCGCCGCGCCGCGGTCGAAACCTTGCACCCGTAGATCGTCTTCGGGCGACTCGACGTTGTCGATATCGATCCAGCGGGCCGGCCACTTGCGGCCCGGTTCGATCTCGGTCACTTCCCAGTTGCGCGTATCGGCGCTTTTCTTGTCGATCAGCGCCAGCGCCTGAAGACGTCCGCCGCGCGCCAGCCGCCCGCGCTCGTTGGGGATGAAACGGTAAATCAGCCCGTCGCCCCGGTCTTCCGTTTCATATACAATTCCCGAGCGCGCGTGCACGGCGATAGCTTCGTGATTGAACCGCCCCATGGCCTTTAGCGGGACGGGATCGAACACTTGCATCTTCGCCGTCGCCGGCACCTCAAAGTTATAACCGTGATCGCGGCTCAACGGATCCATAGCGCGCAGCACCGACTCTTCGCAGGTAATCCAGCTCATCCACGGCGTCGGTCCGCCGGCGCAGTTGCGCACCGTGCCCGTCAGGCTGAGCGAATGCTGCTCCAACCGTTGCTTCCGCGTATCGTAGACCAGCGTAGTGGTGCCGCCGAGTGCGGCATGCCTCGCCGTGCCCGGATCATAGAAGCGGTCCCACGGAAACTCTTTCGCCAGCTCGTTCTGTTCGCCAAACGCGCCAACCGCCTCTTCGTTAACGCTCACTTCGTGATTGCGCACCAGAATGGTCTTGCCGCCGGGGCTCGGAAACGCCGCCATGCCGTCGTGGGACGGCGGAACGAGCAAGCCGTCATCCATCGTTTCGCCGGTCTTCGAAAACACCTGGTAGCGAAAGCCCTTGGGCAGATCGAGAATACCCTCGGGGTCGGGTATCAACTCCCCATAGCCGGCCGCCATGGCGGTGCCGGTTTTGTCGCTGTCGGCTGCAAGCCCCTGGCTCAGGCCCGCGAATCCGGCGGTGATCGCGCCCAACCGCGCGCAAAGCTCCCGTCGGGTGATGTTCATGGATGGCCTCCGCAGACAATTATATATGCACATTCATCACAGCAGGATGACTGCGGACTTTTGGCGCGGAATCCGGCCTCCTCGCAAATAGGTAGTTGTCGCCGCTGGCCAGTGGATGGGATCGGGCCGCTCAGCCGATTCCGGCGCGCTAATAGCACAGGCCGGCGGTGCGATAATGCTTGCGTGCAAGTCATCGCCCGCAACAACGGCATCTACGATGCGATCGTCGTCGGCTCAGGCGCGACAGGCGGATGGGTCGCGAAAGTCTTGAGCGAAGCCGGCATGCGCACCTTAGTGCTCGAAGCCGGTCCAAAAATCAGCGAAGCTGATTTCACCGAGCATATCGAGTCCTACGACCTAAAATACCGCGGCCAATCGCCCGAGATCGCGCGCAACCGCCCGATCCAGAGCATGAAGTATGCCTGCCGCGAATCGAACTACAAATGGTTCGTTGACGATATTCTCAATCCCTACACGCATCCCGAAGGCAAGCCGTTCCAGTGGACCCGCTGCCGCATTCTCGGCGGACGGACGCTCACCTGGGGGCGGTTGAGCTATCGATTCAGCGATCTCGATTTCAAGCCCGCCAGCCACGACGGGTACGGGGAAGACTGGCCGTTGACGTATGACGAAATCGTTCCCTACTACGAACGGGTCGAGCGCTATGTCGGAGTCAGCGGGCAGCCGGAAGGCCTGCCGGAATTACCCGACGGCATCATGCAGCCGCCGATGGCGATGAATTGCGGCGAGCGGCATTTCAAAAGCCGCGTCGAAGCGAAACTGAGCCGCCGCGTCACTATCGGCCGCACGGCAATTCTCACGCGTGAGCTCAACGGCCGCGCGCCCTGCCACTATTGCGGCCCCTGCGAGCACGGCTGCATCACGCATTCCTACTTTTCCAGCCTGTGGACTACGCTCGTCGATGCCCAGAAAACCGGCAACTGCACCATCCAGACCGACTCCGTCGCCTCGCATATCACCGTCGACCAAAACACGGGGCTAGCCAACGGCGTGGCCTATCTCGATCGCCAGAGCCGCGCGCCGCGAGAAGCGCGGGGGAAGATCGTCGTGGTCTGCGCGTCGACGCTCGAATCGACTCGCCTGCTGTTGAACTCGGGCGCGGGGTTCTGCAATTCGAGTGGAGCGCTGGGGCATTACCTGATGGACCACATCGCCGGCGCGGCTTCCGGCGCCCTGCCGGTGCGCGAGGCGCACAAATGGGAAGGCCCGCCGCGGCGTCCGGTCGGCGTCTACATTCCGCGCGGGCTCAATCTTGGCCGCCCACACACCGAAGGCATCCTTCGCGGATACGGCATGCAAGGGGCGCACAGCTCGAGTTACTGTTCGCCGTCTTCGATAGCACGCCTGCCGGGCTTCGGCAAGCAGTTCAAGGAAGCCGTCCGCGCCCGAGAAAATTTGTGGCGTTTCAGCATCACCGCCTTCGCCGAGTGCCTGCCGCGCTACGACAATTTTGTCGAGCTCGACCCGGAAGTCAAAGACGCCTGGGGCATCCCGGCACTGCGGATGCACGCCACCTGGAGCGACAACGAGCTCAAGCTTTATCGCCACATGCTCGACGAGGCCGAACAGATGCTGCGTGCCGCCGGCGCCGAAAGCGTCTCCAAGCAGAAGGAGCCCCGCTGGCCCGGCGGCGCGACGCACGAAGTCGGCACCGCGCGAATGGGCAACGATCCGCGCAAGTCCGTGGTCAACAAGTGGCGGCAGTCCCACGACATCAAAAACATCTTTGTCACCGACGGCGCGGCGTTTGTGTCCTCGGCCTGCCAGAATCCGACGCTCACGATGATGGCGCTAAGCCTGCAAACCTCCGAGTACATCATCGATCAAGCCAAGCGCGGCGCGCTGGGTTAGAAAGCGGTGGCCCAATTTCGCGTAGGGGCGTAGCGTGCTACGCCTCGCCGCACGGCAGGTGCGGCAGGACCCCTTTTGCCTTTTGCCTTTTGCACTTTGCCTTTTGCCTTGCTTTGTCTTTGCCCCGTTCGCGAGGCCAAACTCGAGGGGCGTAGCGTGCTACGCCCGTCTGATATGCGGCATCATCGGAAGCCCCAGCACGGCGGCCATGTGAAACGCGGGCCCTGGGCTACTACGGCTGCCGCGAGCGGCGAAGATGCTGTTGCGCCTTTTCGGTCTCCCCCAACCGGCCGTACAGCAATCCAAGCTGATAGTGAACCCCGGCCTTGTCGGGCATCGCCGCGAGCGCCCGCTCCAGCCGCGCCTGTGCTTCCTTCAGATTTCCCCGCACAAGCAACAGCTTTCCCAGCTCGAGCAAAACCTGCCCGTTGCCGGCGTTGGCGTTCTCGGCCTCACGAAACTCGCGTTCGGCGGCTTCGTATTCGCCATCTTCCTTATGGAGAATGCCAAGCAGCAAGTGAGCGTCGGGCACGCCTTTCTCGGCGGCCTGAGTAAAGGTTTGCATGGCCTCTTGCGCCCGGCCTTGCTTGCGATAAAGCAGCCCCTCAACCAGCAATACCCGCGGGCTTTCGGGGTCGGCCTCCCGCAAATTCCGTAACGCCAGCTTCGTCAAAGGGCTCTCGGCAACGTAATAGCTCGCGATCGCAAACCAATACTGGATCTCAGCGTTATCGGGGAATTTCTTCTGCGCCTGAATCGCTTCCACCAACGCCTTGTACGTATCATCGGCGCTGATCAGCGCATCGATCAAGAACTCCCAGTAATGCGCGCTGCTTTCGTCGAGGTCGCGCGCGCGCCGCATCGCTTCGATGGCCGCGGCGGGCTGGTTGAGCTTTCCGAGCGCGAAGCCGGTCACCGCGTGATACTGCGCGGCCAGCGGGCCCGCGGGCGGCGGCTGAACCTTGCTGAGACTCTCCAACGCTTGTTGGGGATTTCCTGACTGGTTCTGCGCAAGCGCCAGCTCGATCATCAGCCGTTGCGGATCGGGATAATTCGCCGCCGCGGCTTTCGTAAAGTGGCCGGCAGCCTGCTCCCAGCGCTGCTGATAAAGCGCCGATTGTCCGAGGTAGAAATACCCAAACGGATTCTGCGGCTGCAGCTTGATGACCGACTGAAAGTGTTTGTCCGCCGCATTCCAATCGGTGGCCTGCGCGGCAATCACTCCTAGGATCATGTGCGCGTGAACCGAGCCTTGATCCTGCTCCAGCGCCTTTCGCGCAAGCTCCGACGCCTTCGCAAGATCTCCGGATCGAAACGCCGCGTCAGCTTGGTCGAGCGGGGCGGGGGACTGCGCCGGCAGAACTACTACCATCAACAGCAGAGCCAGTAAACGCATCAGCTCACCATCACGCGAACGCGTTGCCAGGAATCCTGTTCGTAGTCATCGCCGCGGTCGCCGGCGCGCTCGGCAGGCTGGCTGCGCCCCGCCTCGTCGTGGGCGCGCACGACCAATTCGTGCATCCCAGGTCCCGGCGCCTTCCAATCGTAATCCCAGTGCACCCAAGCGTAAGGCTGAGCTTCGGCGGGGAGATGCGCAGCGGACCACGACGTGCCGCCGTCGGCGCTCACCTCGACCGAGCGAACACGGTTTTCGCCGGCCCAGGCGGCGCCGCGCACGATGAATTTCCTTCCGCTGAGAATCGCGCCATCCACGGGCCGCGAAAAAACGGCCTTCACGTTCATCGCGGATACCCGGCCGGCGGGCCGCATTCCCAGCAGCATCGAGCGAGTCAGTCTGACGTAGTCGCGTGTCATCGCGCTGTCGTCCGCGTTGAGCACTTCAATACGCTGCAGCCACTTCACGGCATCCATGCCATACCAGCCGGGGACAACCACCCGCATCGGAAAGCCATGTTTTTCGGGAAGCCGCTCGCCGTTCATGACGTGTGCGATGAGCGTATCGCCGTGCAGCGCCTTGTCGAGCAAAATCGATCGCGAGTAACCGTCCGCCCCCACAAAACGCACGGCGCGAGCTTCGGCCGCCGGCTGCGCCCGCTCAAGCAGCGAACCTAAAGTCACGCCAGTCCACTCGGCATGGCTCACCAAACCGCCCCCGACAGGATTCTCGGCGCACTCCACCGTGACCGGCAACGTAGTGCGAGGTGATCGCACCAGATCGTCGTAGGAAATCTCGAAAGGAGCCGCGACCGCGCCGCCAATCGGTAGCATCCAGCCGTGCGCCGACACCTTCGGCATCGGAAAATGTTCGCGGACGAAAAACGACTCCAGCGGCGTCAGGCCGTCGTCCAGCAGGGAAAGATCAAAAGCGCTGATTTCGGGTTGTGGCCCCCAGGCGGCAGCGGCGAGGCTGCCGCCCAGGAAAGCCCGGCGGGACAGGATCAGCATCCCATCCCGCTTACCAAAGTAGTCTGAGCGCCATTTGTAGGATGCGCGGGTCACCGTCTGTGGCTAGTATTCTCCCAAAATTGGGGTTCGTCAGGCCGGTGTTCGGCAGGCTCAAATGGGTTGAGTTGAACAGGTTGAAAGCTTCGAAGCGATACTCGATGCGGCCGCCCTCGCCGAGGAAGCGCAACCCCCAGCCCTTGGTGAGCGACATATCGTAGTTGGCGTAGCCCGGGCCGACCATAGAGTTGCGTCCCAGCGTTCCGAAGGAGTTCGGCTGCGGATTCGCGAAGCGGTCCGTGTCGAAATAAGCTTCGAGCTTCTCGCCCTTGGGGCGGCCGGTATCGAGCACCGGGTAGCCCTCGCCCACCAGGTCGGCGCGCGCACTACCGGCTCCGGCAGTCGGGTTGTTGGCGGCGCCCACTTGGAATACCCGCCCCGATTGCAGACTGACAATGCCGCTGTACCGCCAGCCGCCCAGGATCGCGTTGGCCGCCGGATGGCCGCTCGGCGACGGTAGGTCCCAAACAAACGAGGTTGTGAAACGATGCTCCCTGGTCAGATTCGAGGGGCCGCGCGAGAAGAAGAAATCGAAGGGATTGTTGATGCCGCGGCTGCCGCCGAACCCGTTGGTGGAGACGTAGTCCAGATTCTTCGCCCAGGTGTAAGCGGTACTGATGGTGAACCCTTGGCTATAGCGCTTGTCCGCCGACAACTGCAGCGAGTGGTAGATCTGGTTCAGACCGGGCATCCACCGCGAAATGGTAAGGAAGTCCTTGACTGGACGGCGTTCGTTCACTGTGTTGCGGTTCTCGATGAGCGAGAGACCCGTATCGTAGATCGGGGCGTTCTGATCGTACTCGCTCTTCAGATGGGTAGACTTGGTGCCGACGTAGCCGACGCGGACAAGGGTGTTGTTCAAGACCTCCCGCTCGACCGTCAAGCTCCAGTTTTGCGTGTAGGGTGTGATGAATTTCTTGTCCAACACAATCACGAACAGCGGTGTCGGGAACGGTACGTCTTTATTGGCTGCGCTAACCGGAAAGATGTTCTGGGCCTCGCGCCCCAGAAACGGCTGCGCAAACGAGCCGTCCTGGTATTCGACGTTGTAGCTGAAAGGCGTGACGTTGTTGGCGTCGTTCTGGGCGTTCAGCGACGGCCCGTCGTAGAAGATGGCGTAGCCGCCCCGGACGCTGGTCTTGCCGTCCCCGAAGGGATCCCAGGCGAACCCAAACCGCGGCGCCAAATTGTTGTAGTCCGGATCGGTCACGACCCGGCCGAAGGTGTCGCCGCCGCCGTATCCGGGCGGCCTCTTGTCGCCGTGATAGAACAAGCCCGGCAGGGCGTTTCTGTAAATCTCCGACCGGATGCCGGCTTGGTTGGCGGCAAGGTCGAAGGTCTGGTTGCGGTCGAGCTCATCGGCGAACAGTTGGTAGGGCTCGTAGCGCAGCCCGAAATTCAGGGTCAGCCCCGGCCTCACCTTCCAGGTGTCGCCGAAGTAATAGCCGCTTTGCGTGCCCCGGCGCTGCTCGATTTCACCGCTGTTCTGGGTGAAGAACGAGAATGCGCCCAGCATGAAGTCGGCGCGGTCGAAGCCGCTCTCGTCGCCGAACCCGGTGACGTGGCCGTCGAACGTAATTTCGCCCGAGCTGTGGAATAAGGTGTTGTTGTTGAAGCGCTTACGCACAACGCTGAAGCCAGCCACCAGGCTGTGATTGCCCTTCGAAAAGTTCCAGTCATGCGACAGCTCGAAGCTGCCACGACCGAAACGGATCGGGTGCAAAGGCCGATTGAACGCTACACCACTATTGTCCATCCGGATGTCGATGTGGTTGCCGTTGGGGTTCACGGCGACTCCCAGATCGGCTGTGGTCAAGGGGAAGTCGGTGGCGATATTGGCGAGCTGGTGCGCGGCGGTGAACTGCGTGTGCACCACAGTGGTCGGGTTGAGAATCAACGTGTGACCCAGTGTGGCCGATTCCGCATCGCGGAAGCCGCCGTATCGCGCGGCATGGATATTGTCCGGCTGCGAGCTAAACGGCGTGTTTCCATCGCTCTTGAAGAAGCGAAAAACGAAGCTGTTCTTATCGCTGTGAACGTAATCGAACTTGCCGATGTACTGCTCGCCGTCGTCAGGCTGCGAGATCGTGTAGCGAACGAAACCTTCGGCGTCCGGCAGCGGCGAAAGCGAAAGCAGCTTCAGGGAAGGAGCGGCCAGCCGGTTGGTCGGTATCGTGTTGTTGGAGAACGGCGTGCCGTTGCTCAGCGGGTCGTAAAGAGTGATCGGATTGCTCGAAAAATCTCCGGCGCGTTCCGCAGCCGTTAAAGATTGGTCGCGGTTGTTACCGGCCGCCTGGCGGATCGTCAGCTTCTGCGCGCCGCCGAAGGCAAAGAACTTGTTCTTTACGATCGGGCCGCCGGCGGTGAAGCCGTACTGGTTGCGTTTCAGCAGGTCCTGCCGTTGGGAAAAGAAGTTCGTGGCGTTTAGCTCGGTGTTGCGCACGAACCAGAATCCGTTGCCGTGAAACTCGTTGGTGCCGGACTTGGTGACGATGTTCAACACGCCGCCCGAATGTCCGCCCAACTCGACGCCCATATTGCTGGTCTGGGCGCTGAACTCCTGGACCGCATCGGGGAACGGAAAATCGAGGTTGCCGTTCACCAAATCGTCCATGTTGGTTCCGCCGTCGAGCGTGTACCGCAGGTTGTTATTCCGCGAGCCGTTGACGGTGACTTCCTTCTGGCCGCGAGGGCGCCATGCCGATCCGCCCACGTCGCCGCTGTTATTGCCCGTGCCCGAAGCCACGCCCGGCGCCAGCAGCACCAGGTCGGCGGGATTGCGGCCGTTCAAAGGCAGCTCCACCACGCGCCTGGAGTCCACGGTCGTGTTTAGCGTCGCCGACCGCGTGTCCACGGCGATAGCCGAAGCCTCCACCGTGACCGTTTCGGTAACGTTGCCGACCTCCAAGGCCACGTCGGCCCGGATGTTTTCGTTGGCTTGCAATAGAATGCCGGTCCGCTCGGCCTTTGAGAAACCGGCCTGCTCGACGGTCATGGTGTAGCTGCCCACCGGCAGCAGCGTGAAAATATAACCGCCCGCCGAGTCGGTTTCGGCGCTGCGCGTTTGGCTGGTCGCCGCGCTGGTCAAGACGACCTGCGCTCCGGGAATGACCGCCCCTTGCGCGTCGGAAACGGTTCCAAATAGAGACGCCGTATCACGAACCTGCCCCACTGCAGAAATCGCGAAAGCGGCCAGAACAAGTGCGATTGCCAACAATCGAACGTATCCACCCCTTCTTGTCATACAAACCCATCTCGTCATACAAACTCCTCAGGCTACCTTCAGACTCACAGAGACAAATGCCCCTTAGCTTTGCCGGTGAAACCACATCGCTTATTGCCGCGAATAAAGAAGAAACAGTCCCGCCATGGCATCGATCGGGTCCGCGGTCGGGTTTTCATAAACGGCTGTTACCCGATACTTTTCACCCGTGCGCACCGCATAGCCGGCCAGGCTGGAATACACCTCCATGGGCGCCGTTGCGCGTTCCGAATCGTCTGTTCGCGTCCCTTTCCAAACCCGCTCGTTCCGCGAAACGTTATACAGCTCAATCGACACGCCATAGGGATGTATATGCGTGCCAAGAAAATGAATTGCACCGTCGAACGGGGCTTCGAAAGTGACCTGCTTCTCATCGTGTCCGGGGGGAACAAAGTACAAGTGAGGAACCTGCACGCTTTGCAGGCTTGCGTAGAGAGGCTTGAGCGGTTTGAGCAGATCTTTTTCGCGGATCAGAGTCACGCGGACCCTCATCTCTACCCGCGTCGGATGGAGTGAGCGGTTGTTGAACATCGGCATCCAGTGCAGCCGGTCATCGGGCCCCAGCGGGATCGCGAAACCGTCGGGAACCCGCACGTCGGGCGTAAAAGCGTCGGAGTAGATGCCGCGCATGTCCCAGTCGTGATGCTGCGTCACGCGCTGATCTCCAAAAAAGGTGTGGCAGAGTAGGTTCTCGCGCGGCGCGCGCCCGGCCGCATCGACGACTTGCGTCCGGTAAGCGATCACCCAGACGGGTTCGGCGAACCGGAAGTCTTTCATTGCCTGCGCCAGGTGATGCGCCAGCACGCCGGACTCGAGCTCGACCAGCCCAGTCGAGAACTCGATCTCGCTCACCGTGCCGTATTCGCTACGCGCCTCGGAAGCAGCGAAATCCGTCAGCAGCTCAGCGCCGGCCGCGGGCAGTGAAACCACGACGGCGCACAGCCACGCTGCGGCGCACAGCCACGCGGCGGCGCACAGCCACCCGGCGGCAACGCCTCGCACCGCTGCTCGGCAAAGTTCACCTTGGCGGCGCCGGAAAGGGAAGACGCATTCTATCCAGGAATACAGCGTGTACTTCAAGAACCTCCCTGCACGGCCTGCACGAGACAACTCTTCCGCGGGGATCGTCTGGATTGCGTCGCAAGGTTTTTGGATCTGGTCCTCATACAACACCTAAGCCCCGCGGTTTTATTCCCTACATGGCTACGGCGCCGCAAACAGCTTTTGGCGTTTCCCGGCTTACGGGCCACGCCACATGCCTCACGCTATGGTGGATCGAAGGTTATGGCTTCTTTGCAAACCCGGTGCACAACTTAGGCGCTGCACTCCTGATCTCCAGAAACCTCGGGCTCCCATGTTGGAGCCAACAATCATTGGGACGGCCGCGCCACAAAAGGCGGGACTTACGAAGTCGGAAGGAACTAGCCAGGATCGCGGGTCGACGGGAACCTCATCCCTGCTGGCTACGCCGCCAACCCAAGGAGTAGGAACGAAAGGTGAGTATACACCGGCCCGTAACCCCAAACAAGGGAAATCTAGAGTGTCCTAAACCTGCGTGGCGGTTCCATGCGTTCGTCGATCGCAATCGCCGCAGCGATCCGAGCCCCATCCGCAAGGGTGGGGCCAACAATCTCAACGCCGCGCAGTACAGTACATCGAAGCTGGTCACCCCACCCTTGCGGATGGGCTCGGATCGCTGCGGCGATTGCATTGGCCCCAGTGCCACGCCGCCAAGTGCGCGGCTAAATGTTACGTTTGCTAAGCGCACGGAAGCACCCGAACGCCAAACGGTCCACAACCCGGCCTGCTAGTCCACCGCCACGTTCCTCGACGCGCCGATCGAATACACAAAGCCGCCGAAATCTACGGTCCCGCCTGCCGCAAGCGGCGGGCGAAACGTGGCCGCGGCTGACTCCTTGCTTACGGAAATGGCAAGGTTAGCGTCTGTATTACTATTCGGGTCAATGGTGGCCGGCGTGAGATAAGACAGCACCTCGGGGGAAACCGTGAACATGCCAAGGCTGGCTGGCGCCTGGCAGAAGACCGTCGTTCTGGCGATGACCCAGGTTTCGGGGTCCGCGCTGCTCCCGCTGAGCGTGCGGGAAGTCAGGATGTTGACAGTGACCGTGCTGTCGGCGCCGCCTCCGCCGGTCCAGGTGAATGTGAAGGGAACCGCGCGGTTCAGCCGGTCGTAGGTGGCGAAGTCGGGCACCGTGAAATTGGCCAGTGTCTCGAGCGTTGCCTCGAAGGGGCCGATGTCGGCGCCGCCAGCGCCGCTGATCGTATACGTCCCGCCGCTCAGCTCCGCGGGCACGTAGAAATAGTTGAACAGGTTGTCTCCCGCAAGAACCGCGCCCGGCGGCACTCCGGGTCCGGTGATCGACAGATTCGCGCCCGCGTCAAGGTTAGCCGATGGCGTGCCCAGGCCGAGCCGCGTTTGCGGCGCCGTCTTGCGGTGAATCGTGCACGCGCCGATCCGCAGGCCCGATGCGAGCTCGATGATCGCCTCGGCGCGGTAACGATTGAACAACCCGGTGATGGCCCGCGTCGTGTCGTTAAAAACCTGCGTCGGGTTCACCAGCGTGGTGATGTAGTCCGTCTTGGAAGCCACCAGGCTGGCTCCGGTCAATTCTCCCCCGTTGTCCAGTTTGGCCAGCGCCGCTTCGTCATAGGCCGCGCTGATGCAATGGCCCTCGCCTGGCGGCGCTACGGGCAACGCTACAGGTAAGATCGCGTGATTCGAAAGCACGCCGTCCGCAGAGACCTGCAGGCGGTTGAAACAATCCGGTGGAAAATTCGCGGGGATCGTGAAGTTGATCTGCCACAGCCCGGGCAGTCCAAACGAAGTGCCCGCATAGTCGGGAACAATGACGCTCTCGCCCAGCAGCACGCGAAAATTGCCCGCCGCCGTTTGATCGCCCGAAGAGCCGCCCGTGTCGTTCGCAATATCCGCGCCGCCGCCGGTGCCCCAGATTACAACCGTATGGCCGGGTTCGGCCGGCGTCAGAACATAGTTGAGCCCGCCAAACGAGACGTTGCCCGACGTGAAACGAACCAAGCTCAGCCCGCCATTCACATTGCCGATCGTGGCCTGCGCCGGTCCAAAGCCCTGGCTGTTCGATGTGACGATTCCAAAACTTCGCGCGGCGACCGTCACGGTCTGCGGCGCGCTGCTTTGGCCGTTGAAGAGGACCTGCACCGCGTACTCGCCCGGCGCCGCCGTCGACGGCAGCATCCCCGCCAACTGCCCGCCGGACGTGTACACCATCCGCGCGTGGATGGCGGCCCCGCCAGCCATCGGCGTGAACGTCACCGACGTGCCGGCCAGTTCCTCCGGATAAGGTATGGCCCCGCTCGCCAGCGCGGCCGGCCCCATGCCCGAGCCGAAAATCACAAAAACCGTGTTCGGCGCAAGCACGGTCTGATATCCGCCGGCATTCAAGACCGCGCCGGCCTGAAAGGTGGGCTGCGCAAACAAGCATGTCGTCCACGCAGCAACGAATAGGAACAATCGCGTAGTCTTCATGGTTTTAAAAAATGGCTTTCCTGCCGAGTGCGAGCAGCCATGTTGAGCCCGTCGATGTCGAACGCCTCGCGCAAGGTGTTGAAGGGGTCCGCTGGTCTGCTCTCGTTAAGAGAAAGCGGTTGACGATGTGGCGCTGAACGCGGCCAGTCGGCCGCTCCGTGATCCTCTCCAGCAGCTACCGGTGGGGCGTGAGAAAAAGCCGTTCCGGCCCTGGTAGGCGTGACGGCGACTGGAAAGCAGCCCGGCGGACAAGGGTTCTGGTTGGGTAACTCGCAAACCTGGAACTTCGAATGGGAAGAAGTCAGTATAGCGTTGGCGGCCAGCTTTGGCTGTAGCTTTTAGAGCGTGGGTCCTGCCTCTCGGCGGCCGCGCCTTTGCTGGGGCTGCGCTATAGTACTCCTCTGGTCCAAGTTGCACCGGCAAACCACCACAACCCAGGAGATCCATGATACCGTCCGTTCCTCAAACCACGTTTTCCAAGGCCCAAAACGCCAAGGCCAACTATGCCCAGGCGGCTGGGGCCGTCAAGCCCGGCTCCGTCATCCAGGCGGCGAAAGACCTCACGCCGGAACAGATCAAGGCCAAGCTCGCGGCGCTCGAACAGCAGGTCAGCAGCCTGTTGCAGCGTATCCATGATGACGGCGCCGGCAATATTCATATCGCCACCGATGGAAATATCAGCCTGCACGCGAAGGAGATCCTGCTTGAGGCGACCAATAAGGCCAGCCTCTCCGTAGGGCTCGGCGCGTCCGTGGATCTGAACTCCGCCGGCGACGCCATGATCAACGCAACCGGTAGGGTCAAGCTCACCGCCGCCGCTCAAGTAATCATGTCGAGTTCAACGGTCAAGATGGATGCCGCTTTCGTCGAGGCCAGCGGGGTATTTAAGGCGAACACGGTGCAGGCGACAAACGTGGTGGCGACAAACGTAGTTGCCTCGACGTACACGCCCGGCGCGGGAAATATTTGGTAGCCCCCTCGAATATGCCCGAGTAATTTGCGGGAAAAAATCTGCCAAAAAGGTCGCCGCGCGGTGAGTAGCTGATTTGTAATTTTCTCACCGGACCCTGAGCCTCTCCCCCCCTCGGCTCCCTCCCAAGACCCGCGCAAGGAATATCGAGGGGAGGTTCGTTTTGTCCTGTCGTTCCCGCGCTGGCAATCCCCCGCGCCAAACCGTTAGTCTGGATGCATGGCTACTTCCACACCACCACTACCACCTCAGCCCGAGCCCTGGTTGCGCGGAGCGATCCCCGGGGTCGATCCGCTGCTCGCGCCGGTCTTTTTCAGCTTCACTCAAGTTCGCGAAGATTTAGCTCTTCACATCAGGGATCTCTCGCCCGACGACGTCTGGAGGCAGGTGGGATCGGTGCCGGCGCTCGGCTTTCAGTTGCGCCACATTGCCGGTAGCGTCGACAGGCTGACCAGCTATTTGATGGATGAGCAGCTCAGCCCCGATCAAATCTTCTGCATGAAGCAGGAGAGCGGCCCCGGTCCAGGTCTGGCCGGTCCAGGTCTGGCCGGTCCAGGTGTGGCCGGTCCAGGTGTGGCCGGTCCAGGTGTGGCCGGTTCAAGTGTGGCCGGTTCAAGTGTGGACCCTTCGGGCGTGGATGACCTGCTTGCCGGCGTTGACGCCGCGCTGGCCAGTGCCGAGGCGCGCATGGCCACCATCGACCCGGCCACGATTCACGAACCCCGCTACATCGGGCGCAAGCGCCTGCCAACGACCGTGCTCGGCCTGCTCGTTCACATCGCCGAGCACACGCAACGGCACCTCGGCCAGGCGATCACGACAGCAAAACTGGTAAGGGATTCACGGTAGGGCAGCCCGCTTCGCACCGATTCGCGCAAAACGCTCCGATTCCAAGCGCTCGTGAGGAAGGAGCCTCTACGCACCACCGCGTTTGGAATGCGCCCTGCTTCGATGCGTACGCGTGCGATGCGCGCGCGATCGTCAGGCCGTGTCGAAGGGCTTCGAGCTGCGGCCGCGCCGAGTGATTTTCAGAATCGCCACCCCGAACAGCACAATGATGCCCACCGCGATCCATTCCGCCGAAATGCCCGCCAGATACGCTCCGTAAGATAGCCCAATGATCACGATCACGAATCCAATCAGATAGAGCACGTCGATGGCATACCATTCCCTGCCGAGTAGAACCACAGGGCGCTCGGCGGGTTTCACGTTTTTTCCAAGGCCAAGTTGACAACGGCGTCCAGCGGCGGCACAATACTCCCATAGACGAGCTATGGGAAGAAATCGCCACGAATTGCTGCCCGGAACGCTGGAGCTGCTCATCCTGCAAACGCTCACCCGCGGCGAGATGCACGGCTACCGCATCGCGCAAGACATCAAGCTGGCCTCCGAAGATGTTCTGCGGGTCGAGGAGGGCTCGCTCTACCCGGCGTTGCAGCGGCTGCTGGTCAAGAAATGGGTAAAGGCCCACTGGGGCAAATCGGAAAACAACCGCCGCGCGCGCTATTACCAACTCACCGCTCTGGGGCGCGAGCAATTAAGACGCGAGTTGTCGGACTTTGAGCGCGTCGCCGGCGCCGTGTTCCGGGTGCTCAAGCCTTCGGGCATCACGCAATGACTCGACCATTTCCAGTGCGGCTTTCGAGACTCCCCATCCCGGCGCTAGCCATTTGGGCCGCGCTGGCGGCCGCGGCGCCCTCCCTTCCAGCGCAAACGCTGCTGGCGCAGATTCAACTCGGGGCGCACAGTGTGTTCGTCGGTGAGCCGTTTGCCTTGCGATTGCGCGTTGTAGGAAATGTGCGGCCCGGCCAACCCGATGTCTCGCTCCTCCGGGACTTCGATGTCGAATACGTTGGCCGCGGCGCCGACCCGTCGCATCGGGAAACGATCTTCCGCTACGTGCTTCGCGCCCGGCGGGCAGGCCTGCTCGAGATTCCGCCGATCGCAATTTCCGGAGGCGGCGCGAAGACAAAGACCGCGCCGGCTCGAGTCGGAGCCCGGCCGCCCGAAAACCCGCGAGCGTATCGACTGAGCGTTGCGCCCGAGCGCGAAACCGCTTACCTCGGCCAATAGATCGCAGTGAACTTCGAATTCGAATGCGGCCGCGACGTAGCAGGCATTGAGTTCGACGCGCACTTTTTGAAGGATGCCCGCTTGATCGCTTTCCTGGATGCGGTCCCATTCCGCGGGCGATTGCCCGAGGCGTACGAACGAGTCTGGGTCAATGGAGCGCCCATGGCGGCGCGACGAGAACTTCGCGGCGCGGCCAACCAGTCAGCGCGCGCGGGAAACGGGCGTCAGGTCATACGCTTCGAAGCAATCGTCATCCCGCAGCGCGTGGGGCGCATTCTGCTGCCGCCTACTACGGTGCGTGCGGCGCTTCCTGCTTCCGCCGCAAATTCCGCGCCCCGTGCACCGGAGTTGACGAAGATCAACTCGCTGGTTGAAGGGGATCTAAGCGGCGGCGGTCAGCGCGCGTTCGTTTTATCCGCGTCCAGTTCGCTGCTCGTTCACGAGCTACCGGACCACGGTAGGCCGGCGAATTTCACCGGATTAGTCGGACGCCATGACGTGGCAGCCGAGGTCGACCGTGCCGCGATTACCTTCGGCGACCCCCTGGAGTTGACCGTCTCGTTGTCGGGGCAGCCCTACCTCGCCGAAGCGGCGCTGCACGATCTGCGCAACAACACCGGGTTCTCGGCCGATTTCGAAGTGCGGCGTGCGGGTGAATTCGCCACGCTCGAAAACAGCAGCAAGGTTTTCCGGTATGCGCTACGCCCGAAACGCAGCGGAGATCTGGTGATTCCCGCGATAGCCTACAGCTATTTCGATCCCGAGAGCGGCCGCTATGTTTCGACGCATTCGGCGCCTCAGCGCATCGCAGTAGCGGAGAACCGCGTAGTAACAGCCGCTGATGCCGAAGGGCCGAGCATGGCGATCCTCGACCCGCCAGGGCCCGGTCCGGCCGCGACAAACTCTGCCGGGCCTCGTAGCGATGCCACGAACGATACACCCTCATCCAACGACGGGAAACCCGGCGGGCCGGAGTCCGCATTGTCGCTCGATTCCGTGGCGGCGGATGCTGGGGCGGTCGATTCCGCGGCCGTCGATTCCATGACGGTAGCTAGCCTGCTCTCGGGTGTCGTCCGCACGGTGCGGTCGCCGTTAGTAGTCGGCGGCCTGTTGGCGCCGCCGCTGGTTTTGCTGTTGATCTGGCTTGCCGTCAAAGCGGCCAAACGGCGCCCACGGCACGCCGCGGCGCCGCCGGAACCATCTCCGTGGGAGGCGTTCGAAAAGGAGTTCGCGACGCAAGTTCGTGACGATACCGGCCCAGACGCAAGCGCCGCCGCATTGGCATTGTTTCGTAAATTCGTCGCCCGCCATTGTGATCTCGCGGCGTCCTCGATGACCTTCGGCGATCTTGCGCCGCGATTGGCGGCTCGTGAGGTCAGCCCCAAAGTCCTCACGCGCGTTCGGGACCTGTTCGCCGCCGCGGACGCTGCCCGCTACGGAGCCGGCTCCGCCCGGCCACAGATCACTCCCACCGAAATCCGCAGCTTGGCACGCGAGATCGAGAACGAGTTACAACGGCTTCCCAACCAACCGCGTTGACGGCCGGGTGCGCGACATAAATGTGGAAAGGGAATCACGCGGCGGTTGAGCGGGCTTCC
>JBBDWJ010000232.1:0-18720 GCA_040902925.1 Bryobacterales bacterium | reverse complement strand
ATGCGGCGCGAGGTACTCGAGATTCCGCGGCGCAAACGTATCGGCTTCCCCGGAATCGGGGCACTTCACATCCACGATCTTGATGACCTCAGGCGGCACACGGTCAATCGGGCGCTCACCGCTGGTTTCGAGCATCACGGTGTAGCCTTCGGCAAGAAGGCGGTCCATGAGGGGGTAGACTTCTTCCTGCAGCAGCGGCTCGCCGCCAGTGATCTCGACCAGCCTGACTCCGAACTCGCCGACCTTCCGCATCACGTCGTCGAGCGTCATCTTGCTGCCGCCGTAGAAGGAATATTCGGTGTCGCACCACACGCACCGCAGGTTGCAGCCCGTCAGCCGGACAAACGTGCATGGCAACCCGGCGTAGGTCGACTCGCCTTGGATGGACCGAAAGATTTCCGTGATCTGCATGCGTTGGTCAAGATCTGCCGCGCATCGCCACAGGCCAACGGCATGGCCCGCGCCGATCACGAATTCGGCGATTCTTATCGAAAACCTAGTTCGCAAAAAACCGGTCGACGTCTTCGATCGAAGTCGTAAACGTGTACGGCGGCAGGCTGTCATGAAACACCTTGCCGTAGCGCTGCCTGAGGATGCGCGTGTCGAGCAGCACCAGGGTGCCGCGGTCGCTGCGGCTGCGGATCAGCCTGCCGAAACCCTGCTTGAGTGAAATGACGGCCTCGGGGATCTGATATTCGACGAACGGGTTGCCGCCCGCCTGGCGGATGCTGCGAATTCTCGCCTCGACCACTGGGTCCGACGGCACCGCGAACGGCAGCTTGTCGATGATCACGCAGCTTAGCTGGTCGCCCGGAACGTCAACGCCCTGCCAGAAGCTTGCCGTTGCGAACAGCACGCAATTCGGCGTTTCCCGAAACTGTTCGAGCAAGGCGTGATTGGGGGCGGAACCCTGCAACAGCGTCGGGTATTCGAGCGTAAACGAGACGATGTCATGGACGGCCCGCATCTGCTGATAACTGGTGAACAGGACGAAAGCCCGGCCGCGACTGTGACGCAGCACTTCGATGACCGCTTGGGCTGCCGTGTGGGTAAAGCGCTCCGAGCGCGGGTCGGGCAGGGCCGGCGGCACGTAGAACAGCACTTGATTGGCGTAGTCGAAATGCGGCGGCACGATCAGCTCGCGCGCCTCGGGAACGCCCAAACGCCCCTTGATGAAGTCGAAACGGTTCTCGACGGCGAGCGTCGCCGAGGTCATCACGATCGTGTCGACTTCGTTGAACAGGCGTTCCGCGAGCAGTTGCGCCACGTCGATGGGCGTCGCCTGTAGGAACACGCCGCGGCCCCGCGTTTCGACCCAGTGCACGTATCGCTCATCGGTACCCTCGACCAGAAAGCGCAAGTGCTGGTCGAGCTCTTTCGCGCGCCGTTCCAACGGGATCACTTCGTCGCTGCGATCGTGCACGAGCGACAACTCCGCGGTGATCCCTTCGAGGGCGTTCAACAGGCCGGAATACTGCTTTTCCTGCCGCTGGGCGAAACCGGCCCGGTCGCGAAAACCGTTGCGGCCCTCGCGGCCCTCGAACAGTGCGAAGAACGCGTGCGCGTGAATTCGCAAGGTGTCCAGAGCTTTATCGAGCCGCGCGGAGCCGAAATTCATGCGGAAGGCGACGCCCTGGATATCCCGCGCGAGTTCGTCAAAACGATAGTTGCTGATCTGAACACCGAAGTGCTGGCCGGCTACTTCTTCCATGTCGTGGGCTTCATCAAAAACCACCGCTTCGTAGTCGGGAATGATCGACGCGTAATCGTCCTCGCGCAAGGCGAGATCGGCGAAGAACAGATGGTGATTGACGATGATGATGTCGCTCTCGGCGGCGCGCTGGTGCATCAGCGTGATAAAGCAGCGCTCGAACTGCTCGCACTTCTGCCCGCTGCAAAGCTCGCGCCGGGCGTCGAGCTTGGCCCACACCGAACTGTCAGTCGGCAGCTTGCGGAGTTCGGCCCGGTCGCCGGCCGGGGTTTCTTTCTCCCAGGCCCGGATCATCCCGAAATCGTCGATCTCGACCAGGTTGCTCAGCATCGGCCGCGACTCGGACTCATAGAGCTTCTGGCGGCACAGGTAGTTGTTGCGCCCCTTCATGTAGGCGACCCGCAGCTCGCGCTCCATGTGCTTCTGCAGGAAAGGGATGTCCTTGAAAAAGAGCTGCTCCTGAAGATTTTTCGTGCCCGTCGAGACGATGACACGCTTGCCGCTGGCGATGACGGGCACGAGGTAGGCGAGCGTTTTGCCCGTCCCGGTGCCGGCTTCGACCAGCAGGTGCTTTTTCTCCTCCAGCGCCGCCGCTACCTCCTCAGCCATGGCAAGCTGGCCCGGCCGAAATTCGTATTGGGGATGAAAGCGCGCCAGCGGACCGCCGGGCCGGAAGAACTCACGGACGGCGGTTTTACCGGAGGATCGAGCGGAAACCGAAACTGCCTTGTTCATGCCACGGGAAACGGCAGGCGAAAGTGCTGGGACGCCTGGAGAATCCTCCTCAGGATATCGTTTTGCGAAGGCGGCCGGGCGGGATGCAGGCGGTTTCAGCCTGCCGGCGTGGGTGAGCTGTCCGCGCTGGCAGCGCGGAGTTGCCCTACGAGTTCCTTCGCGGGTCAGGTCCCTGTAGTTGGGTTCCCGGACGACGCGAAGCCGCTCGACCCCTGAGCACTGCCAGACGATGGGTCGTCCGAACAAAGGTCGGGGTCTAGGCCGGGGAAATAGCGGCGGAGCATCTCGGCCAGCCACCTCTCGGCGTTCTCTCGGCGTGCGAAGCTATTGGCGAAACGCAAACCCGCGCCCCAGAAAAAGGCGTTCCAGCGCAATTTCGAGGACTGCCGCAACAGCACGGCGTGGATGGTTTCTTTCCCTTCCCGAAACGTCCGCTCTAAGACCGTCACGTCCCTGTTCCCCCCGCTTCTTACTTAGTATAGTCGGCGGAAGTTACAGAACAATTAAATAGGAATCATCCCCTAGGAGAAATAACACAATGCCGCTCCGCCGGCGGTTCCGCGTGCCCTGAGAGCCGGATCGCTGCTTCGAGCCGCCCAGCGATCCATTGGCAACGGCCAGTTGATGCCTCTACACGGTTGGCGAAGCAAGCCCCAGGCGCGGCCTCGCTGGGAAGCCGGGAAGGCGCGCCGCTCAAGGAAATTTCGGGGCTTAACTGCGGTAGCGGTAGGTAATTCGCCCTCGAGTCAGATCGTAGGGCGATAGCTCCACGTTCACCCGGTCGCCCGTCAAGATGCGGATGCGGTGCTTGCGGAGCTTGCCGGCGATTTGGGCCAGCACGATATGCTTATCATCGAGTTCCACGCTGAAGATGCCGCCGGGGTGTTTCTCGACGATCGTCCCCTGAACCTCAATCCCTTCTTCCTTTGCCATTGACCTCCTTGTACGCGATCTGGCGCGCGTTGAAATTTAGACTGCCCCTCATTCTAGCGGGCATGGGACGGAACCGCACCTGTTAGTTGGCGCCTGACTCGACCCGGATGCTTACCGAAAGGTCCCGGCGGCGGTAAAGGCAAGTGCCGTTCACATCCTCACACACGTAGACCAGCGCGTACGCCGGGATGGTCACGTCCCCCGGCGATGCCGATTCCGGGGCGCGAATTTCGAACTCGACACGCCGCTCTTCGAGGCTGACGGCGGCGGGAGGATTAGGCAATTCCCAGGCTCGCTGATCGGCCTGCCAGCTCTGCGGCGGCGACACCCACAGCCGTAATCCTTCTACCTCGTTGTTCCAATGAGCTTTGTTGGCCTCATTCGGCCGAAACAGCAGATGGACCCGGGCCGCCTCGCCGGGCCGGACCACCGGCGGGACAACGGCCCGCTCGACCTCGACAAAGTAGCCATCGTCGCGGTGGATTCGGCCCCGCGGGTCGGGCTCTGCGCCGCTTTCCGCCGTGGCGAAACCCTCCTGGGGATAGGCAAACTCCGCCCCACCGGGCTCGACCGCCAATTGGACGGGGGTTTCGCCGCGAGCCGCGATCTCTTCGCGGGCGGTGCGCACCCAGTCGTAGAAAGAGTACGGTTTGTCGAGGCGAGGGCCGTACTGCTGAATACGCCGCCGCCAGATGTACTGATTCGGATCGATGTCGAGGGCCGTTTTCCAGGCCTCGACCGCCTTGGGAAAGTCGTTGCCGTCGCGGCGCTCGGAGTCGTAGCGCTTGCGATAGGCGACGCCGAGGCGGAAATGCGTCGGGCCGTGGCCGGGCTCGAGTGTGACGGCCCGCTCATAGGCCTCGATGGCGTCGCCGAGCCGCTCAGGGCCGCCCCACATGAGCTGGGCGTTTGCGTAGTTCCGGATCGCCTCGACGCCCCCATTCCGGGCGGCCTCTTTCAGCCGCGCCAGGTCGGGTTGCGCCGGCTGCGCGGCGGGTGCGGCGGACCGCCCGGCGGGCAAGTCGAATGTCTGGTCGAGAAAGGTTTCCTTCAACTCCTCGGCCGCCTTGACGGGCGCCTTGGCCTGCCGGATGATTCCGTATTCGTCGATGGCGAGCGTGATCGGGACCGCGGTCACCTCGAGCAAATTCAGTGAATCCACCAGGATCGGCCAGCCCATCTGTTTCCATTGCATGAAGAGCTGGCAACGCTCCGGATGCTGTTCCTGGATGATTCCGACCATCTGCACATCGCCCTGCTCCTGCAGCGCTTTCGTCGCGTCGTGCCACCCGGGCACGTGCTTGCGGCAGCCCGCTCACCAGGAGGCGAACACGTGCAGCACGATTTTCTTGCCGCGGAATTGCGAAAGCGAGGTTGGGCGTCCGTCCGCGATCGAAGGCAGCACGAGGTCGGGCACGGGCTGGCCCACTTCCACTCTGAGCACGGGGTCCTCCAGAGCATCCGAGGGGCGGTCGCCGCCGCAAGCAAGCAGCGCGGCCACGAAAACCGTCAGGACGGGCGCGGGGAAATGGCGTTTTAGCATAAATTCCGCGACCTCGGAACAGTCGTCCCGAAGACGCGCCCTTCATGATAGCGGCTGAAGTGAGGACCGGCACTCTTGCCGGTCCTTCGCCGCGAAGCGGCGACGTCTGTCCACGCTGATGCTTCGCAGAAGCTAGCCGGCAGCGCCTGATCCCTAGACGACTGGTCCTTCGCGACCTTCCTAATCCTCGTCTGAATCCCGGTCCGCCTCAAAAAGCGCATAGGCTTCGCGTTTCGAGATTCCGCGCTCGCGTGCCGCACGCTTGATCGCTTCCATGCGAGGCAGACCTTCTTCGGCCATCAGCGCGGCCACGCGCGCGGACAAAGGTTCGGCTGAATCCGCCACCACAGCGCCTGCCGTCTTCTCCCGCCGCCCGATCAGAACCGTAATCTCGCCCTTGATGGTAGTTCGAGAGTTCAATTCGGCAAGCACCTCGCTGGTGGTCCCGCGCAGAAACTCCTCATGAACCTTCGTCAGTTCGCGAGCCACCACTGCCGGGCGGTCGCCGAGGACGTTCCGAACCTCGTCGAGAGTCTCGATGACACGATGGGGCGCTTCGTAGAAAACCAGGGTCGCCTCGATGCCGGCGAGGGCCTCGATCGCCTTCCGCCTCTGCCCCTTTTTGGCAGGCAAAAAGCCCGCGAAATGGAACGAATCCGTCGGCAGGCCCGAGGCAGCCAGCGCAGCCACGACGGCAGCAGGCCCGGGGATGCTGACCACGGCCACCCCGGCCTCAATCGCGGCGCGAACGACTCGAAAACCAGGGTCCGAAATTCCCGGCATGCCGGCGTCGGTAACCACGGCTACCGATTGCCCTGCTTGCGCGCGCTCGACCAGTTCGCTAGCCCGATGAGCCTCGTTGTGCTCGTGGTAGCTCAGCACCGGCTTCTGAATTTCGAAATGGGTCAGCAGCTTGCGCGTGTGGCGGGTATCCTCGCACGCGATCACGTCGGCTTCGCGCAGCGTACGTAATGCCCGCAGGGTGATATCCTCCAGGTTGCCAATCGGCGTCGCCACCAGATAAATCGCGCCGGCCATGATTTTCAAGCAAAAACGAGCATGAACGAGCCGTTTGAGACCCTCGATCATACCGCCGACACCGGTTTTCGCGCCTGGGGAGCCACGGCCGCCGAACTGTTCGAGAACTCGGCGCGGGCGATGCTGGCGCTATCCGCCGACACTTCGGCCGTCGAGGAGCGCGAGCAGAAAAGCGTCGAGCTCGAGAGCGAGAACTATGAATCGCTGCTGGTCGACTGGCTCAACGAGATCCTCTACCTGTTCGATTCCGACGCTTTCGCCCCCAAGCGTTTTTGGGTGGATGAGGTCACGCCCACGCGACTCAAAGCCCGGCTGGCCGGCGAGCCACGCGACCCCAAACGCCATCCCTGGACGCTGATCGTTAAAGCCGTGACCTACTATGAGCTCAAGGTCGAGCAGCGCAACGGGCGCTGGGAATCGCAAGTGTTTTTGGATATCTGAGTCCTTTTGGACCGCTGAGCCTGGCCCATGAGTCTGATCGCCCAACTCGAAAAAATCGACGACTACCGCTGGCGGATCCCGCAAGACAAGCGCCGCGGCATGCGCACCGACGTGCGGGTCTACGCCAGCAAGTCGATCCTCGACAAGATTGCGAAAGATGCCTCGCTCGAGCAGGCCGCCAACGTCGCGACGCTGCCCGGCATCGTGGGCTCGAGCCTGGCAATGCCCGACATCCACCAGGGTTACGGCTTTCCGATCGGCGGCGTGTGCGCCACCGACATGTCGAGCGGCGTGGTTTCGCCGGGAGGCGTCGGCTTCGACATTAACTGCGGCGTTCGGCTGGTGCGCGCCAACCTCAGCGAGCCCGAGGTGCGCCCCAAGCTGCGTGATCTGGTCAACCAGATTTTTCGCGACGTGCCGTGCGGCACCGGCGGCTCGGGCTTCGTCAAGATCAGCCCCAAGGAACTCGACCACGTGCTCGTCGAGGGCGCGGGCTGGATGGTCCGCCACGGCTACGGCGAGCCGCGCGACGCTGAATACGCCGAAGCCGGCGGCGCGCTCGGCGACGCGGACCCAGCCGATGTGTCGGATCGCGCCAAGGAACGCGGCCGGCCCCAAATCGGTACCCTCGGAAGCGGCAATCACTTCCTCGAAGTGCAGTACGTCGATCAGATCGCCGACGACGACGCGGCGCGCGCCATGGGCCTCGCCAAAAACCAGGTCGTGGTGCTGATCCACTCCGGCTCGCGCGGCCTCGGTCACCAGGTCTGCACCGATTTTCTGCGCGAGATGGGTGCGGCGATGAAGAAGTACGGCATCGAGATCCCCGACCGCCAGCTTGCCTGCGTCCCGGTGCAATCCAAGGAAGGCCAAGCGTATCTCTCGGCCATGCGCGGGGCCGCCAACTTTGCCTGGGCCAACCGCCAGGGCATCACGCATTTCTTGCGCGGCGCGTTCAAGCGAATTTTTGGCGAGGCGACGCAGCTCGATCTGATCTACGACGTATGCCACAACATCGCCAAGCACGAGCGCCACGAAGTTGATGGCAAAAAGCGCGACGTGTTGGTGCACCGCAAGGGCGCTACGCGTGCGTTCCCGCCGGGGCATCCCGAGGTGACGCCCGTCTACCGCAGCGTCGGCCAGCCGGTGTTCATTCCAGGCAGCATGGGCACGGCATCGTGGGTGCTGGCGGGCCAGCAAGGCTCGATGAACGAGACGTTCGGAACCACCTGCCACGGAGCCGGCCGCCTGTTGAGCCGCGCCGCCGCCAAAAAAGGGCGCGACCTGCAAAGCGTGCTCAAAAGCCTCGAAGACGCCGGCATCTACATCCGCAGCGAGACGAAGAAAGGCATTCTGGAAGAGATTCCCGAGGCTTATAAGGACGTGGACGAAGTGATCGAAGTGGTGCACAATGCCGGGCTGGCGAAGAAGGTGGCGAGACTGCGGCCGATGGGCGTGATCAAGGGGTGAGTTGGCCGCTACGATCGCGAGGTTTCTGCAATCGCCGCCGGCGATCCGAGCCCTACCCGCAAGGGTGGGGCCTTTTGCATATTAGGCGTCGCTGTCCCATCGCGATCCAACGCGGGCGGGGACGATTCGCAGATGTAGGCATCGCTGCGTTTTGAATTGTGTGGCCCCACCCTCGCGGGTAGGGCTCGGATCGCGGCGATTTTCCTGCGCAAAGCCGTTCTGGTCGCCCCGGTTTGCGCGAGCTTCGATCAGGAGTGCGCAAGCGCAATGTGGATTCAGCGCTTAGCCAGCCGCGCCATAATAGGGAACTCAGGAGAAACCGCATGAAACTGATCTGGACTCTTCTCGCCGCCCTACTGCTCGCCCCCGCCGCTGTGGCCCAACAAGACGAGCCCGTCGAAGTCGCCTACTTCTACAAAGTGAAGTGGGGCTTCCAACAGGAGTACGAACGGCTCTACATGAAGAACCACTATCCAATCATGAACGCCGAGAAGGAACGCGGCCGCATCAAAGAGCTGAAGGTCTACCGGCCGCGCTTTCACGGCGACGGCCGCAACGACTGGACCTTCATGGTCACTATCACCTTCGCCAGTTGGGCAGCGATGGGCGAGCCTAGCCAGGAAGAGCAGATCGCCCGCAAGCTTTATCCGGACTACGAAACCTTCCGCAAGGAAGAGCAGCGGCGTTTCGAGCTGCTGGAAGCGCACTGGGACGTGCCGCTGTCGCCCATCAAGCCACCGGCCAAGTAGCACGGAGTCCGCAACGCCGCACCAATCCTCGTGAGGATCAACCCCCGGCCAGCGGCTATCGGAAGAATTCGAGGGGGAGTGTTCACGGAGAACCGGCGATACGCGTCACGGTGAGTTCGTGCGGCCGGTCAGGCGCTCCGCCAAGCGGGCGTTCTTCCGGATCACCTCGGAGTCGGGCATCAACACTTCGGCGCGCTGAAACTCGGCCAGCGCCTGGTGGAAGCGCCGCTGCCGCAGATACAGCGTTCCCAGGTCGTTGCGCGCGACTGCTTCTTCGCGGTCAAGGTTTGGCCCCGGAAGGACGCGCCGCACCCAGGGACTGAAATCCGCTACGGCGCGCACCACGTTCAGGTCCGAAGGCAGCGAAACAAACGAGTGCATGAACGCCAGGTGCGCGTGGAAGGCGGTCATGTAGAGCAACAGCACGAGCGCCGGCGCGCGGCACACGCGCCAATTCGCGCCCGGTTTCCACAAGCTCGCCGCGCCGGCGAAGGCGACCACCAGTAGCATCGGCAGAAAATCCTGCATGTAGCGGCGGCTGGCCGAATGAAACGTAAGCATGACCGCGAACACGAGCAGGCCTGACACGCCGGCTAGCCCCACCGCCAACTTCAGGTCCACCGGATATTCTGCTTTCGGGCGAAACAACCGCAACGCCCAAAGACCCAGCAGCAATACCGGCGTTCCGAGCAGCATCGACGACATCGCCTCGGCGCGAATCACCTTCTCGATCGGCTGCCAGCCGCGGTGCGCCACCCAGGGGAAATCGTTACTCAGCTCCGGCACCGAAAGCAGGTAATGCCGGATGTTCTCGGGGACCCGCTCCAGCCGGAACGCCGGCAGCAGCGTCGCCGACCCGGGACTGTATTCCGGAAAGTAAGACCACGGCGAGCCGAAGCGCCCCTGGTTGTAGACGAGCTGCACAACGATGCCGAGCACGATAGGTAATGCGTAGACAGCCAGGCGCCGTACCGCCGGCTGCCAGCTCTCGCGGCGCAGCCACTCGACCGCGGCCAGCCCCGCAAACAGCATCACGGCATAGATCGCCAGCGTGATGCGCGTCGTAAACGCCACGGTCACGCCCAGGCCGCACAGCAAGGCCGTGCCGGCCGTCGGGCGCTCCTGATAGCACAGGAAGGCTGCGAACGCGCCGAGAAAGCCGGCTGCGGCAATCGCAATCGATTCGTTGTAGATCGTGGGCCGCAAAACCACCAGCGCGGTCGGGCTCCCCAGCGCAAACATCCAGAACGATGCGATGCACACCCACTTAGGCAGCGCCGGAAAATGGCGTCGGCGCAGCGTCAGCGTGATTTGCAGAAACAGTAGCGAGCTGAGCCAGCCGGCAAGCAGACACGCCACGCGATCGGAAAGATTCACTCCGAAAACACGCGGAACGAGATGAAACAGCCCGGGCGTCGGCCCCCATTGCAGGTAGTAGCGGCCCTGGTAGGGGATCATGTCCATCAATTGAGCCTGGTCGGGTGTGATATCGAGAGACAGCCGACCGTTCAGCAGCGCCCCGGCGAACATCGAGTAGTAACCCATCACGTCGCTGAAGTCGAACTGAAACCAAGTCGCCAGGCACGCGAAGATCACCAGCAGCGCCAAACCGGCGGTAATCCATTCCTTAGAGGTAAGCCCTGCTTCCGGCACGTTCGCTCCGGCGGAAGCGGCGGGATTTTGCTGTTTCGAGACAGGCTGCGCAGCACCGGCGCCAAGGCGCTCCTCGGCCCCTGGACCTTGATTTCGCTGCTTGCTGCGTCGCCGGCTCATGTACTGGTCGGTAGGAAGACTTCTATTCTAAGGAGCCGTCCGCCGCGCGGCGGATCGGGCGGATGGATTCGGACAGGCAGGCGAACCTTCGCGTCGTGCATCCACGGGGATTCGAAAACTCAAGCGATGCTTTGCTTCGCCAGGACGCGGCCATCGGATTGCGCGGCGCCAAATTTCTCCCGCCAAGCGTCTACAATCAATCCCTGATAACGGCGCATGTGGGCTTCTGGGCTGTAATTTTCGAGCACCGACTGATGGCCTCGCTCGGCCAGCGTGTTGCGAAGATCGGCGTCGCGCGCCAAGCGGTCCAAGTGCCCGCGCAATTCCTCCTGGGTATTGTAGACCAGCCCCCCGCCGCTCTCTTGGGCAACCTCCGGCAGCGCGCCCAAGTTGTTGACGACAACAGGTACGCGATGCGCCAGCGCTTCGATCACAACGATGCCAAAAGTTTCGTAGGTAACCGACGGCACCACAACGCCCAGCGCGCCGCGGTAATAGCGATGGATATCGTCCTGGCTCACCCAGCCTACGAAACGCACCCGCGGCATGCCCGCCGCTTGTTTGCGCAGTGAGCTTTCGTGCGTGCCCGTTCCCAACACCAGCAGGTCATAGGAGCCCTCGCCGCGAAAATGCGGCAGGATTTCGTCGACCCCTTTAAGTTTTTCCAGGCGGCCGACAAAAAGAAAGTAAGGCCGCTCGTGGAGCATTTCTATGGGGCCAGAGTCGTCCGCCGCGTCCAGCGGCACAAACTCGGGAAGCACCTCCATGCGGCCGTGGAATCCACGGCTGCGGTGCATATCGTGGCAGAAGCGGCTCGGCGCCAGGAACCGGTCAACGTGCGCGGCGGAGCGTTCGAGCAACCCGGTGCTGCGCCAGAGCTGCGGGGGCCGGTGCGAGCGAATCGCGCATCGCACGCAGGTCGGTTTGTCGCACGCACGGCTGCGGTTCTTCCACAGCACGCTCATTGGGCACACCAGCCAGTGATCGTGCACCGTGTAGAGTTTGAGAACAGGATAGGCCGGCTCCAGCGCCAGCACGCCCGCGCCGAATAGCGAAATATTGTGAAAGTGGATGACGTGAAATTGCTTGGCAGCCAGCACGCGCTGGATATCCCTGGTCTTGAGCAGCGGCATGCCGGTTTGGTGCGACAGCAGCGGCGAAAGCGGGCCGAACGCGCTACTCAGCTTGTGCTGCGTGATGCCGCGGCTGACCGGAAAGGTCCGCTGGCTCGTGTCGGTGTGAAACAGGTGGTAAGAATCGGCGCAGTGGATGACGTCGACTTCGTGGCCTCGATTGACCAGCTCGGTGCACAGACGGTGAACGTAAATCGCGTCCCCGCCAAAGCTATAAGGCGGGTAGAACGTCGTGATCATGCAGAAGCGAAGGGGCCCGTTCATCATTTCCGGGGGATTTGCCCCCTGTAGCGTTTCCATCGCCTCCCTGGATGTTGGACCAGGTATCCCCTTCACGTGGTTCGTGTTCGCCGCCCGATAGCGCCTCGCGACGCTAGGTTTCTCAGAATAGCAGCGAGGGCCGCTGGCTGTGTGCCGGTTGGGGACCTTACTCGCCGGACCGCAGCCACCAGAACGGTCCACTGGCCGAACCATCGCGGCGATACAATTAAGACACCTGGGCGAGCTGCGGGCCCTTGCGTTTGGCTGTTCGCCGCACAAGCAGTGCTACAGCTTCGGCCTGCTCGTATGCGAAGTGCGCGCCTGGGCTTACCGGTTGCTCGTCCCGATCGAGGATTGCCGTTGCGGCGCCGGTCAGGTCCGAGGAAGGAATGCGATTCATGGCTGTTGATGTCAAAGTGCCTACGTCAGGGGAGTCGATCAGCGAAGTGCAGATCGGCCAGTGGCGCAAGTCCGAAGGCGACCGCGTCACCGAAGACGAGGTGTTGGTGGAGATCGAGACCGACAAGGCCGCCATGGACCTGCCTGCCCCCGTCAGCGGGACCCTGATCAAGATCCTCAAGAAAGACGGCGAGGAGGCCGCGCCAGGAGACATCATCGCCCAGATCGAGGAATCCGGCGAGGCGCGGGACAAAGGCAAAAAAGCGGCAGCCGAGGAGAAAAAGACCGCGAAAGAGCCGCCAAAGAAAGACCCCGAGCCCGACGAACCCGAGCGCAAGGAACCACCCCACAAAAAGCCGCCGCGGGAAGATCCTCCCAAAGACAAACCTCCGGTGCGGCAGCCTCCCGACGAGGATAAGCCCGACGAGATCCGGGTCTCGGAAAAAGCGGGATCAGACGGCGCGGAAGCTCGCGTGTTGCCTGCCGCCCGGCGTCTATTGGCCGAGCACGATCTCGACGCCGGCGACGTGGATGCGACCGGGCCCGGTGGCCGCCTTCTCAAGGAAGACGTTATGCGCCACCTGGAGCGCCACGAGCAAGAGGCGGAGAAACCCGCCGCACCCGCGACGCGCCAGCTCGCGGACGACGCGGCCGAAGAGCGGGAAGAGCAGATCGTGCCGATGAGCCCGCTACGGCGGGTGATCGCGAAAAACCTCGTCGCCGCCCAGCAGAACGCCGCGCTGCTCACCACGTTCAACGAGGTTGACATGACGGAGGTGATCAACCTCCGCAAGCATCATCAGGAAGCCTTCCAGCGCAAGTACGACATCAAGCTGGGCTTCATGTCGTTCTTCGTCAAGGCCGCGGTTGAGGCGCTGAAACAGATTCCGCAAGTCAACGCAGAAGTCCGCGACACCACCATCGTCTACCGCAACTACTACGACATCGGCATCGCCGTTGGCGGCGGCAGAGGCCTGGTTGTCCCGATTCTACGGAACGCCGAGCGGCTGGGCTTCGCCGAAATCGAGCTGGCGATCGCGGATTTCGCGCGCCGCGCGCAGGCCAACAAGATCGAGCTTTCCGAACTCAAGGGCGGAACATTTACGATCAGCAACGGCGGCATTTACGGCTCGATGCTCTCGACGCCCATTGTCAATGCACCGCAGAGCGGCATTCTGGGGCTGCATGCGATTCAGGACCGCCCGGTCGCCCGCGACGGGCAGGTGGTGGTGCGTCCGGTGATGTACGTCGCGCTTACCTACGATCACCGCATCGTCGACGGGCGCGAAGCCGTGACGTTCTTGAAGCACATCAAAGACCTCATCGAGCAGCCCGTGCGCATGCTTATTGAGATTTAGAACTACAATGACACCAAGATGCTGACACGCCTAAAGGTCAGTGGGTTCAAGAACTTGGTGGACGTTGATGTCCGCTTTGGGCCGTTTACCTGCGTTGCGGGTCCGAATGGCGTTGGCAAATCGAATCTTTTTGACGCCATCCGCTTCTTGAGTGCTCTTTCCGAGCAGCCACTCATGGATGCCGCCCTGTCTGTGCGAGATGAAGGAGGGCGGACTGGAGATGTGCGAAGCTTGTTTCACAGAGCAGGGGAAGACTACGACGATGTGATGTCCTTTGAAGCAGAGATGATCGTTCCAACCGACGGGGTTGACGATCTAGGCCAAGAGGCAAAAGCGCGCACAACGTTCTTGGTTTACTCGCTAACGTTGGCCTATCGAAAGGACAATGGTCCGAAGAGCGTTGGAAGTCTCGAGCTCAAACGCGAGGACTTGTCCCATATCAAACTAGGCGAAGCGTACGGTCATCTGGGGTTCCCGCATAGCCCGGCTTGGCGCAAATCCGCGGTAACCGGGGAACGGAGGGCCACACCGTTTATTTCGACCGACAATGGCGGGGGCAGTCGCATCATTAAGATCCACCAAGACGGTGGGAGTGCGGGAAAACCTCGATCTCTTCTAGCAACGAATCTTCCACGAACGGCTCTTTCTGCATCTAACGCGGCGGAGAGCCCGACTGCAACGCTGGCAAAGCGGGAAATGCAATCCTGGAGACTTCTTCAGCTCGAGCCATCCGCTCTTCGCGAGCCGGATACATTCAACGCACCGGTTCGCCTAGGGTCGAGTGGGGCTCACCTTGCTGCCACTCTCTATCACTTGGCTAAGACCGAAAGATTTAGCAAAACTTGGGAGTTGGACCCAGATTGGCGGGAGAGCATGGTTCTTACCCGCGCTGCCAATCGTCTTTCACAACTCATAGATGATGTGCGAGACGTGTGGATCGATCGCGATGAGCGCCGGGAACTACTGACTCTTTACGTCACCGACAAGTACGGAACTTCCCATCCTGCTCGAGCCCTTTCCGGCGGCACCCTCCGTTTTTTGGCCCTAACGATCCTGGAACTAGATCCTGAAACGAGCGGCGTGCTGTGTTTGGAGGAACCTGAGAACGGCATCCACCCTGAGCGCATACCGGCGATGTTGGAGTTATTACAGGACATTGCTATCGACGTAAGCGAACCTCGCGATCCAGAGAATCCTCTGCGTCAGGTGATCATCAACACTCACTCTCCGGCTGTTGTGACTCAAGTGCCTGACGATAGCTTGCTGATGGCCGAACTGAGGGAGGTAGTCGCGGGCCCACGCCGCTTCAGCAGATTGTCCTTCAGTTGCTTGTCCGATACTTGGCGTGCAGTGCACGATGAAGAAAATATAACCTCGCGCGGGCCGCTTCTCGCATATCTGAACCCGACAATAACGGCTGACCAGGAGGGTGAGGGACAAGGGCCCAAGAGTCGGCTCCCGCAAGCGCGTGGGAAACGCCGGGTTGTTGATCGACCGGACGTACAGATGCTCTTGCCCTTCAGGGAGTTGGCTTGAACCCCCTTCGGTTTACGCTGGTTACCGACGGAAGCTCTGATCGAGCGCTAATCTCGCCGCTAGTTTGGCTTCTTCAGAGAGCCGGCATCACGCGGGGTTTCCAGCCCCGTTGGGCGGACCTGAGGCGACTTGTTCCGCCAGCCCGCGGTCTTGGTGAAAGAACACGGTGGGCGATAGATCTCTATCCTTGTGAATTGTTATTCGTACATCGCGATTCAGAATCCATGTCGGCCCAGGTGAGACGCAGTGAAATCCAGCAAACACTCGATCTCCTGGAGCCGGAAGGAACACCGCCAGCCATCTGTGTGGTGCCGGTGCGAATGACCGAGGCGTGGTTTTTGTTCGACACACAGGCAATCCGTCGAGCTGCGGGCAATCCTAACGGAAGGATGGATCTTGAGCTACCCGAGTTGCGGCGTTGCGAGTCACTCCCTGACCCAAAAAGTGTTTTGAGAGATCTGCTGGTGAGAGCGAGCGGTCTTTCTGGCCGCAGACTCCGTGGTTTCCAAAGCCACACACTATTGACGCGCGTGTCCGAACTAGTTCAAGACTTTTCACCCCTCCGGACATTGTCAGCCTTTCAGGAACTCGAAGAAGACATCAATCGTTTGGTGAACGACCGGCGATGGAATCAACAGTAATGCCGTTCCTCGCTAACATCCGCACCGTGCTCGAAATGATCAAGTTCGAGCACTCGATTTTCGCCCTGCCGTTCGCACTCACGGGCGCGCTGCTGGCGGCGAGCGGCAGCGGCCTTTCCTGGCGAGAGCTGGGAATCAAGCTCGGCTGGATCATCCTCGCCATGGTGGCCGCCCGCTCCGCCGCGATGGCCTTTAACCGCGTCGCCGACGCTGACATCGACGCCGCCAACCCGCGCACGAAGGTGCGCGCGATTCCGGCGGGACTGCTCTCCAAGTCGTTCACCTGGGGCTTCATCGTTTTTTGGTCATTGGTGCTTGCGGGTGCAGCCTGGATGCTCAACCCGCTCTGCTTTCGTCTTACTCCGGTCGCGCTCGCCGTGGTGTTCGGATACTCGTACACCAAGCGCTTCACGGCCTTCTCGCACCTCGTGTTGGGATTCGCGTTGGGGATCGCGCCGGCGGCCGCCTGGATCGCGATCCGCGGTTCGTTGGATCCGACGATTCTGCTGCTCACGGCGGCGGTAATGTGCTGGACCGCCGGCTTCGACATCATCTACTCCTGCCAGGACGTCGATTTCGACCGCGGCAACGGGCTGCGGAGCGTCCCTCAGTCGCTCGGCGTTGCTCGGGCGCTGCTCGTCGCGAGGCTGCTCCATGTGGTCATGGTCGGCTTGCTGCTCGCTCTTTGGCGGATTCTGGGGCTTGGCTGGCTCGGTCTGGGCGGCATTGCCGTCGTTGCGGCCCTGCTGGTCTACGAACACAGCCTGGTGCGTGCCGATGACCTCTCGCGCGTCGACGCCGCCTTCTTCGCCGTCAACGGTTACGTCAGCGTGTTATTCTTTGTTTTTTGGGCCGCGGATATTCTGTGAGCCCGTAACAGGCTCCCGACGGGGACAGTCACCACGTTTCGCGACCACCAAGGCATTGGATCGGGTGCCGGACGGGGGTGCCGGACGGTGACTGTCCCTACCACACATCCAACATGACGCCTCACATCGAAGACTCGACGCTGCGCCCCATCGCCGCCAAGGTGCTGGGCGGCGTGCGGCTCGACTTCGACGATGGTGTCGCCCTCTATCGATCGAGCGACCTGCTGGCGATCGGTTATCTGGCCAATCACGTCCGGGAAAAACTCAACGGCAACGTCACCTACTTCAACGTCAACCGGCACATCAATCCGACCGACGTCTGCGTGGCCGCTTGCAAACTGTGCGCCTTCGGCAAGCAGAAGCGCGATCCCAAGGCCTACACGATGTCGCACGAACAGGTGTGGCACATCGCCGGCGAAGGCTATAGCGAAGCCGTTTCCGAGTTTCACATCGTCGGCGGACTGCACCCGGAACTCAACCTCGACTGGTACTGCGAGATGATCCGCGGGCTCAAAGAGCGCTACCCGGCAGTCCATCTCAAGGCCTTCACGATGGTCGAAGTCGGCTATCTGGCGCGGCGCGCGCATCTGTCGATCGACGAGACGCTGCGCAAGCTCAAGGAAGCCGGAGTCGATTCGCTGCCCGGCGGCGGCGCGGAAATTTTCGAGGAGCGCGTGCGGCGCATCATTTGCGACCACAAGATCGACGGCCAGGAATGGATCGACACCGCCCGCTCGGCGCACAAGCTCGGCCTGAAGTCGAACGCCACCATGCTCTACGGTCACATCGAGACCGAAGAAGACCGCGTTGATCACCTGCTGCGGCTGCGGGGCCTGCAGGACGAAACCGGCGGTTTTCAGACCTACATCCCGCTGGCGTTTCATCCCGAAAACACGGCGATGAAGCATCTGCCGGTCACCACCGGCTTTGACGACATCAAGAACATCGCCATCGCGCGGCTGCTATTAGACAACTTCCCGCACATCAAGGCTTACTGGATCATGATGACTCCGAAGGTTGCGCAAGTCGCCCAACGTTTCGGGGCCGACGATCTTGACGGCACCGTGGTCGAAGAGAAGATCTACCACGATGCCGGCGCCACCACCTCGCAGTCGCTGCGCCGCGAGGATCTGCTGCGTCTAATCCGCGAAGCCGGCCGCGAGCCGGTCGAGCGCGACACGCTCTACCGTCCGGTCCGTCGCGACGAAGCCACCTTAACGGTGCTGGTCTAGTCGCGGCGGGGACATCGGCACGGCGGCCTCGGAAGGCCGACCCACCAGCACATCGCCCATTCCGGGATCCGCTCGCGGGCTAGCGAGCTTCGTGGAGAGTCTCGAAACCGAGCGTCCGCGGCCGGACCAGGCTCAAATCACAAGTTTGATAACTTAGGAGTTGCCTTACGGGCCGGCGGGCTCGAATTGCAACCGGAAAGGGCGTTTTCGACGATAAGGAGCGCCGGACGCTCGCATCGGCAAACGCCGCCAAGTAGGACAGGCGCTCCCGCCTGTCCAGCCGGCCAAGGCCGGCGGTGGACACAAACCCGGGCCCAGTAAGCCCGGTCTCGAGCCCGAAGGAGCCTCTATGTCAGCCACAAAGCCGACGCTTTCGTCCGAAGAAACTCAGATCATCGACAGGGAAAAGCAGTGCCTGGTACAAAGCTACGGCCGCTATCCGCTGGTACTCGATCACGGCAAGGGATGCCATGTCTGCGACCTCAATGGCCGCAGCTACCTCGATTTTGTTTCCGGCATCGGAGTGAACGCCCTGGGCCACGCCCACCCGCGCATTCTCTCGGTAATGCGCGAGCAGATGGAGAAGCTGATCCATTGCTCGAATCTCTATTACCAGCGCTACCAGGGCCGGCTCGCCGAACGCCTTGTCGAAATTAGCGGATTGCAACGCGCGTTCTTCGCCAACAGCGGCACGGAAGCTGTCGAAGGCGCGTTGAAGATCGCGAAAGGCTACGGCCGCAAGCGGAGTCCTGAAAAGTACGGCATCGTTGCGCTGAACGGTTCCTTCGGCGGCCGGACGCTTGGGTCGATCGCCGTAACCGGGCAGGCTAAATACCGTGAGCCCTTCGAGCCGCTCATGCCGGGCGTCACTTTCGTGGACGCCAACGACCCCTATGGG